>NZ_CP173721.1:306840-613680 GCF_045181065.1 Microbacterium sp. M | reverse complement strand
CAGGAATTCCGAGGCGTAGCCCGCCGCACGACTGTCCGCGAGGTACTGCGCCTCGTTCGCGGCCATGTCGTCCAGCGACCAGTCGTTCACAGTCAGCCTGATGGCCACGGCCGTGCGTCCCTCCGTCGTCGTCACGCTGACGCGCACGGCGTACAGGGTGTCGTCCGGATCCGCGATGCCATCGCCTCCGACGTCGTCCTGCGTGATGCGATCGATGATCGGGACGAGGTCGTCGAGTGCGTCGGCCACGGCGGCCGACGGAGTCGCGTCCGATACGACCGCGATTTCGTGCGGCACCGGCTCGCCGCCCGACGGCGCCCAGTGCACGTCCCAGCTCGTCGGGCCGAGCACGGGCTCCAGCGGTGGGCCCTCGATGGCCGCACGGATGCCGGCGACGCCCTCGGCGGTCGTCCCGTGCAGCAGCGGTACCGTGAGGAGCCACTCGCGCTCGGTTTCCTGCGCTTGCGATCGGTAGATGGAGAACCACTGGTCGCGCAGCATCCGATCGGCCAGCAGCGTCCACCCCTCCGTGCTCACGCCGGTCCAATCGTCGGCGTAGAGCGAGGTGGGATGAACCGTCTGCACCTCCGTGATGCGGCAACGCTCACCGGTGTCGGTCGCTCCCACCCGGGAGAGAACGTCCGTCAGCTCGTCGACGGTGACGTCCTCGCGCATCTGCAGACGCAGCTCGCACCGTGGAGAGACATTGATGTTGGGCTCGATGAGGTGCACGGAGACCTCGCCGCGGTCGCCGATCAGGGCCTCGGCCTGCGGCACCGCCGACCATGCGGCGATGCTCATCGGCGCGCACGCGTTCGTCACGAGCACGATCGCACCCACGATGACGGCCGCCGTGGTCGCGCCCAGGACGATCCTGCGGGTGCGCCGTCGATGAGGGGAGGCTCCGCTCACGGAGTGCTCTCGCGCACGACCACCTCGAGGTCGAGCGGCGTCTGCGTCCAGTCCTCATCCACCGTCGCGCGGAACGCCTGGTACCCGACCTCGGTCAGCGGCACGTGCACGGTGGTGAGCGGCGGCGTCACGTCGAGACTCACCGGCACGTCGTCGAACCCGCAGATGGCGATGTCGGAGCCGATCTCGCGCCCGGCATCCCGGATCGCCGCCATCGCGCCGATCGCGACGACGTCGCTCATGCCGAACACCAGCGTTCCTGGCTCGATCCCGTCGGCCAGCGCCGCGGCCATCGCCGTGGCACCCGACTCGCGCGCGAAGCCGGAACGGTACACCCGTGAAGCGTTTCCGCCACCGGCGGTGAATCCGACCTGGAATCCCGCGATGCGGTCGTCGGAGGTGCGGATGCCCTCCGCTGCGGCCAGCACCACGGCGGAGCGGTATCCGCGGGCGGCCATCGCCTCACCCAGCATCCGGGCTCCGGCGACGTTGTCGATCTCGACGATGCGCTCGTCCGCGATGCTGCCGCCGAACGAGACGACGCGGCCGCCGAGCCGCGAGAAGGCCTCGACCTCGTCGTGCATCGCGGTGTCCTCGGCGCCTCGCGATGCCGCCAGGATGAGCCCCTGCGGCCGCTGCCCTCGCAGCGCCCGCACGAGGCGCAGCTCGCGCGCGGAATCGCGCTCGGTCACGGCGATCGTGACGATGAGCCCCTGCTCGTCCGCCCCGCGGGCGACGCCCGAGGCGATGAGACCGAAGTACGGGTCGGCGATGTCGGCGACCAGCAGCGCGATCACCGATGACGTCCCGCGGACCGTCGCCTGCGCGAGGATGTTCGTCGTGTAGCCGAGCTTCGCCGCGGCCTGCTGCACCCGCTCGCGGTTCTCGCCCTTGACGTTGCGGACCGAGCCGTTGAGTGCTCGGGATGCCGTGGCCAGCGAGACGCCGGCCTCGCGCGCGACATCGTGCAGCGTGGGGGTGGCGCCGCGCCCAGGGCGCGAGGCCTGCGGGTCCTGAACTGGGGTCATGATCCAGAGCCTACTGTCGGTGACGACTCAGACGCCGTCACGGTACGCCCTCAGTGCCGCCGCCTCGCGCGCGAGCACGGCGGGGTCGTCATCCGGGACGAATTCCAGCAGGGCGTCCTGCGGTGGCACAGGCGTCGCGGATGCCGCGGCGAAGAACTCCCGCCACAGACCGTCGCGATCGGCCAGCGGAAGTCGCTCCGCGCGCGGCCACCACGAGAACACGTGCACGGCGCTCACCCGATCGGCGACCGCCCGATACTCGGCGACAGCGACGTCGTCGGACGCGCCGACCGTCGGCTGCCAGTACGTGCGCAGCGCCGGGTGGTCGACCTCGTCCAGCACCCGCAGCGTCGCGGTCGGCGCGTTCGCGAGCGTGCCGCCGTGGTATTCCAGCGCCAGTTCGATCCCGCGCTCGGATGCCGCAGCCGCTGCGGAGCGCAGCCGGTCGACCGTGCCGACGTGTTCGGCTTCCGTGGCGTCCGCCGCATCGACGGACCCCGCCCACACCCGGATGCGGCCCGCGCCGAGTTCGGACGCGCTGTCCAGGATCGGGGCGATGTCCTCGCCCTCCCCCGCACGGAAGTACGACCCGTACGAGGCGACGGCGAGTCCGGCATCCGCTGTCAGCGCGGCGACATGACGGGCCGTCACGACGTCGCCGGGCGGCACGTGCACGTCACCACCCCACTCGATCGACTCCAGACGGGCCTGCGAGGCGAGCGACACGATGTGCGCGACGCTCAGCTCCCGAAAGGTCACCGAGCACAGTCCGATGCGGATCGTCATGACACCAGCATCACAGGTGCGGGGCGACCGCGGCGTCGAAGGCGGCGGCCGTACGCCGGACGACCTCGACCGGGTCGGTGGCCCACACGTCCTCGTTGAAGATCTCGACTTCGATGTCGCCGGTGTACCCGGCATCCACCACGGCACGCGTGAGCGAGCCGAAGTCGATCACGCCGTCTCCCATGTAGTGCCGCGAGAGCAGGACATCCGCGGCGAGCGGGGTCTTCCAATCGCACACCTGATACGTCGCGATGCGGCCCTCACGGCCAGCGCGAGCGATCTGGTCGAGCACCTGCGGGTCCCAGAAGATGTGGAACGTGTCCACCGTCGCGCCGACGACAGAGGCGTCGAAGTCCGCCGCGATGTCGAGCGCCTGCCCGAGCGTGGAGACCACGCACCGGTCGGTCGCATACATCGGATGCAGCGGCTCGATCGCGAGGGTCACGCCGGCGGCCGCGGCATCCGGAACGAGCTCGCCGATCGCGTCGCGCACCCGCTCACGGGCGCCGACGATGTCCCGCGACCCCTCCGGCAGTCCGCCGGCGACGAGCACCAGGATCGAAGTCGACCCCTCGGCCCCGGCTGCGGCGAGTGTCGCGGTCTCCTCGATCGCGCGGCGGTTGTCGTCCAGCGCCTGCGCGCGGGCGGGACCGTCCGGCAACGTGAAGAACCCGCCGCGGCAGTGCGTCGTGAAACGCAGCCCCGAATCGGTGAGCATCTCGGCGGCTGTGGCGAGACCGACCTCGTTCACCGGCTCGCGCCACAGGCCGATCGCCTCGACGCCGCCCTCGACCGTCGCGCTGAGCGCTTCGGCCAGGTTGGCGTACTTGATCGTGGCCTGGTTGATAGACAGCTTCGGATGGCTCATGCGTGCGGTCCGTTCGTTCGATTCAGGCGTTCGGCTCGGGTCACCTGTCGGGAGAATTCCCGGATGTCGGGACCGCCGACGCCCTTTCGCCTGCCATCCGGGAATCGTCCCGACATCTGTACCGGATGAGCATCCGACCGGCTCACAGCTCGACTCCGTTCAGGCGCAGCATCCCGTGCCAGCGCTCGCGTGCGAGCTCTGGCTGCTCCAGGGCGAGCGAGGCGTTCGCCAGCTCGACGATGCGCGCCAGGTGCGGAAGGCTCCGCGCCGAGTGCAGCCCGCCGACCATCTGGAACGCCGGTTGGTGCCCGTTGAGCCAGGCGAGGAACGCGACGCCCGTCTTGTAGTAGAACGTCGGCGCGGCGAAGACCTGGCGGCTGAGCTCCTCCGTGGGTCCGAGGATGCGCTCGTACGCGGCGGTGTCTCCGGCGTCCAGAGCCTGGATCGCCGCCGACGCGACCGGAGTGATCGCGGCGAAGGCTCCCAGCAGGGCGTCGGAGTACGGACGCGCGCCGACGCCCGAGTCCCCGATGAGACCCACGTAGTTGAAGTCGTCGCCGGTGAACATGCGCACGCCCTCGGGCAAGCGCGAGCGCACCGAGATCTCCGATTCGGCGTTCAGCAGGCTCATCTTGACGCCCGCGACCTTGCCCGGGTTCTCGGCGATGATGTCCAGCAGCACCGACGATGCCGTCTGCCAGTCGTCAGCCCCGAAATAGCCCGCGAGCTCCGGGTCGAACGCCGTGCCGAGCCAGTGCAGCACCACGGGAACCGTCGCCGACTGCAGCACCGCGCGGTACACCCGGCGGTAGTCGTCGGCCGACGACGCGACCCGCGCGAGATGACGCGACGCCATCAGCACGGGCCCCGCGCCCTGCTCCTCCGTGAAGTGCAACTGCTCCTTGTAGGCGTCGATCACCTGATCGAGCGAGATGTGCGACTCGGCCACGTGGTCGGTGTTGACGCCGACCACGACGGAGCCGCCCTCTTCACGGGCGACCTGGGCGCTGCGCGAGATGAGTTCGCGGGTGGCCGCGGCATCCAGCCCCATGTTGCGCTGGGCCGTGTCCATGGCGTCCGCGACGCCGAGGCCCCATGAGTACACGTTGCGTCGGAACGCGAGCGTCGAATCCCAGTCGATGTCGGCCGGCTGGCCGGGGGTGTTGTCCCCCCAGACCACCGGCACGACGTGCGCGGCCGCGTACGCGACGCGGCTGCGCAACGGCGACGTCGGGCGCGTGTAGGCGCCGGAGTCGTTCAGCTGGGCATCCGAGAACTCCCCGGATGCCGAAAGCAGGCGAAGCGTCGACATCAGAGCGACAGGGGCTCGATGGCGATCTTGCGACCCTCGGCGCTGGACGCGAGGCCCGCCTCGGCGAACTGCACGCCGCGGGCGCCGGCGAGGAGGTCGTACTCGTACTCGGTGCCGAGCACGTAGGACTCGAGGTACTCCTCCCACTGCTGACGGAAGCCGTTGAGGAACACGTCGTTCGTCGGAACGTTCTGCCAGTCGGCGTCGTAGTCGTGGCCGTCTTCCAGGTCGGGGTTCCAGACCGGCTTCGGCGTCGCGTTGCGCGGCTGGATCTTCGCACCGAACAGCCCGACCACGGCCGAGCCGTGCGTGCCGTCGACCTGGAACTCCACCAGCTCGTCGCGGTTCACCCGGACCGTCCACGAGGAGTTGATCTCGGCGATGATGCCGCCCTCGAGCTCGAAGATGCCGTAGGCGGCGTCCTCGGCGGTGGCGGTGTAGTGCTCGCCCTTCTCGTCCCAGCGGTCGGCGATGTGGACGGCCGACTGCGCGTAGACGCTCTTGACGTCGCCGAACAGGTTCTCGAGCACGTAGTTCCAGTGCGGGAACATGTCGGTGATGATGCCGCCGCCGTCCTCGGTGCGGTAGTTCCAGCTGGGGCGCTGCGCCGGCTGCCAGTCGCCCTCGAAGACCCAGTAGCCGAACTCGCCGCGCACCGAGAGGATGCGACCGAAGAAGCCCGAGTCGATGAGGCGCTTCAGCTTCTGAAGGCCCGGGAGATAGAGCTTGTCGTGCACGACACCGGTCTTGACACCCGCCGTCTTGGCCAGGCGGGCGAGCTCGAGCGCCTCTTCGAGCGACTCGGCGGTGGGCTTCTCGGTGTAGATGGCCTTGCCGGCGGCGATCGCCTTGCGGATCGCGGTCGCGCGCGCCTTCGTGACGAGGAAGTCGGCGTAGATCTCCCACTTCGGATCGGCGAGAGCGGCGTCGAGATCGGTCGTGTAATCCTCGATGCCGTGCTTGGCCGCGAGCTCGGCGAGCTTCTGCTCGCTGCGGCCGACCAGGATCGGCTTCACGGTGACGCGCGTGCCGTCGGACAGCTCGATTCCGCCCTGGTCGCGGAGCGCGAGGATCGAACGCACCAGGTGCTGCCGGTAGCCCATGCGTCCGGAGACGCCGTTCATGATGATCCCGATCTCGCGGGTCGTCGCCTGTGACATTGCTTTCCGTTCGTGAGGTCGGCATCCGATTCCGGATGCTGGGGTAAACGCTTTCCGTTAGTGTGCCACGGCACCGGCCCCAACGCAAGCACAACGCAGCCCCACCGCCCGCGTGTGCGGATGCGGCGGGGCTGCGCGGCCGTCGACTCAGTGGTGGTGGCCGATGTCGGGGACGACCACGTCTCCTCCGGCAGGGGCGAGGTACCCCGCCTCTACGGCCGACAGCGCCGGCGTCACCACGGCCGCAGCGAGAACGGCGCCGATGATGATCTCCGCCAGGCGTGCACGCCCGGCGCCGCCGGACCGGTGCGGCCGCGATCGCCGCGCGCGCAGTTCGAGCGCGCAGCCGATGCCGGCCACGAGGAGCATCGCGACCGCCGGCGCGACCGCGAGGATGCCCATCCGCACCGGGTCGAGCGCGAACGCCGTCACCACGATGCCGGCGCTCGCCATGGCCCCGGCGACGCCGATCCGCGGGACGACGGTGCGTCCGAGGATCAGCGTCGCAACTCCCCATCCGATCGCCGCCGCTCCCGCTGCGGCGAGAGCGATCCCCATCGCGCGGATCGCCGGTCCGCCCTCCCCGGCGGCCAGCGCACCCGCACCGAGCGCGAGCAGGATGAGGCCACCGCTCCATGCCGCGATCGACGGCCATGCCGCCGCTGCCGATCGCTCTGCCTGCGGCCGGCGCACAGCGGGCACCGGCGAAGCGGTCATCGTCGAGCTGTTCATGTCACGCCGCTCGTCAGGCCGTGCGACCGAGCGTCACCCGGTCGACGGCGCGATCCGCCGCGATCCCGATGCCCAGCAGCACGATCGCGCTCGCGAGGTGCAGGAAGTGGTCGAACGTGTTCAGCGCCAGGATGTTCAGCGCCGTGCCGACGAGGAAGAACCCGACGATGCCGAGCAGCAGGTAGGCCGCGCCCACGACGATGTTCACGGTCTTGGCTGCACGGACCGACACCAGGCCGGCGATCAGCAGCGCTGCACCGATCAGCAGGTGCGCGACGTTGTGCAGCGGGTTGACCATGAAGATGCCCAGGAGCATCCCGCCCTCGGTGGCGAGAAAGCCCACGCCTCCCGTGACGGCGAAGCCGAGCAGTCCGACGAGGATGTACACCGCGCCGAACACCGTGGCGACGAGGCGGTTCGGGGAAGAGCTCATGATTGACCTCCTTGTTCCTGTGCGGCCCGGTGCCGCATCTACAGGAGTGTTCGGAGACGTCCGTCGATCGGATTGCCCGCCCGCCCGCCGGGCGCCTACCGGACCGTCACGGTGATCTCCCTGGAGTTCGTCGCCCCGGCGGCGTTGGAGAACTCGGCGACGTAGACGTACTTCCCCGGGGCCCGCCCTGTCACGGTCGTGGCCGCCTGCTGCGCGTTCGGGGATGCGGCGGCGAGCGCCTGCTCGTCGATCGGCACGCCGTTCTCGAACAGCGTGTACGTCGTCGCGTTGGTGCCCCACCAGAGGTTCGCGGTGACCGTGTAATCGCCGTTGCGGTCCCAGTTGTCGTGCGAGAGCACGGGTACGGCGGGGGCGGCGTCCTTCACCTTCACCGTGACCGACGTCGTGGCCGTCGTGCCTGCGGCGTTGATCAGTTCGCCGGTGTAGACGTACGTGCCGTTCTCCTTGCCCGCGACGTCGAAGGTCGCCACCTGAGCATCCGGAGAGTTCACGTCGAGCAGCTTCGTCGACACCGGTTCGCCGTTCTCGTACAGCCGGAACACAGCACCGTTGACGCCGCTCCAGAGATTCATCGACACGGTGTATTCGCCGCCGTGCAGCCCGTCCCCGTGGCCGGAATCGCTCGACAGCACACCGCGCGCCGGGGCCTTCGTCGCCCCTTCGTCATCGAACACGAGCAGTTGCACCGAAGCCGTCGTGACGAGGCCGTCGTGGTTGACCGCGTTCACGCTGAGCGTGTGCGGGCCGACCAGGTCCGCCAGCGCGATCTCCTCGCCGGGTGCGACAGGGCGTCCGTCGAACGCGATGTCGAGGGTGCGGACGCCGGACTCGGCATCCGAGGCCGTGACGCCGACCGTGAACGTCGACGTGCTGGCGAGAAGCGAGCCGTCCTCCGGCAGACCGTCGATCACCGGAGCCGTCGCGTCGGACGCCCCCGTGGGGTCTCCTGTCACACGGAGCTGAGGGGCCGCCGGCTGCTCCATCCCCTCGCCGAGGAAGAAGCTCGTCTGCGTCGGCTGGTTGTAGCCGGTGTTCTGCCACGCGACCGAGAGTCGGTAGACCGGGTCGTGCATGAGGGTCCGCAGGCGCAGGTCGGTCTCATCCGTGGTCGAGTAGATCCGCAACTCGCTCGAGTCCGCCGATCGCCAGGCGATCTCCTCACGCCAGTCCCCGAAGAGATCGGCCTGGATGTTGGGGTTGCCCTTCGTGCCGTTGTTGGAGCGCGCCCCCTCATCGGCGAGGATCACCTCGGACTCCCCCGTCTCCCAGTTCCACTTCGACACCGTCGGGTACCCGCGGTACGCCTCCTGATCGAAGCTGTGGTCGACGATCTCGCGCAGCGGGTCGCCGTCGAACCAGGCCAGGAAGTTCGCCGCCGGGATCTGCTCCCCGATCAGCTCGCCGCCGGCGGACATCAGCTGCCCGACCGGCGAGTTCCACGAGGCATCCCCGCCGATGGCCCAGCCTTCGGCGCCTTCGAAGCGCGGGTCGATGTCGCCGGATGCCGCGCGCCCGGTGTCCTTGGTCGCCGGAATCGACCAGAGCACATCGCCGGTGCGGGCATCGCGCATCGTGGCGCCCTGGTTCTGCGCCGCGTGCATCTCCTCATGGGCTGCGAAGACTTCGAGGCCCGGGTTCGACGGCACCAGGTCCGACACATGGATCGCGTCGCCGTGCCCGCGACCGGTCGAGTACAGCAGCGACCCGTCGTCGTCGATCGTCGCCGACCCGAAGACGATCTCGTCCTTCGCGTCGCCGTCGACGTCCGCCACCGACAGGTTGTGATTGCCCTGCCCGTACAGCGCCTCGCTGCCCGCGTCGTTCGAGTCGATGACCCAACG
Organism: Microbacterium sp. M; assembly: GCF_045181065.1. Lineage (GTDB taxonomy): Bacteria > Actinomycetota > Actinomycetes > Actinomycetales > Microbacteriaceae > Microbacterium. Next base: position 604,587 of record NZ_CP173721.1, on the reverse strand, counting down.
CTGCGTCAGATTCGTCCCGTCGAAGTCGTACGCGGCCATCACCGCACGTGTGTAGTACCCGCGGCTGAAGATCGCGCTGGGGTGCTCGCCGTCCAGGTACGCGGTGCCGGCGAGGAACCGGTCGACGCGGTTGCCGTAGGTGTCACCCCAGGCTCCGACGTCGCCGCGCGGCGGCGTGTAGTCGACCGTGTCGATCGCCGCCCCCGTGGCGCCGTCGAACACCGTGAGGTACTCGGGGCCCGTCAGCACGTACCCCGAGCTGTTGCGGTGGTCGGCTCCGGCGGTGCCGATGGGCTGGCCCACGCCGTCGATCGTGCCGTCGCCGGTCTTCATGACGACCTCGGCGCGGCCGTTGCCGTCGTAGTCGAACACCTGGAACTGCGTGTAGTGCGCCCCGGCGCGGATGTTCACGCCCAGATCGATGCGCCACAGGCGCGTTCCGTCCAGTTCGTACGCGTCGAGGTAGACGTTGCCGGTGTACCCGCCCTGCGAGTTGTCCTTGGCGTTGGACGGATCCCATTTCACGATCAGCTCGTACTGTCCGTCGCCGTCCACGTCGCCGACGCTGGTGTCGTTGGCGTTGTACGTGTACGGCTGCCCGTCCTTCGTGTAGGCGTCGGCCGGCTTGTCCAGCGGTACAGAGCGGAACGCGCCGTCCTGCACGCCGAACTCGTCGGTCTCGGTGGTCTCGACCCCGGCGAGCACCTTCGTCACGAAGTAGACGGATGCAGCGGTGCCTGCCTCATCGACATAGTTCGTCGAGTCGGCGATGGGCTCGGACGTGATGCGCTTCCCGTCGCGGTAGACGTGGAACGCCACGTCGTCCGGGTCGGTGCCGAGCATCCGCCAGGACACCAGGGTTCCGGCATCCGTGGCGACCGCGGCGGGCGCCCGGTCCAGGTACTCGGCCTGGCGCTGGAGCACCGTGACGGCCTCGGTCGTGAGCTGCTCGGAGGCGGCACCCGCGCCGCCGGCGTTCACGGCGACGGTCGTGTAGAAGTACGGGATCGTCGTGAGCACGTCGGTGTCGGTGTACCGGTTGGTGTCGGCGAGGCCGATCAGCTCGCCCTGTTCACCCTCGACCTCTGAGCGGAAGACGAGGTAATAGAGCGCGCCCAGCGGCTGAGCCCACGAGAACTCGACCGAGTTCTTCGCGATCGCCTCGACGGTCAGATCGGCCGGGGCGCCGGGCGCCTCGGCATCCGGATCGACGAGGGACGCCACGACGGTCGGCGATGGCACCGACTCGAGGCCGGTCTGGTCGACCGCGGTGACGTAGTACTCGTAATCGAGTCCGACGCGTGCCGTGGTGTCGACGTACGCGGGCTCGTCGGTCGTGCCGATACCCACCGGCTTCGCGTCGAACGGCGAGGACCGGTAGACCTTCCAGGTGACACCGTCCTCGGCATCCCAGGCCAGCGAGATCGCCGGCGACGTCGGGTCGGCGATGACATCGGCGACCTCGAGTCCGGTCGGTCCGAGCAGGATCGGGGTGATCTCCAGGCCGTTCAGTCGGGTACCCGCCGCCGCACCGTACGCTTCGACGTTCAGTTGGCCGTCCGTCACGAGGAACGGGCCGCGCAGGGTCGCGTTCACGCTGCCGCGCCCGGCGTTGCCGCTGCCCGCATCCCGACCCTCGATCCGGAAGCTGGTTCGAGTCGAGCCGATCCAGTCTCCGGAGTACGTCTTCACCGAGTAGGTGCCGTTGGGGACGTCGAGCGCGAAGGTCGCGCTGTCGCCGGGCAGGATGAAGTCGCGCACCAGGTCGCTCGAGCCCTCGGCCGCGCCGCGGTCGCGGCCGGCGGTCGCGCCCGGAGCCGTGACGAAGCCGTAGCCGCGCTCCTCGGTGTACGCGAGATCGGGTGTGATCTCGGTGTACCCGGCCATCAGCGGATTGCCGGCGAGCTGGAAGTCGTACTTGTACAGCGCCTGTTTGGTCGTGAAGGTCACCTCGGCGCTCGGCTCGGACTCGCCGCGACCGTTCACGGCGACGACACGGTAGCGGTAGGCGGTGCCCTCGGCGAGCCCCTGCACGATCGACGACGTCTGCGTCACCATGCCCACGAGAGCCCACGTGCCCTCGGGATCGGCGACCGCCTGGCGGTGGATCTTGTAGATGTCGGCGGTCGCCGAAGCATCCCATTGCAGCGTCGCTCCGCCGTTGCTGATGGCTCCGGCGACGACGTTCTGCGGAGCGGCGGGCACGGCGGCCGGCGGCTCGATGTCGGCGACCTTCGCGGCGAGCGGATCGTCGAGCTGAGCGACGTCCTGCGCGATCAGGCGCGCCATCTGGATCGCGCCGTACTCCTGGAAGTGTGTGTCGTCGACTGTGCCGGCCGGCCGGTTCGGGAACACGCCGGGGTCGACGTGCAGGAAGACGGCCTTGGCGGCATCCGGTCCGATCTCGTTCAGGTACGCCCTGCTGGATGCCGAGAGATCGACGAGCAGCACGTTCTCCTCCTGGGCGAGCTCGGTCATCTTCGCGACGTACTCGGGGAAGCTCACGTTGAATTCGCCGGTCTCGGCGTTGAACGAACGTCGGGAGACCGGTGTCACGAGGATCGGCGTCGCGCCGCGCTGGCGCGCGCCCTCGACGTAGACGCGGAGGTACTCCTTGTAATCCGCCGGGCTCGCATAGCGGTCGTCGACGCCCTGAGTGGCGTCGTTGTGCCCGAACTGGACCATCAGGTAATCACCGGGACGGATGCCGCGGAGCACCTCGTCCAGCCGGCCCTGCGTGATGAAGTTCTTGGACGAACGGCCGCCGATCGCATGGTTGGCGAACGCGATGTCGTCGGCGAAGAAACGGTCGATCATCTGCCCCCAGCCGGCCTGCGGCGCGTACGCGATGGGGTCATAGGTCTGCACGGTCGAGTCGCCGGTGATGTACGCGGTGCCGATGGCGCCGGCGACGCGAGCGGGCAGACGGGTGATGGTGAGGGCGTTGAGCGCCGCGGCATCCCCTCCGATCTGCAGGGTCAGCCGGCCGTCGACGAGGGCGATCGGGAAGGCCATCTCCAGGAAGGCACCTGCGGCCTGCGGATTGGCCTGCACCTTGGCGATGCTCTCGGCCGTGATCGTCGTCGTCGACGCGGCATCGGCGTCGCCGGCGACGACCTGCACCGAGTAGTCACCAGCGCCGAGGTCGATCTCGAAGGTCGCGCCCGTCGCCGCGACGAGATCGCTGCGGATCGGGTCGTCTCCACCGCGGTCGACATCCGGCGCCTCGGCGGTCGGTGCGGTCGAGAATCCGTAGCCCCACTCGGCGTCGTAAGCGGTCGCGGAGGTGACTCCGAGCGCGCCGTCGGCGACCTGGCCGTTGCCGAAGTCGAACGTGACGACGTCGCCCGTGGGCAGCGGCGCCGGGGCCGCGTACACCGACGAGACGACGGCTTCGGATACCGGTGACGACCCGACCGCGTTGCGCGCGGTCACTCGGTACGACCACGGCTTCGTGGTGTCGACGGTGTCGGTGTGACCGGGGGTCTCGAGTACGGCGAGCTCGGACCACGTGCCGTCGACGCCGGCGCGCTCGAGGACGTACGCGTCGCCGTTCGGAACGGCCGACCAGGTCAGGACGACCGATTCCCCGGTCACCTGAGCGACCGCGAGGTCGGCCGGGGTCTCGGGGGCGACGAGCTCGGGGATGACGCCGGAGCGCAGCTCGGTGGACGGAGCCGAGACGCGATCGTAGGCGCTGACGGCAACGATCGCGTAAGCGTACTCGGCGCCCTGTCGGATCGTCTCGTCGCGGTAGGCGGTCTCGACCGTCTCGCCGACCTGCGTGAACTCGCCGGTCGTGTCGCCGTCGACGTCGGCGCGCAGCACGCGGTAAGACTCTGTACCCTCGGAGGCTGTCCACGTGAGATCGACGCCGTTCCAGGCCACCTTGGCGGCAGCGAGGTCGGCGGGGGCATCGGGGGTGACCGGTGCGACGACGAGGCCGTTGACGTAGGCGCCGAGTCCGGACCCGGCGAAGCCGACCGTCAACTGGCCGTCGGTGACGGTGGCGATGTAGGTCGCGGTGGCATTCGTGCCGCGGTCGGAGAGGAACCGGGTCTGGACGACGTCCTCGAGCGTCACGGTCGCGTTGGTTCCGGATGCCGAGCTGAGCCCATCGCCGATCGTGACGGTGACCTCGTAGTCGCCCTCGGGGACGCCATCCAGGGCGAAGCCCCAGTTCGTGCCGGCGACGAAGTCGTCCTCCATGGCACCCGCCGGAGAACCGTCGGTGCTGCGGTCGCGGTCGAACAGGGACGCGTCGGCGGGGAGCGTGATCCCCCATCCTGCCTCGGTCGTGTAGAGCGAGGTCGTCAGCACCTGCTGGTACCCCTCGGCGACGGAGCTCGTCGCCGTGCCGAAGTCGAAGCGCCAGGAGCCATCGTCTGCCGGTGCGAGCACGGCCGTCGCGGGGGGCGCCGTGATGAGGGAGGCCACCACGATGGTCGCGGCGATCGCCGCACCGGCGCGGAGCCGGTGCCGAGCTGGGGCTGAGTCGGCGGGTTGCGCGGCACGATGAGCGGCGCGGACAGGCTCGTTGGGCACAGTACTCTCCTGTTGACAGCGGTGGCAAAGGAAGGGGCGGAAAGCGCATTCCGACGGTTCGTCCGGAAGTCTTGCACGCCGCGGACCGCGGGGGCAAGGAAAGTGCGAAACGTTTTTTGACCGAACGTGTCCGTTTCGCCTCCGCACCGAGGAAAGCGCATACCATTGCCAGAAGGGCACGCGTCTGAAGGAGGACGATGTTGAAGCGGGTGGGCATCCGGGATGTCGCCGAGCTCGCCGGGGTCTCGATCAGCACCGTTTCGAACGCGCTGAACCGGCCAGGGCGCGTGAGCGACGAGCTCGTCGAGCGGGTCCGCGAGGCCAGCGAACAGCTGGGCTACGTGCCGTTGCAGGCGGCGCAGCAGCTCCGGGTCGGACGCAGCGGACTGCTCGGCATGACCGTCATCAACATCGCGAACCCGTTCTTCGCCGATCTGGTCGCCGGTGCGGAGGACGCCGCGGCCGAGGCCGGTCTGCGCATCCTGGTCGGCAATGCCAGCGACGATACGGCCAAAGAGCTCGACCACCTCGAACTTTTCGAGCGCGTGCAGGTCGAAGGCGCACTCGTGAGTCCGTTCGGTCCCGTGGATGCCTGGCAGGAGCGACTGCGCAAACGCGGTGTGCCCGTCGTGCTCGTCGACGCGGTCGACGATGCGGGGACGATGCCGTCGGTGTCGCTCGACGACGTCGCCGGCGGTCGACTCGCGGCCGAGCATCTGATCGCGACAGGGCGGCGTCGCCTCGCTTTCGTCGGCGCGCGCGAGGAGGTGCGCCAGGTCCGAGAACGGCTCGAAGGCGCGCGTCTCGCGGTCGCCGCTCATCCGGGGACGGCGCTCGAGCCGATCTGGACGAGCACGGCCACCACTCAGCGCGGCCTCGCGTTCGGTGACGAGATCGCCGACCGTCGCCCGGCGGACCGCCCGGACGGCATCGTCACGTCGAACGACCACCTCGCAATGGGCCTGCTGCACGGGCTCATCGCCCGCGGCGTCCGCGTGCCGGAGGATGTCGCGGTCGTCGGATACGACGACATCGAGTTCGCGGCGATCGCAGAAGTGCCGCTGACCTCGGTGCGCCAGCCGGCGCGCGAAATGGGACGCACCGCGGCCGAGATCCTCATCGCCCGCATCAACGGGGCGGATGCCCCCGACCTCACGAACGTCGTCTACCAGCCCGAGCTCGTCATCCGCGCCTCGACCGCCCTCGCTCGTTGAGCGAGGGAAGCGAGACGAAACGCGGTGCACGCCGAACAGCGATCACCCCGTTTCGACTCGGGCGGCGCCGCCGGCCTCGCTCAACGCACGAATGGGCCGAACGCGGCAGCCAGCCGATCCCACTCGCCGGAGCGCAGCGGGACGACCACACCGTGCTTCGTGTTCGCAGGCAGCGTGAACTCCTCCCGCGGAACGGGGCGCCAGTCTCCCGATTCCGGGTCCGTGGTCCGCAGCGCGATGTAGCCCTGCGGCCAGTCCGAGTACTGATCGACCCAGAGGTACCAGCATCCGGCCTTCGCGTCGAAGAAGATCAGCGGCGCCTCGACGTGCTCGTACAGGTCGCCGGCGATGCGCGAGGCGACCATCTCGAAGTCCGATGCGGCGGGCGACGATCCCACCTCGTGGAACAGCAAGCGCTCGTCCGTCGACTTCAGGAACCGATGCGTGCGGCCGTCATGCACGACCATCGTGAGGTCGATCACGCCGTGTCCCGGACCGAAGTCCGCCAGCACGAACGGCTCGCCGAACGACCGGAAGTCCCGCGTCCGCGCCGCCATGATGCGGGGATACGAGTCGCCGGCATGCTCGGCATCCGACTCGTCGTACAGCGTGCTCGACCAGTACACGAGGTACTCGCCGGTGGCCGCGTCGTACATCGCCTCGGGAGCCCACGCCATCCCGGCCGTCGGTGGCGCGACCTCGACCAGCCAGGGCTCCGACCAGGTCACAAGATCCGTCGAACGCCAGACGACGAGTGACCGGCTGCCGTGGCGGGTCCAGCCGTCCCAGTCGTGCTCGGCACCGGTCCAGACCCGCAGGTCGGTGGCGATGATGAACGCCTCGTCCTCGCTGCGCACGAGATACGGGTCGCGCACGCCTGTCGTACCGAGCACGGACTCCAGAACGGCCTCGCCGCCGTTCGCCCGCGACCAGGTCAGCGGGTCGTCGCGGTCGCTGAGCGAGAAGTAGATCTTCTCGCTGTGCCCCTCGTGATCCTCGACGAAGTGGACGAGCAGGTAGCCGTCAGACATGCGCCGGCTCCTCCGTCGCGAACGCGGCGAGAAGACGGTCGCGATCCGCCGCCGTGACCGGAACGACCGTGCCGTGGCGCGGGCTCCGCGGCAGCGACGCCGGCACGGATTCGAGGACCCCAGCATCCAGATCCGTGATGCGGAACGCGAGATAGCCGGCCCCGCCGTGGTAGCTGGGCTGATCGATGAAGAGGTACCAGCATCCGTCGCGCTCCGAGCGGAAGGCCGTCGGCCCCTCACCCTCGGTGAACGCACCGCCCCAGGGATTGGGCTGCCCGTGTCCGATCCTTTCGGCGATGCGCTCCCATTCCACCGCGTGCAGATCGCGGCTGCGATCGAGCACGGGAAGCATGGTCGCCTCGTCCTTGGTGAACCGGTAATACGTGTTGCCGGCACGGACGACCGTCGCGTCGATGAAACCGCGCCCAGGACCTCGAGGCTCGTCGATCCACACCTCCGGCTCGCTGACGGTCACGAAATCGCTGGTCGTCGTGGAGAACATCCGCTGGTACGAGTCCTCGATCCGCCGGTCGACGGGTGCGACCTCCGGCGGATACAGCGCGGATGCCCAGAAGAGGAAGAACTCCTCGCGCTCGACATCCCACACCGCTTCGGGAGCCCACGCGTTGCCCGCCTCCGGCGGCGCGACCGTGAGCCGACGCTGCTCGGACCACGTGACGAGATCCGCCGATTCCCACACCATGATGTCGCGCGATCCGGTCTGCTGGGCCGCCGCGAAGCCGTCGGGCCGGCCCTGGATGCGCAGATCCGTCGCGATCAGGAACCAGCGGTCCTCGTGCGGATGACGGACAAGGTGCGGATCCCGAAGGCCCCGCTCCCCCAGCGTCGAACGCAGCAGCGGCTGCCCGTCGCCGAGCTCGATCCAGTCGGCCAGCGGGTCGTCCCCGGCGGTCACGGCGAAGCGGATCGCCTCATCGTCCGCGCCGGTCTCGCCGGTAAAGTAGACGAAGAGATACGCGTCCGTCATGCAAGCTCCAGCGACACGGTCAGGTACGAGTGCGCAGGCAGGTCGACCTCGAGCCCTCGCTCGTGGCGACGGATGCCGTCGTGGGATGCCGGGGCCACGGCATCCGGGTTCTCCGGGGTGTTGTGGTCGGCCGTCGACGCAGCCGTCAGCACCTGCGCGCTGAACCCGGTGATCTCGGCACCGCGCAGGTCGAGCACGACCGTGCGCGCCTGGCCGGCGTCGAGGTTCGACAAGGACACGAGAGCGGCGCCGTCCTTGGTGGAGGCCGAGGCGGACAGCAGCGGCAGCTCACGGCCGTCCTCGGTGCGCGTCTCGCCGTCGACGACGTGCGCGGCGAGCGCCCGCGCGTCGTGATGCGGCGTGTTCATCGCGAACACGTGGAACGTCGGGGTCTTCACGAGAGCCCCGGTGTCAGGGTCTGTGAGCAGCATCGCCTGCAGCACGTTCACGGTCTGCGCGATGTTGGCCATCACGAGGCGATCGGCGTGACGGTGGAACGCGTCGAAGTGCACGCTCGCGACCAGCGCGTCGCGCAGGGTGTTCTGCTGGTACAGGAATCCGGGGTTGGTCCCCGGCTCGACATCCCACCAGGTCCCCCACTCATCGAGCACGAGACCGACGCGCTTGCGCGGGTCGTGGCGGTCCATGACCGTGCTGTGCCGGGCGAGCAGCTCCTCGATGCGGTAGGCGCGCGACAGTGTGAGGTACCACTCGTCCTCGTCGAACCGGGTCGCCGAGCCCTTGGCCTCCCACGAGCCGCTCATCGTGTAGTAATGCAGCGACAGCGCCTGGTACGGAGACGACCCCTGGCCGTCGCAGCCGAGGCATCCGAGGCCCTTCATGAGTTCGTCGGTCCAGGCGTAGTCGTCCGAGTTCGCACCGGCCGCGATGCGGTACACCGTGTTGTCGCCGTGGTTGCGGACGTAGGTCGCGTACTGGCGGGCGAGGTCGGCGTACGCCTCGGCGCGCATGTTGCCGCCACAGCCCCACGCCTCGTTGCCGATGCCGAAGAAGGGCACCTTCCACGGCTCGTCCCGGCCGTTCTCGCGGCGCAGCGACGCCATCGGCGAGTCGTCGGCGCGCGTGAGGTACTCGATCCACTCACTCATCTCACGGACCGTGCCGGAGCCGACATTGCCGTTCACGTACGCGTCGGCGCCGAGCATCTCGCACAGCTGCATGAACTCGTGCGTGCCGAAGGAGTTGTCCTCGACGACGTCGCCCCAGTGCGAGTTGACCATCCGGGGGCGCTCGTTGCGCGGGCCGATGCCGTCGCGCCAGTGATAGTCGTCGGCGAAGCATCCACCCGGCCAGCGCAGGTTCGGGATCTTCAGCTCGCGCAGCGCCTCGACGACATCGAGGCGGATTCCGCCCTCGTTCGGGATGTCCGAGTCCTCGCCGACGTAGAAGCCGCCGTAGATGCACCGGCCGAGGTGCTCGGCGAAGTGGCCGTAGAGGTGGCGACTGATCGTCGCGCCGGGAAGGTCGACGTCGATGACGACACGGGTGCTGGGCATGATGTCTCTCCGAGGAGTGGGTTCGGTAGCGGGATCGTCGGTGGTCCCGTCGGGAATTGTAGCGATACAATTCGTGTGCGGGCAAGAGGCGCGAAAGGATGGGCGGATGACGACGATCCAGGATGTGGCGAAGGCCGCAGGCGTCTCCCCCATGACCGTCTCGAACGTCCTCAATGCCCATCCGCACGTGCGCGAGTCGACCAGGCAGAAGGTCCTGGCTGCCGTCGAGGAGCTCGATTACCGGGTCAACGCCGCCGCTCGGAACCTCCGCACCGGGCGCACCGGCACGATCGGCCTGGCCGTCCCGAACATCGGCGACCACTACTTCGCGCGCCTGGCCGCACTCGTCGCCACGATCGCCGGCGAAGAGGGCTACCGCGTCGAGATCGAGCACACGGATGCCGTGCGCGAACGCGAGCTCGAGGCCATGACGCTCTCCCAGAACCGGATGCACGACGGACTGCTGCTCTCGACCGTCGGGCTCGGCCCCGAGGACAAGGGCCTGCTGCGCGTCGATTACCCGGTCGTGCTGCTCGGAGAGGGGATCTTCGACGGCCCGCTCGATCACATCGCCATGCCGAACGTGGAGGGCTCGTACGCCGCGACCGCGCACCTGATCGCGCAGGGGTCGCGCGACGTCGCGATCTTCGACGTGCGCTTCGCCCTGTCCGACTCGGTGCGCGACCTTCGACTCGAGGGTTATCAGCAGGCGCTTCGGGATGCCGGGATCGCACCCGATCCGCGGCTCTTCTTCGACGTCACGGATTTCACCATGGCGGAGGGTTATCGTGCCGCGCAGCACGTGGTGGCTTCCGGCATCCAGGTCGACGGTGTGTTCTGCCCGACGGACGGCGTGGCCATCGGTGCGCTGCGGGGCTTCGCGGATGCCGGCATCCGCGTCCCGGAGGATGTGCGGGTGATCGGTTTCGACGACCTGCCCGAGAGCGAGTTCGTGACGCCGCGGTTGAGCTCGGTCTCCCCCGCGCACGAGGTCACCGCCCGCACAGCCGTGACCTTCCTGCTGGAGCGGATCCGCGGGGCTGCACCGGACGACGCCCGCGAGTTCGTGACGCCGTTCGAGCTGCGCGCCCGAGCCTCGACGGCCTGACCGCGCGGATCGGACGATTCACGGCCCCTGTGACGTTCCACGAATCGATCGGCCGGATTCGTCCGTGATTCGTCATCGCGTCCGTGATCCGTCACGGCCGATCCCGTTCTACAACGTTGGATAGCGTTATACGATCGAGGCTTGCGAAACGTTTTTATCTGAGCTACGTTTTCGGTAAGCGCTTTCCCGCACCAAGGGGCGCATGCAAGACCCACCCGCGACGCCGAGGTTCCGTGGTCCGAACAGAGGCGTTCACAGAGAGGACAAAGATGTTCAACAAGAAGCGTGTGCTCGCGGTCGGCGCGTTCGCCGCCACCGCGGCCATCGTCCTGGCCGGCTGCTCGAGCAGCAGCGAGCCCGAGGCCGGAGCGACCTACGACCCTGACGAGAAGGTCACCCTCGACCTGGCGTTCTGGGGCAACGACGTGCGGGCCGAGCTGTACAACGAGGCGATCGCCGCGTTCAACGAGGAATACCCGAACATCAAGGTCAACTCCTCGTTCCTCGACTTCCCCGCGTTCTGGGAGAAGCGTCAGACCGAGGCCGCGGGCAAGAACCTGCCCGACGTCATGCAGTTCGACTACTCCTACCTGCGCCAGTACTCGCAGAACGGCCTGCTGCTCGACCTCGACCCGTACCTGGGCAGCATCATCGAAACCGACCCGCTGCCGCAGAACATCCTCGACATCGGCGTGGTCAACGACACCACCTACGGCATCGCGACCTCGACCAACGCGTGGGGTCTGTTCACCAACCCGGTGCTGCTGGAGACCGCGGGCGTCGAGAACTTCGCCGGCGGCTCGTGGGAGGACTACACCGACTGGATGAGCGAGGTCACCGACGCCTCGGGCGGCGCGTTCTGGGGCGGCGGCGACTACACCGGCCGCATCCAGAACTTCGAACTCCAGCTCCGCGCCGAAGGCGAGGACCTCTTCAGCGAGGACGGCGAAGCGGGCTTCGACGAGGACCGTCTCGCCGAGTTCTGGGAGTCCGGTCAGTCGATCCGCGACGGCATCGGCATTCCGCAGCAGCGCGTCGAGGAGGTCCTCCCGAAGGGCGGCTTCGACAGTGCGCTCACAGCCAGCGAACTGACGTGGGACAACTTCGGTTCCGGCTACCTGGCGGGCCTCGGCGAGGGCTACACCGAGCTGAACCTCATCGCTCCCCCGGTGACGGAGGAGGGCGCAAAGGATCTGTACCTGAAGCCGTCGATGCTGCACACGATCGCCGCGAACACCGAGCACCCCGAGGCTGCAGCGACCCTGGTGAACTTCCTCGTGAACTCGCCGCAGTCCGGTGAGATCTTCGGCACCAACCGAGGCCTGCCGGCATCCGAGACCGCACTCGAGGCCGCCGAGCTCGACCCGATCAGCCAGCAGGTGAAGGACTACGAGGAGTCGATCGCCGACCGCCTCGGCGACGCGCCGCCGGTGCCGATCGTCGGCTACGGCACGCTCGAGGAGAAGTTCCGCCAGCTCGGCACCGAGCTGAACTTCGGCACGATCACGGTGGACGAGGCTGTCACGCAGTTCTTCGCCGAGATGGACGTCGTCCTCACCCAGTGATGCCCGTTCCGGGGCGGGCGAACGCCCGCCCCGGAACCCCCCATCGCCCCCTGCACTCGTTCCCGCATCGGAGTATCCCGTGAGCACCACAGCCACCCGCGTCATCGTGACCGGCGAGAAGTCGTCGAACCGGTCTCTGTTCCGCCGCAGCCGACCAGAACACGGCGATCGCCCGGGCCTGCGCCGACGGGCGATGCGCGAGACGGTCGCGGGGTACGGGTTCCTGATCCCGTGGCTGGTCGGGTTCTTCGGCCTCACGCTGATCCCGATGGCGTACTCGCTGTACCTGTCGTTCACGAGCTACAACATCTTCTCGCCGCCGAAGTGGATCGGCTTCGACAACTACGTGCGGATGTTCACCACCGATCCGGCGTTCATGCAGTCCGCGCAGATCACGCTGATCTACGTGCTCGTGGGCACTCCGATCACCCTGGCCGCCGCCCTCACGGTGGCAATGCTGCTGAACTACCGCGACAAGGGGGCCGGGTTCTTCCGCTCCGCGTTCTACGCCCCGTCCCTGATCGGCGGGTCGGTGTCGGTGGCGATCGTGTGGCGGGCGATGTTCGCCAACGACGGCCCCGTCGACAACTCGCTGTCGTTCTTCGGCATCGATCTGGGCGGCTGGATCGGAAACCCGAACCTCGTGCTCCCGGCGATGATCCTCCTGGCTGTCTGGCAGTTCGGGTCCACCATGGTGATCTTCCTCGCGGGCCTCAAGCAGATCCCGAAGGAGCTGTACGAAGCGGCCGAGATGGACGGCGCCGGCGCCTGGCACCGGTTCCGCGCCGTGACGATGCCGATGCTGTCGCCGGTGATCTTCTTCAACCTGCTGCTCGGCCTGATCGGCGCGTTCCAGGTGTTCGCGTCGGCGTACATCATCTCCAACGGCTCGGGCGGACCCGCCGGCATGACGAACTTCATCACCCTGTACCTGTACAAGCGCGGATTCTCCGACGGCCAGATGGGCTACGCCGCCGCGATCGCCTGGGTGCTGCTGATCGTCGTCGCGATCATCGCCTTCATCCTCTTCCGCACCCAGCGATCCTGGGTCCACTACGCCGGAGACAACCGATGAGCATTTCGAACACGACCCCGACATCGCCCTCCGCGACGACCCCGGTCTTCGCGCAGCAGCAGACGACGCCCAAGGCTCCGGCCCGGCGACCCATCAAGCGCAGGACCTGGCAGACGGTCATCTGGTTCGTCGTGCTGATCGTGGTGACCGCGATCGTGCTGTACCCGCTGGTGTGGCTGCTGTTCGCCACCTTCAAGCCGAACAGCGAGTTCGGCTCCAACATGGGCCTGCTCCCCAACGCCCCCACGATCGACAACTACGCCAAGGTCATGGAGGGCATCGCCGGAGTACCGATGTGGCGGTTCTTCCTGAACTCGTTCATCCTCGCCGCCGGCGCCGTCATCGGCACCGTGCTCTCCAGCGCCCTCGCCGCCTATGCCTTCGCCCGCATCCAGTTCAAGGGCCTCGGGATCCTGTTCGCCGCGATGATCGGCACCCTGCTGCTGCCGTTCCACGTCGTGATCATCCCGCAGTACATCATCTTCAACGAGCTCGACCTCGTCGACACGTTCTGGCCCCTGCTGCTGCCGAAGTTCCTCGCCACCGAAGCGTTCTTCGTGTTCCTGCTCGTCCAGTTCATGCGCCAGATGCCCCGCGACATGGACGAAGCGGCCCGCATCGACGGCGCCGGCCACATCCGCATCTTCTGGGCGATCATCCTCCCTCTCATCAAGCCCGCGCTCATCACCTGCGCGATCTTCGCCTTCATCTGGGCATGGAACGACTTCCTCGGTCCCCTGCTCTACCTCACCAGCCCCGAGAACTACCCGCTCCCCATCGCGCTGCGCCTCTACAACGACCAGACCTCCTCCAGCGACTACGGCGCCACCGTCACGGCATCCTTCGTCGCCCTCATCCCGGTCCTGGCGTTCTTCCTCGTGTTCCAGCGCTTCCTCGTCGACGGCGTCGCCACCCAAGGTCTGAAGGGCTGACCCGTGGACCGCAGACAGCTCCGCGCCGCGCGACGCGCCGAGGCCTCGGGCGCAGGCCCCACCCTCGGCGACCACGCACCGGCCCGCCACCCCGGCGCGAAAGGCGTCTTCGCCCTGTTCGGCGAGGTGCTCTGGACCGGCCTGCTCGTCACCATCGCCGCGCTGCCGATCATCACCCTGCCCGCAGCGCTGGCCGCCGGCATCCGGCACCTGCGCCGCTACATCGCCGCCGAACAATCCCACGCGCGCACCTTCTGGCAGGACTGGCGCCTCGCCCTCCTGCCCGGCGGTCTCATCGCAGGCGTCATCACCGCCGCCGCAGCGATCGTGCTCGCCCTCGACGTCATCGTCGCCCAGTCTGGTGCACTCCCCGGCGGGCCGGCCGTCGCCCTCATCGGATGGGCCGGACTCGTCGCCCTCGGCACCGCGCTGCTGCTCACAGCCAGCGCATGGACTCCCGAGACCGGGTGGCGCACCGCCATCCGCGGCATCCCCCGCACCGCCGGCGCAGACCCGGCCGGCACCGCCTATCTCGCCGTCGCCGCCATCCTCGTCGGCGTCCTCACCTGGATGCTCGCCCCGCTCATCCTCGCCGGCCTCGGCTGCGCAGCCTTCGCCGCCGTCGCCGTCCCCGCCCGCCAGCGCCGCCGCGCCTGACCCATGAAGAGATCCAACGTGCTGTACGGAGCCGACTACAACCCCGACCAGTGGCCGGAAGAGGTCTGGGACGAGGACGTCCGCCTGATGCGCGAGGCCGGTGTGAACATCGTGAGCCTCGGCATTTTCGCCTGGTCGCGCATCCAGCCCGCCGAGCATGTGTGGGACTTCGCCTGGCTCGACACGGTGATCGACAAGCTGCACGCCGGGGGCATCAGCGTGAACCTGGCGACGGCCACGGCATCCCCTCCCCCGTGGGTGAGCGCGACGTACCCCGAGACCCTTCCGGTCGATGAGAGCGGCGCGTCCTACTGGCCGGGCAGCCGGCAGCACTTCGCGCCGTCGTCGCCGACGTACCGCCGGCTCGCCGGCGAGCTCGTCCGACGTCTGGCCGAGCGGTACGTGAAGCATCCGGCCGTCGTGATGTGGCACGTCGGCAACGAGTTCGGCTGCCATCTGTGGATGGACTTCTCGGATGCCGCGCGCGACGCCTATCGCGTCTGGCTGGCGAAGCGGTACGGCACGATCGACGCGCTCAACGCCGCGTGGGGCACGAGCTTCTGGTCGCAGACCTACGGCGCCTTCCACGAGATCTTCCCGCCGCGCCTTGCGCCGTACAGCCACAATCCGTCGTCGATGCTGGACTGGCGCCGCTTCACCAGCGACATGCTGCTGGAGTGCTACCTGGCCGAGCGGAAGATCCTGCTCGACGCCGGCGCCACCCAGCCCATCACGACGAACTTCATGGGCCCGTTCAAGCCCGCCGACTACCGTCGCTGGGCTCCGCACATGGACGTCATCGCCGACGACTGCTATCCGGACCCCGCCAACCCGCATCGGATCAGGGATGCCGCGTTCCAGCGCGATCTCATCCGTTCGCTCAAGCCCGGCGTGCCGTGGATGCTGTGGGAGCAGGCGACGGATGCCGTGAACTGGCGTCCCGGGAACCCAGGGAAGCGCCCCGGCGCCCTGATGGCGGAGACCGCCCAGTCGATCGCCCGCGGCGCGGACGGAATCATGTTCTTCCAATGGCGCCAGTCCCGCGCGGGCAGCGAGAAGTTCCACTCCGCGATGCTGCCGCACGCCGGCACGTCCACACGCACGTGGGATGCCGTGACCGAACTGGGCGCGCGTCTCGCGGCCCTGGGCGATCTGCCCGCACCTGGCCGCGACGCCCAGGTCGCCCTCGTCTTCGACTGGGAGAACTGGTGGGCCGTCGAGGAGCGCGACCACCCGACCGAGATCGACTACCTGGCGCTGACGCTGGAGTGGTACGGCGCGTTCCACGAACGAGGCATCCAGGTGGACATCATCGCGCCCGAGGATGCCGGAGCCGGGTACGACCTCGTGATCGCGCCCGTGCTGTATCTGCTGCGCGAAGAAGGAGCGTCGGCGATCGCCCGCTTCGTCGAGGACGGCGGGACGCTCGTCACGGGCCCGTTCACCGACATCGTCGACGAGCACGACCAGTTCCGCTCCGGCGGCTTCCTGACCCTGCTCGGGGATGTGGTGGGACTGCGCTACGAGGACTTCGGCGCCCTCGCGGGCGAATCGACCGGAGGCAGCGGGGTGGGTGCGTTGAGCGCCGACGCCGCTCAGGCCGCTCGTGCCGCTGCAGCCCGCGGCACCGTGTCGTTCTCGTTCGAGGGCGAGACGCATGCCGGTCGCCTCGTGGCCGAGACCGTGCATACCGCCGGGGCGACGGTCCTCGGGACGTTCGAGACCGGACTGCAGGCCGGGTCCCCCGCCATCACACAGCACCGCTTCGGTGCCGGCGAGGCGTGGTACGCGGCCACCCAGCCCTCCGGCGACGCCATCGGTGCGATCGTCGACGCCGTCGTCGCAGCATCCGGTGCCCGGTCCGTCGTCGCAGACCTGCCCGCCGGAGTCGAAGTCGCGCGTCGCGGCGATCTCGTGACCCTCATCAACCACGGCGATGCCCCCGTCGAGGTCGCCATCGACGGAACGGATGCCGAGACCGGCGCCGCCGTCGCGCAGGTGTCGCTCGAGTCGCAGGGCGTCGCTTTCGTGCTGGCGCCCGTCGAGAGCGCCGTCCGGTCGGCTCCGCTCGTCGACGCCGCCACGTTCTGATCCCTCCCCCACACGACAGGAGCCCCCATGCCCACACCCCGCCGCCTTCTCACCGCCACTGCGCTGGCGACCGGCGCCGCCCTCGTCCTCGCCGGCTGCGGCAGCGGCGACTCCGGCGCGTCGGAGGAGTACGACCCCGACGAGAAGGTCTCGATCGATTACGCCTTCTGGGGCAACGACGACCGAGCGACCCGGTACAACGACCTCATCGAGGCGTTCAACGAGGAGCACCCGAACATCACGGTGAACGTGTCGTTCACCGACTTCCCGAGCTTCTGGGAGAAGCGCCAGACCGAGGCCGCCGGCGGCGGGCTCCCCGACGTGTTCCAGTTCTCGGACAGCTACCTGCGCCAGTACGGCGAATCGGGCAATCTGCTCGACCTCGCCGAGGTGTCGGACCACATCGACATGTCGACGTTCGACGATGCGCTGCTCGGCACCGGCTCCCTGGGCGACGTGCAGTACTCGCTGCCGACCGGCTACAGCCTCTGGGCGAACTTCGTCAACGACGATCTGCTGGCCACGGCGGGCGTCGAGGCACCGGAAGAGGGCACGTCGTTCGAGGAGTTCGACGAGTGGATGGCCTCGGTCACGGATGCCACCGGCGGCGCTGTCTACGGCGGCACCGACTACACGCAGCGCATCCAGCTGTTCGAACTGCAGCTGCGCGCGGACGGCGGCAACCTCTTCACCGAAGACGGCGAACTCGGCTTCACCGAGGACGACCTGCGGGAGTTCTGGGAGTCGGGCGACACGATCCGCGACGGCGTCACGGTGCCGCAGCAGACGCTCGAGGAGCTCTCGCCGAAGTCCGGCTTCGGCGCCGGGATGACGGCGAGCGAGATGAGCTGGAGCAACTTCCTGGGCGGCTACCTCGCCGACTCCGGCGCCTCGTCGATCTCGATGATCGCCCCGCCCACCGCGAAGGAGGGCTCGAAGGACCTGTACCGCCAGGCCGGGCTCCAGGTCGCGATCGCGGAGAACACCGAGCACCCCGAAGCCGCGGCGATCTTCCTCGACTTCGTCGTGAACAGCGAAGCCGCCGGCGAGATCTTCGGCACGACGCTCGGATTCCCGGCGTCGTCGTCGAAGCTCGAGGGCACGACCCTCGAGGGCGCCGACAAGCAGGTCGCGGACTACATCGAGGCGTCGGCCGACCGCATCGGCGATGCACCGCCCGTCCCGGTCGTCGGCTTCGGCTCGCTGGAGCAGACGTTCTGGGACCTCGGCAAGTCGATCGGCCTGGGTGCCGTCTCGATCGATGATGCGGTGACCCAGTTCTTCGCCGAAGCCGATGTGATCCTGGGCAGCTGAGGCCAGATCCGACCGCGAGAGGGCAGTGCCGCACGGTGTCGCTGAACGCGACCGCGCGGTGCTGCCCTCTCGGTATCCCACCTGGAAACGCATGACCTCCCTTCTGCACCTCGATGCGACCGGCACCGCCCGCGAGGAGCGGCGCCCTCGTATGGCGAATGCCCTCGACCACCGCGAAGGCCTCGAGCTGACGAGCCGTGCGCTGCTGCGCGACGGGATGCCGTGGCTGCCGGTCTCGGGAGAGATGCACTACAGCCGCGTTCCGCGTGAACGATGGACCGACCGACTGCGGCTCATGCGGGCCGGCGGCATCACGGTCGTCTCGACCTACGTGCTGTGGCTGCACCACGAACCCGTCAGGGGTCGGGCGTCGTTCGAGGGCGACCTCGACCTCGCCGCGTTCCTCGATGCCGCCCGCGCCGAAGATCTGGAGGTCGTGCTGCGCATCGGCCCGTGGGCGCACGGCGAGGCGCGCAACGGCGGCTTCCCTGATTGGGTGCAGCGCGCCGATGTGCGGCACCGCACCGATGACCCGGCCTACCTCGCGCTCGTCGAGGAATGGTTCCGGCAGCTCGGCGCCGCCCTCGGCGGTCGCGCAACGCCCGCCGGGTTGCTCGGCATCCAGCTCGACAACGAGCTCTACGACCAGCCGGAGCACCTGCTGACCCTCAAGCGCCTGGCGCGAGAGGCCGGCATGTCCGCGCCGCTGTGGACGGCGACCGCGTGGGGCGGCGCGCAGCTGCCGGAGGAGGAGGTGCTTCCACTGTGGGGCGGATACGGCGACGGATTCTGGGTGGATCCGGGGCAGCCGTGGGATCCGACCTTCCGCGCGCACTACTTCTTCTCCGACGAGTGGGACGATCCGGGCATCGGCGTCGATGTCCGCGGCACCGAGGCGTCGCAGCGCTCGACGCTGTCGGAGTGGTTCCCGGCCGCGACGTGCGAGCTGGCAGGCGGCATGGCGACCGCGTATCACCGCCGTCCTCGACCCGCAGCCCTTGACGTCGCCGCCATCGCGCACGCCAAACTCGGCAGCGGGTCGGCGTGGCAGGGCTACTACATGTACACCGGCGGGACGAACCCCCGTCCCGGACTCGAGGAGACGCAGGCCACCGGCTATCCGAACGACATGACGCGGATGAGCTACGACTTCCACGCACCGATCGGCGAGGCGGGTCGCACAGCCTCGAGCCACGCCGCGCTGCGCCTGCAGCACGCATTCGCCGCGGCGTTCGGCGACCGGCTGGCCCCGGCCACGGCGCACTTCCCGAGCGTGCGTCCGGCGGGCGTGGAGGATGCCGAGACGCTGCGCTGGGCTGTGCGCGGCGGCTTCGCGTTCCTCGGCTGGCATCAGCCGCACGTGCCGCTGCCGACCTTCGCCGACGCCCGGTTCGAGGTGGTCCTGGATGATCGGACCGTCGTCTTCCCGAGTGCTCCGGTGGACATTCCCGCAGGGACCCTCGCCCGCTGGCCGCTGGCTCTGGACGTCGCCGGGACCGAAGTCGCGTGGGCCACGGCATCCGCTCTGACCGTGCTCGCGGGCGAGGTGCCGACGCTGGTGCTGATCGAGGATGCCGGGATCCCCGTCGAGATCGCGCACGACGGCGTCGTCCAGGATGTGCTGCCCGGCGATCCGGCGCTGCGCGTCGGCGGCATCGACGTGCTCGTGCTGCCTGCGGCCGATGCCGCGCGCGCCTGGGTCGTCGAATCCGGCGCGCGTCGGCTGCTGGTGTCGGATGACGAACTCACCTGGGATGCCGCGGGGCACCTGTCCGTGCGGACCTCGCGTCCGCGGCCGGAGGTCCGCGAATACGTCGACGGTGCGTGGCACGACCTGTCGTGGCGGCACGTCTCCGGGTCGGCGAGCGAGATGTCGGTGCCGGTGCGGGCGGTGCGGCATCCGTCGACGCCGACGCCGACGCCGACGGGAGACTACGGATCGCGCGCCGGCCGGCAGGCCGCCCCGTCGGATGCCGAGTTCGATGCGCATGCGGCCGTGCACGCGATCGAAATACCTGCTGCGATCGACGACGATGCCGTCCTGCTCGTGCACTGGGCCGGCGACGTCGCCCAGGTGCGCGTGGACGGCCGGACGGCGACCGACCGGTTCTGGGACGGCTCCGATCTCGTCGTGAATCTGCATGACGCGGGCGTGCGCGTGGGTTCGGTCGTCGAGCTGCACGTGCTGCCGCTGCGCCGCGACACCGGCGTGCATCTGCCTGCCGATGCCGCTGGTCGGCTCGCCGCGGCATCCGAGGTCCTGTGCGGGGTCGATTCCGTCGAGCTCTCGCAGCGCGCACTGTGGGGCGAGATCCGCGACTGAGGATCCCCGAGCGCCCGGCAAGGGCTCCCGGCCACCTCGAAAGGGCAGTCGCGCATAGTGCGGCGCGCGAGCACTGTGCAGAACTGCCCTCTCGGCGAGCCGCGCCAGCACAGGCGACCGCGCGCGAAGTACGGCACTGGCCGCGCTCACGGCGTCAGCGCGGTGCGTGACTCTCGCGCTCGACGAGCGTCGTCCCGATCACGGCGCCGTCGGCCGCGCCGCCCTCGATGTCCGCCGCCAGAGCCTCCACGGCGCGCTGCGCGAGCGCGGCGAAGTCCTGCCGGATGGTCGTGAGCGGGGGGCGGTAGTTCGCGGCATCCGGAACGTCGTCGAAACCGATCACGGCGACGTCCTCCGGAACTCGGCGGCCGGCGTCCGCGAGCGCCCGCAGCAGACCCAGCGCCATCTGGTCGTTCGCGCAGAAGACCGCGGATGCCGCGGCGAACGCCCCCGCGGCCGCATATCCCGAGTCGGCCGACCAGTCGCCTCGAACGGCTGGTGGCGGCTCGATCCCCGCCTCGACCAGCGTCTCGCGCCAGCCGCGTTCGCGCTCGGCGGCGGCGAACGAATCGGCAGGACCTGCGAGATGGTGAACAGGAGTGTGCCCGAGCTCGAGCAGTCTCGTGGTCGCGAGCGCCGCTCCCCCGGCATGGTCGCTGTGCACGGCACGGAGGCCTGCGCCGTCCGCAGCATCCACCACGACGAGTCGCAGACCGGCAGGTCGATCGGATGCCGGCACCAGCGCGGATGCCTCGTTGAGCACGATCGCGCCGTCAGCACCCTGGTCCTCCAGCCGGTGGAAGGCGCGGCTCACACCGTCGGCGCCCGCGGCGGTGACGACCGTGAGGGCATAGCCGCGCTCTTCGGCCGCCTCGGCGGTGGCCTGCAGCATCCGGGAGTTTCCGACGGTGGCGAGGGTCGTCACGACGAGGCCGATCGTCTGCGAGCGTCCGGTGCGGAGTGCGCGAGCGGCCGGATGCGGGCGGTAGCCGAGTTCGGCCATCGCGTGCTCGACGCGCGAGCGGGTCGCAGGGTCGACGCGCGGGCTGTCGTTCACGACGCGGGACACCGTCTGACCGGAGACACCGGCGAGCGCCGCGACCTGCGCCATCGAGACGCGACCGGACGGCGCGCGGCGCCGACCCGGCGGGGTGTCGTCATCCGTCATCGGCATCCTCCGTTCCTTCGTGTTGACGTTACCATCCGCAAGGCGGTACCGTGTTTACGTGAACATGCAATCTGCGGAGCTGCGAACCGCCGAGCTCGCCGCCGGCGTCGTCAAGCGGGCCACGACCCTCGCCGACGGCCGCGAGCTCATCTACTTCGACGACCCCGAGACGACTCTCGGCGCCGAGCGCTCGGTCGACGCCCGCGCCCTCGACCCCCGCCCGGAAACCGCGTCCATGCGTCTGGACATCCTGACCGGCGACTGGATCACGGTCGCCGCGAACCGGCAGAACCGCGTGATGATGCCGTCCGCCGATGCCGACCCGCTCGCACCCCAGACGCCGACGAATCCGTCCGAGATCCCCTCGCGCTACGACGTCGCGGTGTTCGAGAACCGCTCGCCCGCGTTCGGCCCCGCCCTGCCGGATGGGTTCGGCGGCGTGCCGGTGGCTTCCAATCCTCCGCGGGGGCTCGACGACCTCGCCGCCCTCGGCCTCGAGCGCGCCCGCACGTCCGTCGGCCGCTGCGAGGTCGTCTGCTTCAGCCCGGAGCACTCCGGATCCTTCGGCACGCAGACCGTCACCCGCGCACGCACGGTCATCGAGGCGTGGGCGGATCGCACGGCCGCCCTGTCGCAGATCCCCGGGATCGAGCAGGTCTTCCCGTTCGAGAACCGCGGCGAGGCGATCGGCGTGACCCTGCCGCATCCGCACGGCCAGATCTACGCGTATCCGTACGTCACGCCGCGCACCACGCGGGTGCTGGACAGCATCGACCGCACCGCCCCCGATCTGTTCGCTCGGATCCTGGAATCCGAGCAGAACTCCGACCGGGTCGTGCTCCAGGGCGAGCACTGGACCGCGTTCGTGCCGTTCGCCGCACGCTGGCCGCTCGAAGTGCATCTCATGCCGCACCGGCACGTGGCCGACTTCGCCGGGACGACGGATGCCGAGCGCGACGAGCTCGCCCCGCTGTACCTGCGGCTGCTCCGCGGCGTCGATGCGCTCTACGAGACGCCCACCCCGTACATCGCCGCGTGGCATCAGGCCCCGGTGCACGTCGGACGCGAGAGCGTGCGTCTGCACCTGCAGCTCACCAGCCCGCGCCGCGCGGCCGACAAACTGAAGTTCCTCGCCGGCAGCGAATCCGCCATGTGGGCGTGGACCGCCGAGATCCCGCCCGAGAAGTCGGCCGAGCGTCTGCGCGAGGCCATCGCCTCCGTCGCCGAGCCGACGTCCTGACATCCCTGCTGTCACACGCAGCGACGCACACACCCGAGGACCCCATGACCACTGAATCCACCGCACACGAGCTCTTCACCTCGATGACCGGTCACGAGCCCGACGGCGTCTGGTCGGCACCGGGCCGCGTCAACCTCATCGGCGAGCACACCGATTACAACGAGGGCTTCGTCCTGCCGTTCGCGATCCCTCACCGCACGGTCGCGGCGGTCGGAGTGAGAGACGACGACCGCGGCCGTGTGCGCGTCGCCTCGACCTTCGCGGACGAGCCGGTCGAGGTCGCCCTCGACGAACTCGGCACGCTGTTCCCGACTCCCACAGGGTCCGAGCCCGCCGTCCCGGAGTGGGCCGCGTACCCGCTCGGGGTCGCCTGGGCGATGCAGGATGCCGGCATCACCGGCACCGGGGTCGACATCGCGATCGCGTCCGATGTGCCCATCGGTGCCGGTCTCTCGTCGTCCGCCGCGATCGAGGGTGCCGCGGCATCCGCCCTGAACGACCTGTGGTCGGCCGGGCTCGACAGGACCGCACTCGCCCGGATCGGCCGCCGCGCCGAGAACGAGGCCGTGGGCGCTCCGACCGGGATCATGGACCAGATGGCGACCATGATCGGCGGCGTCGACACCGCGATCTTCCTGGACTGCCGCTCGCTCGAGGCGCAACAGGTGCCGCTCGCCGTCGCCGACTCCGGGCTCGCGATCCTCGTGATCGACACGCGCGTCAAGCACGCGCACTCGACCGGCGGCTACCGCGATCGCCGTGAGGCGTGCGAGCGCGGTGCCGCGGCCATGGGCGTGCCGTCGTTGCGCGATGTGTCCATCGATGACCTGCCGCGCGCCGCCGAGCTCATGGACGACGTCACATTCCGCCGCGTGCGCCACATCGTGACCGAGAACCAGCGCGTGCTCGACACCGTCGCCGTGCTGCGGGCCGAGGGCCCCCGCGCGATCGGCGACCTGCTCGTCGCCTCGCACGTGTCGATGCGCGACGACTTCGAGATCTCGGTGCCCGAGCTCGACACCGCCGTCGAGGCGGCACTGGCCGCCGGGGCCATCGGCGCCCGCATGACCGGCGGCGGCTTCGGCGGTGCGGCGATCGCGCTGATCGAAGCGGATGCCGTCGACACCGTGTCGGCGGCCGTGAACGCGGCGTTCGCCGCTGCCGGATTCGCTGAGCCGACCCTGTTCACCGTGACCCCGTCCGACGGCGCCCGCCGCGACGCGTGAGCGGGAACCCCCACCGCGAACCCTGACAGAATGTACGAGGCGCGCTCGCGCCACGGAAGGAGCACCATGAGTTGGATCGTCACCGGCGGCGCAGGCTACATCGGATCGCACGTCGTCCGCGCCCTTGCGGATGCCGGGCTCCAGCCGGTCATCCTCGATGACCTCTCCAGTGGTGTCGCCTCCTTCGTGCCGGAGGGCGTTCCGTTCGTGCAGGGTTCGATCCTCGACCGCGCGCTGGTCGAGCAGGCGCTGCGCGACCACGACGCCGAGGGCGTCATCCACGTCGCCGGTTACAAGTACGCCGGCGTCTCGGTCCAGCGGCCGCTGCACACCTACGCCCAGAACGTCGAGGGCACCCGCATCGTGCTCGAGGCGATGGCGGCCGCCGGCGTCGCGAACATCGTGTTCTCCTCCTCCGCCGCGGTCTACGGCACCCCCGATGTGGCGCTCGTCACCGAGGACACCGCCAAGGCACCGGCCAGCCCGTACGGCGAGTCCAAGCTCATCGGCGAATGGCTGCTGCGCGACGAGGCGACGGCGACCGCGGCATCCGACACGCCCCTGCGTCACACGTCGTTGCGCTACTTCAACGTCGTCGGATCCGCCGACCCGACGGTCTACGATGTCAGCCCGCACAACCTCTTCCCCATCGTGTTCGAGGCGCTCATCGCCGGCACGACGCCCAAGATCTTCGGTGACGACTACGCCACACCCGACGGCACCAACGTCCGCGACTACGTGCACGTCGGAGACATCGCCGCCGCGCACGTCGCCGCCGCGCAGCGCCTGTCCGGCGGCGAGTCGATCGAGCCCGCGTACAACCTCGGCTCCGGCGACGGGCTGAGCGTCAAGCAGATCATGGATGCCGTGGCCCGCGTCACCGGCATCGACTTCACCCCCGAGATCGGACCGCGCCGCGCAGGCGACCCCGACCGCATCGTCGCCGCCGGCGACCTCGCGACCCGCGACCTGGACTGGAAGATGCGCTACACGGTCGACGAGATGGTGCGCACCGGCTGGGAAGCCCGCCGCAACGCCGGCTGACCCGCCGCCCCGCATCCGCGGGGCGATCGGACCTCAGGGGACGGGAAGGGCCGCGGCCGGGGCGAGATCCTGCGTGCGGATCGGATAGAGCCAGAAGCACACCCACGCCAGCGCCGTGAACACCAGCGGGACGACCGCGAGCATGATCCGGATGCCGCCGTCGACGCCCCCTGGTTGCGCATCGCCGAGCGATGCATCGAACCCGCTGGCGTTCAGCACCCAGGCGGCGACGATCGCCTGCAGCACGACCGAGCCTCGGACGACGAACCCGTTCACGCCGAAGTAGACGCCTTCGCGCCGCTGACCGGTGTGCTCGGCATCCGCGTCGATGATCTGCGACAGCACCACCTCCAGCAGCTGCAGCAGCCCGCCGACGCCCACGCCGACGGCGACGCCGACCAGCGCAGCGCCGAGAACCGTGGCGGGCAGCAGATAGGCGAGCACGGCGAGGCCGAAGACGGCGACCGCCCAGAGCAGAGCTGTGCGCGGAGTCGTGCGCCGGACGACGGCGCTCCACAGCACGATCGCGGGGATCGCCGTGACGAAGATCGCCCCGAGGAGGATGCTGCCTTCGCCCTCGGCCGCGTGCAGCGAGTAGCGCACGTAGAACGGGATCGCGGCGAGGATCACCGCGATCGCGGTCTGCACGAACAGCGACCCCAGCACGTACGGCACGAAGGCGCGATTGCCGAACGTGTAGCGCAGCTGATCGCGCCAGGTCATCGAGGCCTCGGCATCCGGCGCTTCGCCCCGGCGCTCGATCATGCCGCCCGCGAACGACCAGATCAGCATGACCAGGCATACCGCCCCGAGCGCGATGGCCATCCCCGGCCACCCGATCGCGTCGTACAGCAGCGGTGCTCCAGCGGTGCCGAGCACCATCCCGACGATCGCGAAGATCTGTCGCGGAACGTTGCCTCTGGCGCGCTCCGCCGTCGTGCGGAAGATCTCGGGGAACAGCGCCGAGATGTTCAGCACGACCACGACGAACGCGATGTCGTACACCGCGGCCACGATGAGGAACCACACGATCAGACCTGCTGCGGGCAGGGACGGCGGCATCCAGACCAGGGCGAACGCCACCACCAGCGGCACGATCCCCAGACCGATCCACGGAACCCTGCGCCCCCACGGGGTGCGCATCCGGTCCGACGCGGCGCCCACCAGAGGATTCAGCAGGGCGTTGAGGATGCCGTGGGCGATCATCGCCCCGGCGACCCACTCCGCGGGCACGCCGAGGTGCGCGACGTAGAAGTAGACGACGAAGGCCGAGAACGTCTGCGCCATCAGCTGCGTCGGGAATCCGGACGCACCGAAGGCGATGGTCTGCGCCCTGCCAGGAGCATCGGAGAGTCTGCGGTCTCGCAGGCGGGTAACCAGACTCATCGTTCGCTCCCTCGTCAGCGGGCTCAGCCGCGCTGCAGGTCTCTCAGCGCGCGCCAGCCGACGCGCACGAGTCGTTCTTCCGCGATCGTAGCGGCCACCAGCGGATCCGTGAGCAGTCGTCGCTCGAATCCGCGCTTGGCTGCGCTGAAGTCGACGGCCGCACGCAACTCGTCGCCGTCGACCATCGGATGCAGGAAGATCTCGGTGACGCCGGCCGGCACGGCGCGCAGCAGCTCGATGAAGCCGTCGCGCGTCTGCTCGTACGTCTCCTCCTCGTCCGTTCCCTCGTTCGCCAGCGGGAACGGATGCGTCCAGGTGCGGTCAGGGATGACCACGCCCAGGGCATCCGCGCCGGCAGCCGCGCGAGTCGCGGCATCCTGGAACTCGGGGGCGAACTCGGTGCCGTCGACGAAGCGCGGCAGGCGGAACGGCAGACCGTGCTCGGCCGCCAGCCCCAGGGCCTCGCCGAGGAAGTCGCGGCCGGTGGCCAGCCCGTAGACGGATCCCATGTGGTTGTCGAGGTGGGTGACGTCGACTCCGGCATCCCGTGCGGCCCGCAGCTGTGCGGCGAGTTCGGCCGCGACGTCTCCGGCATCCGCCTGCTCTTCGACCGAGCGCACCAGCGCCGGGAAGAAGCCCGCCTCGTCGACGAGCGACGTCGCGGTGCCGGTCAGCGGCCGCCACCGGTAATCGGTCCACTCGCTCGTGAGCACGAGATGCACGCCGACGTCGAGATCGGTGCGATCCGCTGCGAAGGCGAGTGCTCCGGGCGCCCACGCGCACGGCACCATGATGGTCGCGGAGTCGAGATGGCCCGAGTCGAGCAGTTCGGTGATCGCGGTGTTGGCCGCGTGGCACATCCCGAAGTCGTCGGCGTTGATGATGATCGCGCGCGTCTCGGGCGCGAACCCGAGTCGTGCGATCAGGTCGGAGGAGGGCAGCTTCATCGCTGGGTCCGCTCTGTCGGGGTGAGGATGCCGGAGAAGATCGCGTCCCGGAGCACTGTCGTGGCTTCGCCGACGGCACCGACCAGCGTCGCCTCGCGTCCGAACGACGACACCAGGATGGTGAGCGGCAGGAGGTGCCCGACTTCATCCGCCGCTTGCCGCACGGCATCGGCGAATGCGGGATGCGCCGCATCCCCGGCGAGGATGTACGCGGCGGGGTCGAGCACGAGTGTGATGCTCCCGGCGACGAGGATCACGCGGCGAGCGAGCTCGGCCATCATCTCGACAGCCGCCCCGTCTCCTTCCAGCGCCGCGTCGAGGTGCACGCGCAGCGGTTCGCCGGGGTCGCGCCCATTGGTCAGCGCGAGATCGGCGACGACGACCTCGCTCAGCACGGGGGCGCCCATCGGCAGCGACGGCTGCGGCAGGTACATGACCTCGCCGGCGATTCCGGACGCACCGCGGTGCAGGGCGCCGTCGATCACGATTCCCGCGCCGAGACCGTCATCGATCGTCAGCAGCGCGAAGCTCTCGATTCCGGTCGCCACGGTGCCGGACAACTCGGCGAGCGCGGCGAGATTGACGTCGTTCTCGATGCGGACATCGCACCCCAACCGCGTCGCCAGAGCCGACCGGAAGGCCCCGCCGTCCGGTCCGTGATCATCGCGGATGGCACCGTCACGGCTGACGATGCCCGGCGTGCCGACGACCACCACGCGCAGCGGCCCCGCCACGGGAGTCAGCACGCCGGTCAGCAGTTCGGTCATCGCGTCGACGCGCTCCACGAGGTCGCCGGCCGGTGGAAACCGGCCGCTCTCCTCGGCCATGACGCGTCCTGTCGGATCCAGGATCGCCACGCTGGCCGAGTGATGGTCGATGTGCACGGCGGCGGCGCACCCGAGGGCGGGGTTCAGCGCGACCCGGGCCGCCGCGGGACCGCGAGTCGCCCGGTCCTCCCCAGCGGATGCCACAGCTTCCCCGTTCTCCAGCATCCGTAGGACCTGAGTGACTGCAGTCCGCGACAGCCCGGTCTCGCCCATCAACTCCGCACGGGTCAGGGGGCCGCGCCGTGCCAGTGCCTCCAGGATCGCTCTCGCGTTCAGGCTTCGCAGCAGGGTCTGCGGGCCGGCTGGAGGTCGTGTCACGTGGCTTCCCCGTGCTTCGTCAAGATGAGTATGTCATGAAGTGTCGCACTTCTCGACACATTGTGTCATACCCATTCCGAGAAGCCGATGAGCGACTATCCCCGATTCCCCAGCGCGATGAGCTGCTCGACCTGTTCGCGGTCGATGCCCATGCCGGGGAACCCGGCGAGCCGCCCGATCGGGAACGATGCCATCATCTTGGCCATCGCCTCGTCGCTCATGATCCCGGCATCCATCGCACCGTCCGCGGCTTCCTGCCCTCCGGACAGCTGCTCCCGGACGATCGGTCCGACGATCGGATGCTCCAGCAGCTCGCCGATCGACGAGTTCGCCGTCAGCGGGATGCGCACCTCGTCGCCGGCGACGTGCACCGACGTCGAACCGCGCAGGTCACGGCTCGAGGCTCCGGCCTCGACGCGGTAGGCACCGCCCTCGACCACGAAACGGTCGACGCGGATGTCCCAGTACGCGAGGTCTTCGCGGCGGACGAGCAGCGAGACGTCCTGCGTCTCACCCGCGGCGAGCGCGACGGAGGCGAATGCCTTGAGTTCGCGGGGCGCGCGTTCGACGGTCGACGATTCCGGCGCGACGTACACCTGCACGACCTCACGGCCGTCGATGGCACCCGTGTTCGTCACGGCGACGGTGACGCGGATGTCGCCGTCGTCCTCGACCGTCGCCGTCGGCTTCCCGTACGAGAACGTCGTGTACGACAGTCCGTGTCCGAACGGGAAGGTCACGGCCATCTTCCGCGCGTCGTACCAGCGGTATCCGACGAACACGCCCTCGCCGTAGCGGACGTGCCCGAACGCCCCGGGGAAGCTCCCGAAGGCCGGGGTGTCCTCGAGGCGGAGCGGGATGGTCTCGGCGAGCCGGGCCGACGGGTTCACGGCGCCGGTGAGGACGTCGACCGTCGCCGAACCGCCCGCCTGACCCAGCAGCCACGCCTCGACGATCGCCGGCACGCGATCGGCGAACGGCAGCGCCACGACCGCGCCGTTCGACAGGACGACCGCGACCTTCCGGTTCACGGCGAGCACGGCCTCCACGAGCTCGAGCTGCGCCGCCGGGAGGTCGATGTGCGTGCGGTCGAAGCCCTCCGACTCGTCGGCGTCCGGCAGCCCGAGGAACAGCACTGCGACGTCGTTCGCCGCGGCCAGCGCGACCGCCTCGGCACGCAGCGCCTCGGCATCCCCCGAGCCGTCGAACGTGAAGCCCGGCGCGAACGAGGCCCGGTCGCCGAAGGCGTCCAGTGCGGTGTCGAGGCGGGTGGGATTGATGTGCGACGAACCGCCGCCCTGGTAACGGGGCGTGCGGGCGAACTCGCCGATGACCGCCACGGATGCCGACGGCGCCAGCGGAAGCACCGGAGTCCCGCCGACCGGAACATTCTGCAGCAGCACGATCGAGCGACCGGCGACCTCGCGTGCGAGGTCGTGATGAGCCTCGGCATCCAAGGGTCTTGCGGCAGCCGGACGCGCCTGCGCCTTCGCGACCAGCGAGAGCACGCGTCCGGCAGCGGTGTCCACGACCGACTCGTCGAGGGAACCGTCCTTCACCGCGGCGACGATCTGAGCATCCGTGAAGCCGCCGCTCGACGGCATCTCGAGATCCAGCCCAGCGGCCAGACCCTTCACGCGCTCGTTCACGGCGCCCCAGTCCGACACCACGAGGCCTCCGAAGCCCCAGTCGTCGCGGAGCACGTCACCGAGCAGCCACGGATCCTCCGACGCGTACACGCCGTTGATGCGGTTGTACGAGCACATGACCGTCCACGGCTGGGCGTCCTTGACGACGTACTCGAAGCCGCGGAGGTAGATCTCGTGCAGCGGACGGGGGTCGATGTCGCTCGAAGAGCGCATCCGGTCGTCCTCTTGGTTGTTCGCCGCGAAGTGCTTGAGCGACGACCCGACGCCCTGCGACTGGATGCCACGGACGAGCCCCGCTCCGATCCGCCCGGCGACGATCGGGTCCTCCGAGACGTACTCGAAGTTGCGGCCGCACAGCGGCGACCGCTTGATGTTGATGCCTGGACCGAGGATGACCGCGACGTCCTCGATCGCGGACTCGACGCCCAGTGCCACGCCGACGCGCTCGGCGAGCTCGGGGTCGAAGCTCGAGCCGAGGGCGACAGCCGGCGGGAAGCAGGTCGCGGGAACACTGTCGTTGAGTCCGAGATGATCGCTCGCGGCGGCCTGCTTGCGCAGCCCGTGGGGGCCGTCGGTGAGCATGATCGACGGGATGCCTGCCCGATCGATCGCCTTGGTCGTCCAGAAGTCGGCACCGCTGGTGAGCGAGGCCTTCTCCTCGAGCGTCAGATCTTCGGGAGTCAGGTCCTGTGGGTCGGTCATCCGAGTTCGCCTTTCGCCGCGTCCGCCGTGGATCGCTCGGCCAGGATACGTCCAGCTCTCCACAAAAAGCAAGCAGCGTTCGGTTTTCACTTCCCAGGATGCCGCGGCGCCGATACGCTGGCACCATGACGCGACGCGGGGCCTACGCCAAGGGGATCGCCAAGCGCGAGGAGATCCTGACGACAGCGCTCGAAGTCGTCGCCGCCCACGGGTACCGACGCGCCTCGGTCCGCGAACTCGCAGACGCCGTCGGCCTCAGCGCCGCGGGGCTGCTGCACTACTTCGACAGCAAGGAAGAGCTCTTCACAGCGATCCTGCGCAAGCGCGACGAGCGCGATCAGGAGGCGTACGGCGCGGACGGCGGCATCGACATGCTGCTCACCGTCATCCGGCACAACGCGACGGTCCCAGGGCTCGTGCAGCTGTACGCGCAGCTCGCGGTCGAGGCCGTCGATCCGGAGCATCCGGCGCACGCGTTCTTCCGCGAGCGGACGCAGGGCCTGCAGGAGCACTTCCGTACGGCCGTCGTCCGCGCGCAGGAGAACGGCGAGATCCGCGACGACCTGGATCCTGCCTGGGTCGCCACGAGCGTGCAGGCGCTCGCCGACGGCCTGCAGTCCCTGTGGCTCGTGAATCCGGACGTCGACATGGCCGCTCACATCGAGCAGTTCCTGGACGCGCTGCGCCCGGCCCCGCAGCCACAAGGAGGAGCAGCATCGTGACCGGCGCACCCATCGTGCACACGGCATCCGGACCGGTCCGCGGATCGTGGCGGGATGCCGGGACACCGAACGCCTCTGCGGCCTACCTCGGCATCCCGTTCGCCGCCGCGCCCGTCGGCGAGCTGCGCTTCGCCGCTCCGGTGCCGCCCGAGCCGTGGACCGAGGTGCGCGACGCGACCTCGTACGGCGCGACGGCGCTGCGGCGGGACCCCGGGGGCACGCTGATCCCGGAACCTCCGATCCCCGGTGACGCGATCCTCAACGTCAACGTGTTCACCCCAGCGGTCGACGACGGCGCGAAGCTGCCGGTGCTCGTCTGGATCCATGGGGGCGGCTACACCGAGGGTTCGCCGGCGAGCCCCTGGTACGACGGCAGCCGATTCAATCGCGACAGCGTCGTGACGGTCTCGCTGTCGTATCGGCTGGGATTCGACGGGTTCGGGTACATCGACGGAGCGCCGCACAATCGCGGCGTCCTGGACTGGATCGCCGGACTCGAATGGGTGCAGCGGAACATCGCCGCCTTCGGCGGCGACCCCGGCCGCGTGACGATCGGCGGGCAGTCCGCCGGCGGCGGCGCCGTGCTGACGCTGCTGAGCATGCCCGCAGCCCAGCATCTGTTCCACGGCGCGCTCGCCCTCTCGGCCGCGCTCGCCGACATCCCGGCCGATGTCGCGAAGGAACGCGGCGAGCGTCTGGCAGGGATCCTCGAGATCGAGCCGACGCTCGCAGGCTTCCGCTCCGTATCCGAGTCGCGGATCCTCAAGAACCAGCCCAAGGCCGTCGGCGGTCGGAAGGGCCTCGGCCTGCTGTCCGGCCTGATCGACGACGGCCTGCCGTGGGGCCCGATCGTGGACGGCGAACTCGTCCTGCGACCAGCCGCCGATGCCCTCCGAGACGGCATCGGCGCGGACAAGCCGCTCGTGCTCGGCGCCACCGATGACGAATTCACCATGGTCGCCGACCGGGCACCGCGTGCGCTGCGGGTCGTCCCCTCAACCGCCCTGCTGCGCGGCGTGCTGCGCGATCGCGGCGTCCGACGCGCGTACCTGCGGGCGAACCGCCCCCAACGGGCGAAGGGCTCGGCCGCCATGGTCGGCCGATTCGTCACGGATCACGTCTTCCGCAGCCTCGTCGTCCGCGTCGCCGAGGCCCGGAGAGAAGCGGATGCCGAGACCTGGGTCTACGCGCTCACCTGGGTCTCACCGACGAAGGGGTGGGCGTGCCACTGCCTGGACGTGCCGTTCTGGTTCGACGGGCTCGACCGGGAGCGCGTCTCGGACCTGGCGGGCCCGAATCCGCCTCAGTCCCTCGCGGATGACATGCACGGCGCCGCGGTGTCGTTCGTCACCGGCGGCGCCCCCGGCTGGCCCGCATGGCGGACCGAACCGGGGACGGCGCGGGTCTTCGGCGGTCACCCTCAGATCACGACGACGGCCTACGACAACACGCTCGCTCTGCTCTGACCTGCACGCTCAACGAACGAGTGGGGGAACGGACGGTCAGCCGACGACGGCGATCTCGTTCGGCACGTGCGGGAGCTCGCCGGACGCGATCTCCTCACCCGTGTGCGGGTCGAGGGCGACGATCGTGCTGTTCGCCGAGTCGGTCACGTACACGACGTCACCGGACGCCGCGATGGCCGGGTGCGGCTGCTGCCACTCGGTCGGGCTCTCCCAGGCCTCGATCGCCTCGTGGGATGCCGTGATCTCCCCCGTGGCCGGGTCGATGACGTGCAGGCGTCCGTCGGAGCCGATCATGACGGCGTCGCCGTCCTCGGTGCGGACGACACCGCGCCAGGTGTAGCTGATGCCGTCCGGCAGTTCGACCTTCTCGATGGTCTTCGCCTCAGTGTTCACGAGAGCCAGGTTCGTCAGCAGGTAGCCCTCGGCATCCGGGTCGTCCTTGTAGTCCATCACGACCAGCGGGCTGTGCTCGGTGGCGTAGGCGTTTCCGATACGGCCGAACTCGTCCGGAGAGGTGAGCTTGGTGATCGCACCGTCGTCGAAGACGAGCACGCCGTTCTCGCAGCCGAACACGAGGGCCTCGTCCGCGGCCGCACCTTCGCCGTGCACGTTGGGGCACTGATCGTTCACCGCGATCTCGGTGCCGTCGGCATCCACTGCCCGGATGCCGTTGCGACCGCTCGCGTCGCCGACGGTGGTGACGAACGTGCCGTCCTCCAGGACGACCGAGACACCGTGGTGCGCTTCGACGCCCTCGATGACCTCCGCATCCGGCAGCGCGCCGTCGACTTCGGCGAGCGCGGCCGTCTCGAAGACGGTCGTGTCGCTGGTGGCATCGTCGTAGAGCACGGTCTTGCCCCCGTGGCGCACCACGTGACCGGCGGCACCCGCCTCGACGACGAGATCTGTGAGCTCCGGCTCGCGCACATCGAGCAGCTGGAAGCCCTCCGACGTCGTGACGAACGCATGGCGGTCGTCGCCGGCCGGGTTCAGCCGGACGAACTCCTCCGAGGCGAGGTCATCGATCACCTCGAGCGTCTCGCCGTCCACGACGAGCACACCGCCCTCGTAGGCGACCGCGATCCGCGGACCGGTGCTCGCGGCATCCGTGCCGGTGGGTTGGTCGGCCGGGGTCTCGGCCGCCGGCTGTGCGGCGCATCCTGCCAGGAGCAGTGCGGCGCCTGCCACGCCTGCGGCGAGGCGCGCCGTGCGATTGCGCTGTGTCATTCGATCTTCCTTTCGTCGCCCTCTCGGGCGGGGTGGGCGCCCTCTCGGGCGGAGTGCCCTGTCGGGCGGGTCACGGGTTGAGGCCATCGGCGATGCGCGTGGTGTTGACGCGCATCATGTCGAGATACGTGTCGCCGGGTTCGCCTGGTGCGGCCAGTGATTCCGTGATCAGTTCGACGACGTCCACCTCGCGATCGGCTTCGTCGGCGAGCACCTGCACGAGCCGATCCGGTGAGGACGACTCCGCGAAGATCGTCCGGACGCCCGCCTGGTCGATCGCGTCGACGAGCTCCTGCAGGTCGGCGGGGCTGGGGGCGGCGAGTGTCGTGCCGCCGGGGATCACGGCACCGAGCAGCGTGACGTCGAAGCGGCGAGCCAGGTAGCCGAAGACGTGATGGTTCGTGACGAGCGCGCGGTGCTCGGCCGGAACAGCGCCGAGGGACGTCGCCATCTCGTCCTCCAGGGCGCTCAACTCGGTGCGATACGCATCCGCAGCGGCACGGACGTCGGCCGCGCCGCTGCCGGCGAGTGCGGCCAGCGCCGGAGTGAGCGCGTCCACGACGAGGAGCATCTGCGCCGGGTCCGTCCAGAAGTGCGGGTCGGGGCCGGCGCCATCGGCGTACTCCAGCACTTCCACGTGGTCTCCGGCGAGGAGCACGTCGACGCCCTCGTCGGCCGCAGCCTCGACATGCTGTGCGAGCCCCTCCTCGAGCCCGAGTCCGTTCGCCACGACGAGGTCGGCGGCACGCATGCCGGCGGCCTGCTGCGCCGAGAGCTCGAACGAATGCGGGTCGGCGCCGGGGGCCATCAACGTCACCACATCCAGGTGGTCTCCGGCGATCTCGGACACGACATCGCCGAGGATGTTGGTGGTCACGTAGACGCTCGGCCGATCCGACCCGGGCGCAGCGCATCCGGCCAGGCCGACGAGCACGCCTGCGGCGGCGACGACGGCAGCGACCTGCCGCAGGACCCTCATCGTCCGGTCCCCGCGAGCTGCAGCGGCGCGTACGCCGTCTCGAACGTCCGAGCGACGCGTGCCCCGTCGGCGGCGTCGATCTCCCACATCGTCTGCTCGATCGGGCCGTTCAGATACGCCCGGTTCTGGTCGACGACGAACCGCACGCCGTCGGCCGCCTCGGCATCCGCGAGGGATGCCGCCACCAGCGGCTCCGTGCGCGCGATGACCTGCCCGTCGGCAAGGACGAGCACGGCGCCGTCCGCCGTGAGCGCCAGCACCCGCCCGTCCGCATCGTCGATCGCCGCGGCCTGCACGATCGGCTCGCCGACGTCCTGGAGGGTCCACGTCCGCTGCCGGGTGTCGAGGATCCACACCCCCGTGCTGCCGGCGACCGCCGCCACGCGGGGGCGCGCCTCCCGTGCGGCGAAGCCCGTCGCAGCGGGCGCGGTCCCCTCGGGGTACGGGATGCGCTCGACCGCGGCGGGGTCACCACCGGTGAACATCACCGCTCCATCAGCACAGCCGATCACGACGCCGACGACCGTCGTGATCGTCCCGCTCGCGCTCTCGCACGGGATGCCGTCGCCGACCGTGCTGCCGTCGGCTGCGACCACGCGCAGCGACGGGGATGCGCTGCCGTCGGCATCCGTCATCACGGCTCCGGAGGCCAGCGGGACGACGAGTCCGTCTCCGCCGTCGGCCGGAATCCGGAAGGCCTCCTCGATCTGCCCGTCGGCGAGGGCGGTGGCGTCGAGCAGAACCGCCTCATCGGCGAAGCGGACCCCGATGCCGGCGTCGCCGGTGACGACGTCAGGCACACCCTGCCCGGTGATCTCGCCGAGCACCCGCGCCGGAGCCTCGTAGTAGTGGAAATGGTCGATGTGGCTCCACGTCCACACCCCGCTGTCGATCACGGTGACCGATCCTTCGCGGATGCCGAAGAGATACCGTCCGTCCGTCACGATGTCGTCGACCGGCTCGATCTCGGCCAGCACGGACGTCTCCTCGTCGAGGAGATCGAGGTGGTGCACGATGCCGTCGGCATCGATCGTCGTGAGGTGCAGCGCCGGCTCCGCGAGTTCACGGGCTCCTTCGATCTGGCCGTGGCCGTCGCCCTCCGTCGTCGTCGACGACGTCGGTTCGGGCGCCGGCGCGGCGGGTGCGGCGCACCCTGCGAGCGTCAGGAGGAGGATGCCGGATGCTGCGGCGAAGCGGAATCTCATGAGGTCCTTTCTGGGAGGGCGCGGCGGCGCCCGATGGTGACGATCCGGTGCAGTAGGGCGGAGAGACCGGCGGAGAGGATGGAGACGAACGCGATCGTCGCTCCGGCCGCGGTGCCGGCGTACCAGGAGACGAGGAGGCCGACCACGACGGCAGCGCAGCCGATGACGGCCGCGAGCGTCATGGTCGTGGGGATGCGCGTGGCCCAGTGTCCTGCCGCGACCGCCGGTCCGAGCAGCATGCCGACCACGAGCAGGGATCCGACGGCCTGATAGGCCGCAACGACGGCGAGGGTGATGAGTCCGACGAGCAGGACGTGGGCGAGCTTCGGACGCAGTCCCAGCAGCTGCGCCTGCCGAGGATCGACCGTGAGCGCGACGAACGCCCGGTGGCCGAGGGCCGCGACGGCGAGCGTGATGACGGCGACGGCGGCGAGCATGACGACATCGGCGAGCGAGGCGGCGAGGATGTCGCCGAACAGGATCGCGGTGGCGTCGGTCGCGAAGCTGCGCGAGGCCGAGATGATGATGACCCCGAGCGCGAGACTGGCGACGAACAGCAACCCGATGCTCGTGTCCGCCGACAGTCGTCCTCGACGCTGCAGCACGCCGATCCCGACGGACATGCCGGCGGCGCTGACGGCCGCACCGAGGATGCCGGGGATGCCGATCAGCGTCGCGACGGCGATGCCGGGGAGCATGCCGTGCGCCATGGCCTCGCCGAGGAACGCCATGCCGCGCAGCACCACCCAGGTGCCGACGACGCCGCAGATCACGGCGACGAGGACGCCTGCGAGCAGGGCGCGCTGCACGAAGGCGATGGCGAAGGGGTCGAGAAGGGTCACAGGGAGCGACTGTAGCACTTATTGAGAACGATTTTCATTTGCAATAATGGAACGATGTCTTCCGCATCACTCCTCCTGCCCACCACCCGAGTGCTGACGCTGCGCGGCGTCGCCGTCGATCACGACGGGCATCCGGCGCTCCGCGGCATCGATGTGGACGCGCATGCCGGACGGCTGCTGGTGGTGTCGGGGCCGAACGGTTCGGGCAAGTCGACGCTGCTGAGCGTGGCGGCCGGGCTCGTCGTGCCGCAGCGGGGATCGGTCGAGGTCCGGCCGGGCACTCGAATCGCTCTCGTCCCGCAGTCGACACCGCTGCCGGCGCACCTGCCGCTGACGGTGCACGACCTGGTCGCGATGGGGACCTGGGCTCGGCTGGGCTCCTGGCGACCCGCACGCAGGGCGGATCGCGCGGCCGTGGCCGACGCCATCGAGACCGTCGGGCTCGCGCAGTTGTCGCTTCGCCGGATCGGGGCGCTCTCCGGCGGCCAGCGTCAGCGCGCGCTGCTCGCGCAGGCGCTCGTCCAGCGGGCCGACCTCGTGCTGCTGGACGAGCCGATGGCGGCGCTGGACGCGCACTCGCGGACGATCGTCGCGGATGCCGTCGATCTTCTCGCCTCGACCGGCGCCGGGGTCGTGGCCGTCACCCACGACCCCGGAGAGTTCCGCCGGATCGACGACCGGCTCGAACTCGACGACGGCCGCGTCACGGAGACTGTCAGAGCGAGGTGACGGCGGCTCCCGGCATCCGGGTCTGCATCACGCGGATCGCCTCGGGGTTGTCGTCGACGAGCACGGCATCGCGCCCGAGTGCCGCGGCGACGGCTCCGGTCGTTCCGCTGCCGGCGAAGAGATCGAGCACGCGGTCGCCAGGGCGGCTGGACGCCTGGACGATGCGTCGCAGGATGCCCTCCGGCTTCTGCGTCGGATACCCCGTCTTCTCGCGCCCCGTCGTGGGCACGATCGTGTGCCACCACACGTCGGTGGGAAGTTTCCCCCTGGCCGCCTTCTCAGGCGTCACGAGCCCCGGTGCCATGTAGGGCTCACGATCCACGGCATCCGAATCGAAGTGGTAGGCACCGGGATTCTTGACGTACACGAGGATCGTGTCGTGCTTGGTCGGCCAGCGCTTGCGCGACTTCCCGCCGTAGTCGTACGCCCAGATGAGCTCGTTGAGGAAGCACTCGCGGCCGAAGACGGCATCCATCATGACCTTGGCGTAGTGCGCCTCGCGATAGTCGAGGTGCAGATAGAGCGTGCCGTCATCGGTGAGCAGCCGCCAGGCCTCCTCGAGCCGCGGCATGAGGAACGCTCCGTAGTCGTCGAAGCTGTCGTCGTAGGTGCGCAGCATGCCGCGCACGCGCTCATAGGCATGCCCGTGGAAGCCGTGCCGGATCTCCTTCTCGGCGGCCTCGTCCTCGCCCGGCTCCTCGATGTCGAGTTCGGGCTGCTCGGTGAACCGCCGAGACGTGACGACCTGCCGCTCCTGGGCTCGCCCCGTGTTGAACGGCGGGTCGAGATAGACCAGAGCGAAGGATGCCGTCGGCAGCGTCTTCGCGACATCGAGGCTGTCGCCGTGGACGATCGAGACCGAGCCGACTGAGGACGGGATCACGGAACCCGATGCAGCCACGCGTCGGTCGAGAACTTCGACTCGACGAGCGCCTCGGCATCCGCGTACTCGTCCGCCGTGATCGCACCGTCCTCGGCCTTGGTGAGCGAGCGGAAGGTGTCCTTGAAACGCTCGATGATCTCGGCACGGGAGAGCCCGGTCTGGCTGCGCAGCGGATCCACGCGCTTGGCCGCCGAGGTCGTGCCCTTGTCGCTGAGCTTCTCGCGCCCGATGCGCAGCACCTCGGTCATCATCTGCCCGTCGATGTCGTACGACAGCGTCGCGTGGTGCAGAACGCCGCCGTTGGCGAGGCGCTTCTGGGCGGCCCCGCCGATCTTGCCGGTGGGCGAGGCGATGTCGTTGAGCGGCTGGTAGGTCGCGTCGATCCCGAGCGACCGCAGCGCCTGCAGCACCCAGTCATCGAGGAACGCGTACGAATCGGCGAAAGTCAGGCCCTGGACGAGGGATGCCGGGACGTACAGCGAGTACGTGACGATCTGGCCGGCGGCCATGAGCATCGCGCCTCCGCCGGAGATGCGGCGGACCACATCGAAGCCGTGACGGGCGGCGCCTTCGGGGTCGACCTCGTTGCGGTAGGACTGGAACGAGCCGATCACGACGGCGGATTCGTTCCACTCCCAGATGCGCAGCGTCGGGCGGCGGCGGCCCTCGCCGACGCGGGAGGTGAGCACCTCGTCGAGCGCCAGGTTCATGCGAGGGGACACGGCCTTCTCGTGCACGATCTCCCAGTCGAAGTCCCGCCAGCCGGGAGCCGTCACGAGCGCGCGACGGACGGCGGTGCCGACCGCCTCGGGGCTGAAGCCGAGCAGCTGAGCGCCATCGGGAAGAGCACCGCGGACCGCCGCGGCGATCGCCGTGGCATCCGACTCGACCATCAGTCCGTTGACGGCCGCATTGATGTCATCGAGCGCGGTGTCGGGTTCGAGGAAGAAGTCGCCGGCGAGTCGGAATCCGTCGATCCGCCCGTCCTTGACCTCGAGGTCGACGACGACGAGCTTTCCACCCGGGACCTTGTACTCACCATGCACGGTCCCAGCCTACGCCCGGCGACGGCGGAGCCGCTCAGCCTCGGAACGGGATGTGCTTGTCGAGCCAGGCGAGCAGATCGGCGCGGACAGCGCCCTGCTGCAGCTCGTTGAAGATCTCGTGACGCGCGTCGGGGTAGACGAGCGTCGTGACGTCCGTGAGACCGGACCGTTCCCGGTATTCGTCGGCGAGGCGGTGCACGCTCCGAGGTCCGCCGACCGCGTCGTCGCGCCCGACCATCAGCAGCATCGGGATGTCACGGCCGAGGTGCTTCTTCGGCCGGCCGTACAGTTTCAACGACTCGATCGGGCCGAACAGCTTCAGCAGCGGCACGTTGGTGGTGAGCGGATCCGCGTCGAACTCCTCCCACACGGCGGCATCCCGGCTGAGCCACTCGTACCCGGTGGCGTTCTCGCCCTCCCACCGCGCGTTCAGCGGCGCGGCGTTGAGCATCAGCGGCGTCCGCAGCGCCGAGCCCGACAGCACGACGGCGTCCCACGCCTCCGGATGGTCGTTCACGAGCATCTGCGCGAGGAACGAACCCCACGAGTGACCGAACAGCACGAGCGGCAGGTCCGGATTCTCGTCGCGGATGATGCCGGTGAGCTGCCAGATCGCGTTCTTCGCCGCGTGCAGGCCGCCCTTGCCGAGTCGGCCGAGCTTGGCGGCCTCCCCGTGCTGGCGCATCCCGGTGCGTCCGTGCCCTCGATGGTCGTCGGCGTAGACGACGAAGCCGGCGCGGTTCAGAGCCCCGATCAGTTCGCCGTAGCGTCCGGCGTGCTCGCCGACGCCGTGAAGAAGCTGCACGACGCCGCGCTGCCGCCCTTCGGCCGGATGGACGTCGTAGACGATCGTGATGCCGTGGGCGTCCGTGTACTCGGCGGTGCGGAACGCGGCGTTGCGGGGGTCGGCCATGGCAGAGAGTCTACGGACGCGATCGATCGGTGTCGTGCTCGTGTCGCGGTCGTCAGAGTCCGAGCGCCGCCCGCACCGCGAATGCGGCATCGCGGTCGGTGACCTCGTACCCGCCGACGCCGTCGGCCGCCGACCCCATCCGCACGCCGGTCGACTCCGAGACGGTGCGCTTGGCGGAGAAATGCACGGCATCGACGCCGGTCGCGACGATCTCGGCGACGGATGCCGCATCCACTCCGCTGCCCGCCATGATCTGGATGCCGCGGCCGGCCTCCTCCACCAGGCGACGCAGGACATCGATACCGTCGATCGCCGCGGACGCCCCGCCGGAGGTGAGGATGCGGTCGAGTCCCAGCTCCCGAGCCGCGTGCATGGTGGCGACCGGATCCGCCGTCACATCGATCGCGCGATGCAGCGTCACGGCGGCGCCGCCTGAGGCATCCACCAGTCGCGTCATCGCATCGAGATCGAGCCGGCCGTCGGCATCGAGGCAGCCGATCACGACGCCGGCAGCACCTGCGGAGACGGCGAAGCGCACATCGCGTTCGATCAGCGCGAGTTCGTCCCGGTCGTAGTGGAAGCCGCCGGCCCGCGGGCGGACCAGCACGTGGACCTCCGGCCCGTCCGTGTCCGCTTCGGCCAGCGCGAGTTCGAGCGTCGCCGGTGACGGGGTGAGTCCACCGAGCGCGAGCCCCTGCGTCAGTTCGACGCGTTCCGCACCGACCTCGCGGGCGATGCGCACACCGGCTGGGTCCTGGACGGCGATTTCGAGAGCGAGGGTCACAGCATCCATTCTCGCGTGCCGAGCGCACGTCATGACGAAGCGAGTGGCCGCCGCCCTGTATAACGTTGTAGACAATCGCTTCGATCACGGTCGAAACGAACGGTTGTTGCCGACCGCGTCCCGTGCTAGTCTCGGGAAACCGGTTACCGAAGAAGCGTTTTCTCTGCGGCGACCGCCCCCCGGAACTCGATGATGAGCGCAGGAAGAGGCCCCCGATGGTGACCGATCTCGCGGTGAAGCGGACGCAGGCATGACCGTGCTCGAAGCCACCCAGAGCACGCAGCCCGACGCCCCCGAAACGAGCGACGTGCTTCCCCCGTTGCGTCGACGCCCGTGGTGGCAGGAGATGTGGCGCCACAAGGCGCTGTACCTCATGGCTCTGCCC
The DNA here is from genome assembly GCF_045181065.1 of Microbacterium sp. M. Lineage (GTDB taxonomy): Bacteria > Actinomycetota > Actinomycetes > Actinomycetales > Microbacteriaceae > Microbacterium. The sequence goes on along the minus strand of NZ_CP173721.1, from coordinate 562,539 downwards.
GGCATCGTGTACTTCATCGTCTTCAAGTACGTACCGATGGGCGGCCTGGTCATCGCGTTCCAGGACTACTCGCCGTTCCGCGGCATCGGCGGCAGCCCGTGGGTCGGATTCGAGCACTTCATTCGGTTCTTCACCGAAGACACCTTCATCATGCTGCTCACCAACACGGTGATCATCTCGCTGCTGCTGCTGATCTTCGCCTTCCCTGTGCCGATCATCCTCGCGCTGCTGCTGAACGAGGTCCGCACCCGGGTCTTCCAGCGCAGCATCCAGACCGTCATCTATCTGCCGCACTTCATGTCGTGGGTGATCGTCGTCTCGCTGTTCTACGTGCTGCTGACCACCGACGGCGGCGGCATCAACAACCTCCTCGTCTCGTGGGGCTTCGACGAGGTGCCGTTCCTGACGGACCCGAACTGGCTGCGACCGCTCTACACGGTCCAGGAGATCTGGAAGAGCGCCGGCTGGGGAACGATCATCTACCTCGCCGCCATGACGGCGGTCGACCTGCAGCTGTACGAAGCGGCCGAGATCGACGGCGCAGGACGCTGGCTGCAGACCTGGCACATCACCCTGCCCGCGATCCGCCCGACCATCATCGTGATGTTCATCCTGTCGATCGGCGACTTCCTCGAGCTCGGCTTCGAGCACATGTTCCTCATGCTGAACTCGCTCAACCGCGAGGTCGGCGAGATCTTCGACACGTACGTGTACACGGCGGGTATTCAGAACGGACAGCTCAGCTACGCGACCGCCGTCGGCCTGTTCAAGGGCCTGGTCGGACTCATCCTCGTGCTGATGGCCAACAGACTCGCGAAGAAGTTCGGCGAGGAGGGCGTGTTCTGATGTTCTCGTTCGAGGGCTTCATGCGCATCAACCTGTTCCTGCGCGGCGTCTATCGGATCGCCTTCCTGAACGTGCTGTGGATCGCGGCGACCGTGCTCGGTCTCGTCGTCTTCGGCATCGGACCGGCGTCCTATGCGGTCGCGGCGTACATCGATCGCTGGTTCCGCTTCGGCGAGACGCCCCCGGTGACCCGCGCGTTCATCGGTCACTTCCGCACCCATTACTGGCGCTCCGCCGCGATGGGCTGGATCCTCACGGCTGCGGCCGCCATCGTCATCACCAACATCTTCGCCGCGTCGACGTGGTTGCTGCAGTTCGGCAACGTCGTCGCCCTCGTCGTCATCGGCATCATCGCCGCCTACGTCTTCCCCGTGATGGCGGCGACCGACGTCCGCGGCATCCCGCGTCAGATCGCCGCCGCCCTCATGCTCGGCATCGGTTCGTTGCACTGGACCATCGTCGCCGCCGCCGCGGTCGCCGCGACCGTGTGGCTGCTGACGAGTTTCGCCCTGCCGCTGCTGGTCATGTTCGGCATCGGCATCCCTGCGGCCGCCATCGGCTTCGTCACGCGCATCGTCTTCGGCCAGCTGGCCGCGGATGCCGCCGCCACCGCCACTCAGACCTCACCCCCCAGGGCTCGCGTGACCGCGCAGGCCCGTCTCCACCTTGCGAGAGGAACATCAGAATGAGGAACCACAGCAGGCTCGGAATCGCCGTCGCTTCCGTCGCCGTCGCATCGCTCGCGCTCACGGCGTGCGGTTCGTCGGGAGAACCCGCGAGCAGCAGCGAGGATGTGAACACTCCCGAGAGCATCACCTGGATGGCGATGCTGCACACGCCCACCACCCCCGAGGCGGACGGTCCGATCCAGACCGCGCTCGAGGAGTTCACCGGAACGGACCTCACGTTCCAGTGGGTGCCGGATGCCTCCAAGGACGAGAAGATCAACGCCGCGCTGGCCTCCGACACGCTGGCCGACATCACGTCGCTCTCGAACATCTCGAACACCTCTGTCCGCCAGGCACTGAAGTCGGGACAGTTCTGGGATGTCGAGCCGTATCTCGAGGACTACGAGAACCTCTCCAAGATCGACGAGAAGACGATCGCCTCGGCGCGCGTCGACGGAAAGCTCTACGGCGTCCCGGTGCAGAAGCCCATCGCCCGCTACGGCGTGCTGGTGCGTCAGGACTGGCTCGACAACCTCGGCCTGGAGACCCCGCACACGATCGAGGAGCTGGGCGAGGTCGCCGTCGCGTTCGCGACGCAGGACCCGGACGGCAACGGCCAGAACGACACGACCGGCTTCATCGACCGCCTGGAGAGCTTCAAGCTCGGCTTCAAGACGCTGGCCGGCTACTTCGGCGCAGGCAACAACTTCGTCGTCGAGGACGATGAGGTCATCCCGACGTTCCAGACGGACGAGTTCAAGGAGGCCATGGAGTGGTACCGCGGCCTGTACGAGCAGGGCGCGATCAACGGCGAGTTCGTCACGATGCAGAAGCAGAACCAGCAGGACGCCATCGCGCAGGGCAAGGGCGGCATCATCGTCACGGGCCTGTTCGAGGCCAAGAACTACATGAACCTCGCCACCAGCGCCGACCCGAACACCCCGATGGCCTGGGCCCTGATCAACGACATCACGCACGAGGACGTGCCGCGGCGCATCCTGTCCGACACGAACGGCGGCTTCGGCGGCTGGCTGGCGATGTCGACGAGCGAAGTGAAGGACGAAGCCGAGCTCAAGGGCATCCTCGCGTTCATCGACAAGCTGCTCGATGAGGAGGCGTTCACCCTGATGACCAACGGCATCGAAGACGAGCACTTCACCGTCGACGCCGACGATGTCGTCACGATCAGTGATCAGCCGAGGTGGGAGCAGGAGGTCCAGCCGTACAACTCGTCTCGCCCCTCGGACATCGTGGCCACGTTCAAGAGCTCCACGCCGTACGTCGACGAGGGCAACGAGAAGATGGCCGAGAACGCCGAGTTCGCCGTCATCGATCCGTCGCTGCCGCTGTCGTCGGACGCGTTCGATCAGAGCTGGTCGACGATCCAGCAGGCCGCGAACGACGCGTACAACAAGTACATGGTCGGCCAGATCGACATGGCCGGGTACGAGGACGCGATCGAGAAGCTCAGCGGTCAGGGACTCGACACGATCATCGAAGAACTCAGCGCCTCGTACGCGGAGACCAACTGAGATGCGCAATCGTTCCCGACTCACACTCGGCACCGCTTCCGCTGCTGTCGTCGCACTCGCGCTCGTCGGATGCGGCGCGTCGGGCGACGCAGCCACCGATGGTGGGGGATCCGCCGAGATCCCCGAGGAGATCTCCTGGATGGCGATTCTGCACACGCCGACGACTCCGGACGCGGACGGCCCCATCCAGACGGCGCTGGAGGAGACCACCGGAGCCGAACTCGACTTCCAGTGGGTGCCTGCCGCCTCCGCCGACGAGAAGATCAACGCCGCACTCGCGTCGGACTCGCTCGCCGACATCACATCGCTGACCAACATCACGAACACCTCGGTGCGCCAGGCACTGAAGTCCGGTCAGTTCTGGGATGTCGAGCCGTACCTCGACGACTACCCGAACCTGTCCGAGATCGACGATCAGACGATCGCGTCCGCTCGCGTCGACGGTCAGCTCTACGGTGTGCCGTTCCAGAAGCCGATCGCCCGGTACGGCGTGATCGTCCGGCAGGACTGGCTGGACAACCTCGGCCTGGAGGTCCCGCACACGATCGAAGAGCTCGGCGAGGTCGCTGTGGCCTTCGCGACGCAGGACCCTGATGGCAACGGCAAGGATGACACCACGGGGTTCCTCGACCGCCTGGAGAGCTTCAAGCTCGGGTTCAAGAGCCTCGCCGGCTACTTCGGCGCCGGGAACAACTTCGTCGTCGAGGACGACGAAGTCATCCCGACCTTCCAGACGGACGAGTTCAAGGAGGCCATGGAGTGGTACCGCGGCCTGTACGAGCAGGGCGCGATCAACGGCGAGTTCGTCACCATGCAGAAGCAGAACCAGATCGACGCGATCGCCCAGGGCAAGGGCGGCATCGTCGTGACCGGTCTGTTCGAGCCGAAGGGCTACATGAACCTCGCGGTCAGCTCCGACCCGAACACGCCGATGTCGTGGGCGCTGATCAACGACATCACCTTCGAGGACGTGCCGCGACGCATCCTGTCCGACACGAACGGCGGCTTCGGCGGCTGGCTGGCGATGTCGAAGAGCCAGGTCGAGACCGAGGACGAGCTCCGAGGCATGCTCGCCTTCATCGACAAGCTCCTCGATGAGGAGGCCTTCACGCTGATGACGAACGGCATCGAGGACGAGCACTTCACCGTCGACGCAGACGGAGTCGTGACGATCGCCGACCAGCCGAAGTGGGAGCAGGAGGTCCAGCCGTACTCGTCGTCCCGACCCAGCGACAACGTCGTGACCTTCAAGAGCTCTTCGCCGTACGTCGACGAGGGCAACGAGAAGATCGCCGAGAACACGGAGTTCGCGGTGGTCGACCCCTCACTGCCGCTGTCGTCGGACGCGTTCGACCAGAGCTGGTCCACGATCCAGCAGGCCGCGAACGACGCCTACAACAAGTACATGGTCGGCCAGCTCGACATGGCCGGATTCGAGGCGGCCATCGCCGATCTCGACGGCAAGGGGCTCAGCGCCATCATCGAGGAGCTCAGCGCCTCCTACGCGGAGAACAACTGATATGAGCGGGACGCAGGTGCAGAGCACTCCCACCCGAATCGGCTTCGGCAGCGTGAAGCGCACGACGCTCGCGCTGCAGGACGCCATCGACCGGGCTGCGGATGCCGGCGGCGGACGCGTGACCATCACGCCCGGCGTGCACGAGACCGGTGCTCTGCGCCTGCGCTCCCGCGTCGAACTCCACCTCGAGGCGGGGGCGGTGCTGCGATTCGTCGCCGACCCCGCCCTCTATCCTCCGGTCGGCGCGCGCTGGGAGGGCGCAGCCACGACCATCCACTCCCCGTGCATCTACGCCCGCGACGCCAGCGACATCTCGATCACCGGTCGCGGCGAGATCGACGGCGGCGGCGCGTGGTGGTGGGATGCCTTCCGGGCAGACTCTCTGTCGTTCCCCCGCCCGACGCTCATCGGCCTGCACGGATGCTCCAGGGTCGAGATCTCCGGAGTCACACTGCGCGACTCCCCCGCATGGACCGTCCACCCGCTGCTCTGCGACGACGTCCGGATCACCGGCATCCGCATCATCAACCCGCCGGATTCTCCCAACACCGACGGCATCGACCCCGAGTCGTGCCGCAACGTGCGCATCAGCGACTGCCACATCGACGTCGGCGACGACTGCATCGCGATCAAGGCCGGCAGTGAGAAATCGCTGGACCGCGTGCCGTGCGAGAACATCGCGATCACGAACTGCACGATGATCCACGGACACGGCGGCGTCGTGATCGGCAGCGAGATGTCCGGCGGCGTCCGCGGGGTCGTGATCTCGAACTGCGTGTTCCAGGGCACCGACCGCGGCATCCGGATCAAATCCCGCCGCGGCCGAGGCGGCACCGTCTCCGACGTGCGCGTCTCCAACATCGTGATGGACCGCGTGATGTGCCCGCTGGTCATCAACCCGTTCTATTTCTGCGGCCCGGAGGGCAAGGCTCCGATCGTGTCCGACCGCACCCCGCAGCCGGTGGATGCCGGAACTCCGCATTTCCGCGGCATCCACCTGGCCCACATCACGGCGACGAACGTGACGTCCTGCGCCGCCTGGGTCTCTGGTCTCCCCGAGGCTCCCATCGACGACCTCACGCTCGACGACTTCGTCGTCTCGTTCGCACCGGATGCCACCCCGGTCGTCCCTGCCATGGCCGACGGCGTTCCCGCGATGGCCTCGGCGGGCGTGCACGCGCAGTTCGCGACCGGGCTGCGGATCGTCGGCCTCCGTGTCACGGGTGCTGTCGGCCCCGTCCTCGTGACCGACGGCACGGCGAGCCTGGAAACCCGCGGAGGTGCGCTGGTATGACTGTCATGACCGAGACGCCGACCACTGCGGATGCCGCAGCCAAGCCGTTCCGCCGCCGGATCGAGCTGATCATCGCCGCCGTCGGCTTCGCCGCCGCTGCCGTGCTGCAGGGCGGGTTCGCCCTCGTGATCACCAGAGCGGATGCCGCGACCCTGCAGGAGTCCGTGCTCCCCGCGCTCCGCGCCGCCGGCCTGGACGTCGCCGATGCCGACGCTCACACGGTGCTGAACACTCTCGCGGCGTGGTTCGGGTTCTCGCTCGTCCTCATCGCCCTGCTGTGCGCGGTCGGCTGGTTCTTCGCCACGTATCGCCCGCGCCGCCGTGCGACCGGCTGGTGGTTCGCCGGCGCCGGCCTGGCCTGCCTCTTCGGCACGCAGCTGGTCCTGTATCCCGTGGCCTTTCTGTTCTTTCTCTCCGCAGCACTGTTCGCGGTGCGGACGCCGACCTCGGGGAGTCGGACATGACGCCACCTCTCCGTACAGACCTCTTTCTCTCCGCAGCACTGTTCGCGGTGCGCACGTCCACCCCTGGGAGCTCGAAATGACCAACACGGCACCTGTCGACAGCGCGACGATCCCGATCCAGATCCGCCGCACCGCCCGCAACAAGCTGCGCGTCACCCCTGGTCGCCGCATCTTCAGCGTCATCAACGCGATCGTCCTGATCGCCTTCGCGCTGATCTGCGTGCTGCCGTTCGTCAACGTGCTGGCGAGCTCGCTCGCCACCCCCGGCGAGCTGGCCACGCGACCGTTCATCCTGTGGCCCGAGACGTTCAGCCTCGACGCGTACCGCTACATCCTGTCGACGCCGACGATCTTCCGCGCTCTCGGCGTCTCGGCGATCGTCACGATCGGCGGCACCTTCATCTCGCTCGTGCTCACCGCGTTCATGGCGTACGCCCTGTCCAAGAAGCACCTCAAGGGGCGCCGTGTCATCAACTTCATGGTGCTGTTCACGATGCTGTTCGCCGGTGGCATGATCCCCACGTTCATCGTCGTGAAGAGCCTCGGAATGATCGATTCGCTGTGGTCGCTGATCATCCCGGTGGCGATCAACGCCTTCAACTTCATCATCATGCGCAGCTTCTTCCAGGGCATTCCCGAGAGCCTCGAGGAGGCGGCGCGCATCGACGGCTGCTCCGAGTTCGGCGTCTTCTGGCGCATCGTGCTGCCGCTGTCACTGGCCTCGATCGCCACGATCGGTCTGTTCTACGCGGTCTACTACTGGAACACATACCAGAGCGCGATCCTGTACATCAACAGTTCGGAGCTGTGGCCGATGCAGGTGCTCCTGCGCCAGATCGTGATCGTGGCGAGCGGGTTGAACGCCAGCGAGTCGGCGGTCGACATCGTGCCGCCGGCGCAGTCCGTCCGCATGGCCGTGATCTTCGTCGCGACGCTGCCGATGCTCATCATCTACCCGTTCGTGCAGCGCTACTTCGTCAAGGGCGCGCTGGTCGGCTCGGTCAAGGGCTGACCTCCCCAGGGCAGATAGCGTCGCCTCTGATCGTCTGGATCGGCGAGAAGCCGAAGTGATCAGTAGCGGTAGCTGCCGCGGAACGTCCAGGACGACCCGATCGCCGGTCCGAAGCCCTGCGACATCAGGGTCAGGATGCCGTCGCCACCGATGACCAGCCGCAGCCGCACCGAGGCGATGTCATCGCCCGCGGCGCTCAGGCGCACGTCGAGCACGCCGGGCGCCGTCCAGCCGGCGGTGACGACGGCACTGCCGAGCGGGGTGACGACCGTCGTCGGATGCGCCGTCGAGAACACGAGTTCGTGCTCGGCATCCCATCGCACGAGGCCGCCCTCGGCATCCACCTCGACGACGAGCTCGTCCGGGGCATCCTCACCCGTGATCTGCGCCGCGGCAGTGCGGACGCGCGCGGCATGCCGCGCGTCATGCGGCGGCATGGGCGGCGCGAGTCCGACCGCGAGGCCGTCCGCGCCCTCGTCCAGCGCCTCGAAGGCCCGCAGCAGCATGTCGACCAGCCGTTGATCTCCGCCGGTGAGCGTGGTCGTGTCGGCGGTGACGACGGCCGCCAGCTGCCGCGCCGGGTCGCCGTAGACGATCTGTCCGCCGAGCCCGAACATCATCCAGCTGCCGCCGCCGGGGAGCCACACCTGGCGCCCGTACCCGGCGCGCAGCGGAGCGCCCCAGGTCTGCATCGCGGGCGAAGAGCGCTGCTCGAGCAGCCGCCCGACGACTCGTTCCGGAAGGATGCGATCGCCGTCGCGGCATCCGCCCTGGTTGATCATCTCTGCGATCGGAAGCAGGTCGGCCGGCGCCATGACCAGGCCCGACCCGCCGTGGCTGATCCCCTCGGGTCCGGTCAGGAACTGCGCACCCGCACCGACACCGAGCGGGTCGAGCAGACGCGGGCGCAGATAGTCGAGCATCGGCATGCCCGCCAGGCGCTCGACGAGAGCGGCGAGCACGTACGACGCACTGGTGTCGTATGTGAAAAGCGTGCCGGCGCGGTGCGTCGGCGGCACGCGGAAGTAGGACTCGAACCAGCTGTCGGATGCTTCGACATACGTCGTGCGGCTGTGCGGACCGGTCATCGCCAGCATGTCGTCGATGCGGGTCTGCTCGAGCCAGGCATGCACCGGCCTCTGCTCGGGGAAGTGCGTCAGGATGCCGTCATCCAGGCCGAGCCGCCCCTCTTCCGCGAGCAGCAGGACGGCGAGTCCGGTGAACGACTTCGACACCGAGTACATCCGGTGCGGCACCTCGGGGCCGAACGGCGCGATGCCGTCGCGCACGATCGGACGGCCGGCCACGCTGATCTCGATCGAGTGCAGGGCGATGTCCGCGGCGCGCGCTTCGGCGAGCAGCGTCTGCAGCGGCCGGGTCACACCGCGTCCCTGACCCCGTCGAGGAGCTGGTCGGCGACCTCGGCAGGGCGGGCCGGCGAACCGTCCATGACCGCCACGGCGAGATCGAGCCGCAGGGTCTCGCCCCTGGGCAGTTCACGCCGCCCGTCCACGGCGAGCGCTGGACCGAATCCGACGTATCCCTCGGCGCGCACGAACCACGGCATCCCGTTGGTGCTGACCCCGACGAGCGATGCGTGCTCGGCATCCAGGCAGATCCAGGGCGAGAGCGATCCGTGCGCGATGTCGACGCCCTGCCCCTCCGCGGTGCGCACACGGGCGACCGGGAACGGCGCTCGCCAGAACAGCCCGCCGTAGAAGGCGCCGGGTCGGCCGTTGGTCTGCGGACTGCCGAAGCTCACGTCCTGCTCGAGAGCCGTGAGGCGCGAGACCCAGACCACTTCCCAGCGTCCGTCGCCCGCGCTGACGGTGATGGTGCGCTCTTCATCGAGCAGGACCGCGCCGTGCCCATCGAGCCATGCGATCTGTTCGATGACCGTCCCGTCGTGCACATCGCGTCCGGTCACCCGCTGCGTGCCGTGGTTGTCGAGCATCGTGGAGCCGTGGTCGCGCACATACGTGCGGCCACCCCAGAAGCTCGTGCCGTTGACGTCCGGCAGTGCGGCGCTCATGCCGAGATGGTGCAGATGATCCTCTGGCTCGACCTGCGTGGCCGGCGTGCCGAGCGGCGTCGTCGCGGTGAGGAACGGACGCGGCGAGAGCCGCGCGTCGACATCGGTGCCGTCGTGGTATTCGACCACGGCAGAGGCATCGCGCAGCAGCTCCACGGTCATGCCCGCGCCTTGGTGCTGCTGCGCGGGGCGAGGGATGGCGAGAACATGATGGGTTCGCGCAGCGGATCGGCGGTCATCTCGGCATGCAGGACGGTCCAGATCTGCTCGCCGATCTCGCCGAGGCGCGAAGTCATCGTCGTGAGCGACGGTGACGAGTATCGGGCGAACGGGATGTCGTCGAAGCCGGCGACCGACATCTCGTCTGGAACGGACACGCCTTCCTCGGACAGACGACCGAGCAGGCCGAGCGCGACGACGTCGTTGTACGCGATCACCGCGGTGGCACCAGTGGCGCGCAGCGCCGGCCAGGCGTCGTAGCCGTCCTCGAAGGAGTGCCCGCACGGCACGTCGATGATCTCGACATCCGGTTCGCTCTCGCGGATCTCGGCGAGACCGCGCTCGCGCTCCCAGTTCGCGCGGGCATAGGCGGGTCCGGCGAGGAACGCGATCCTGCGGTGGCCGAGCGAGATGAGGTGCCGTGCCAGCACGATGACGCCCTCGTGATAGTCGATGAGGACGGACCCGGCGTTCTTGCCGGTGGTGCGGTTGAACACCGCGACCGGGCCGATCCGTGGCAGCAGTTCGAGCAGGTCGGGCCGCGTCATGCGCGGCGAGAACAGTGCGACGGCATCCGTGCGGTCGCGCAGGTCTCGGGCGAGGTCCGGTTCGCCATCGGCATCCTCGAAGGAGTCCGTGACGACGACGTGATACCCGTCGCGGGCCGCCGCTCTGTTGAAGCCGTGCAGCACCTGGTGGAACATCGGGTTGCCGAGGTCGGGCACGAGCACGCCGACGGTCCGGCTGACGCCCAGCGACAGCGACCGCGCGGTCTGGCTCGGCGTGTAGCCGAGCTCGTCGATGACCTGGCGCACGCGCTGCGCGATCTCGGCGTTGACGGTCGGGATGCGGTTGAGCACCCGCGACACGGTCGCCTTCGACACCCCCGCCGCCTGCGCGATGTCGTTGATCGTCGTTTCGCGCGTCGGCGCCGTCCGCGCTCGTCGTGTCGCCATCGTCACGCATCCCCCATCGTGATGCCGAAGTCGCGGAACCGGGCGAGGGCCTCGCCTGCTCCGTGCCGTCCCGCTGCGAACAGCGAGACGGCCGCCCCGACCCAGTGCCCCTCGATCGCCTGGAACTGCGGATCGATGTCGATCCTCCCACCGCCCGCGGTCAGAGCGACGCGCACGCGCGCATCGGCGTCGACATCCAGCGCGACGACCGCTCTTGCTGCGGTGACCGGCACCCGCAGGAGCACGCGCTCCTCCTGATCGTCGCGCTCGCGGACGGCGACGACGGCCTCGGGGCCGTCTGCGCCGATCCGCACACCGGCCCAGACGTAGGTGTACCCCAGCACGGCGATCCCGGCCCGGTCGCCCGGCCGGCCGGACACGAGCTCGATGTCGACGCGCGAGCTGGAGGGCTGGCCCGGCAGGGGCTGCGAGAGGACGCGGGAGAGCGTGCGGACGTTGCCGCCGTCGGCGCTGCCGCGCAGCGTGAGCGCGCGCTCCGTCCAGGCGTCGTGGTCGCGCAGGACCACGGCATCCGGATCCGGGTCGGCCTCCCACTGCCAGTTCGCACTCGGGATGCCGTCGGCGAAGTCATCCGATCGGGCGAGCGTGCGCATGCCCTGAGGTGCGCCGTGCAGGGACGGATACTCGAGCACCGGCTGCGCCGGGCCGCCAGCGACCGCCTGGCCCATGACGGGCCAGCCGTCCTCGCCCCACGCCATGGGCTGCAGGTGGAGCACTCGGCCGTACACGCCGCGGTCCTGGAAGTGCAGGAACCAGTCGCCGCCCTCTCCGTCGTCGACCCACGCACCCTGATGCGGGCCGTTGACCGAGGTGTCGCCCTGCTCGAGCACGATGCGGTGCTCATACGGACCGTACGGGGAGGCGGCGCGGAACACGGCCTGGAAGCCGGTGGCCACGCCGCCTGCCGGAGCGAAGATCCAGTACTCCCCGTCGCGCTGATAGAACTTCGGACCCTCGAGGGTCGTGAAGCCGTCGAGACGGGCGCCGTCGATGACGTCCACCGCGACGCCGCGGGTCTCCGAGAGTCTCTCATCGACGGGCACGACCGTGAGCACGTTCTTGCGTCCCGAGCGCGAACGCGCCCAGCCGTGCACGAGATACGTACTGCCATCCTCATCCCAGAGGGGGCACGGGTCGATCAGGCCGAGGCCGACCAGCAGCAGTCGCGGCGGCGACCAGGGGCCTGCCGGGTCCTCGGCGGTGACGACGAAGATCCCCTGGTCGGGGTCGGGGTAGACGACGAAGAAGGTCCCGTCGTGGTGCCGGATCGACGGCGCCCACACTCCCCCGCCGTGCCGAGGCAGTGCGAACCAGGCTGCGGGTTCGTTGCGCTCGAGCGCATAGGAGATGCGCGTCCAGTTCACGAGATCGTCTGATGCGAAGATCGGCAGCCCCGGTGCGCGATGGAAGCTCGATGCCACGAGGTAGAAGCGGTCTCCGACGCGAATGGCGTCCGGATCCGGCACATCGGCATCGATGATCGGATTGCGATACGTGCTCGCATCTTCGACGAGTTTCATCTCCCTCACGGTAGTCGAGAAACCGGTTCCTGTCCAAGCGGCCCGCCACGGCATCCGAAACTTAGTTAGACTACCTAAGTAATGCCTGCCTCCGAAGAATCCCTGCACACCACCGCCACCGACCTGCGCATGGCCACCTTCCGACTCGCCCGTCGCCTGCGCCGCGAGCGCGCGGACGACCACATCAGCGACGCGCACTTCGCCGTGCTCGCGAATCTGAAGATGAACGGCGCGCTCACGATCGGCGCACTCGCCCAGCGCGAGCGCGTCACGGCACCGACGATGTCGAGCACCGTCGCGGCCCTCGTCGAGGACGGCTATGTGACCCGCGTGCAGGACGAGGAGGATCGCCGGCGCGTCCAGGTGGAGATCACGGATGCCGGAACCGCCGTCGTGACGGCGACCGTCCACAAACGCGATGCCGCCCTGTCCGGTGCGCTGTCCGAACTCGATTTCACCGAGGCGGAGCTGCAGACACTGCGCGACGCCAGCGCCCTGATGCGAAAGGTGGCCGAACGATGATCCCCCCGCCCCCTCGCCGCGCCGCTGGCGCGTCGCGCCGAGCCTCCGGGCGTGGGGCCCCTGCCATGTTCCGTTCGTTCTCGAACGTCAACTACCGGGTCTGGTTCCTCGGCGCGCTCGTCTCGAACATCGGCGGCTGGATGCAGGCCACCGCCCAGGACTGGGTCGTGCTGACCGAGCTCACCGACAACGACGCCACCGCCATGGGCATCACGATGGCGCTGCAGTTCGGGCCTCCCCTGGTTCTGGTGAGCCTCACGGGATGGGTCGCCGATCGCTTCGAGCGCCGCACGGTGCTGCTCGTGACGCAGACGACGCTCCTGCTGCTCGCGCTCGGCGTCGCCGCACTCCTGCTCACGGGAGTCATGACCCTCCCGCTGATGTTCGTGTTCGCCCTGGCGTTCGGCATCACCAACGCGTTCGACGCGCCGGCACGGCAGGCGTTCGTCTCCGACATGGTCAGCCTCGAGGACACGTCCAATGCCGTGGCGCTGAACTCGGCATCCTTCAACATGGCCCGCCTGATCGGGCCCGCGGTCGGCGGGCTCCTCATCGTCGCGATCGGATCTGGGTGGGTGTTCGTCGCGAATGCGGTCACGTTCCTCGCGATGCTGATCGCGCTGCTGCTGATCCGCCGCGACCAGCTCGTCCCGCGCACGAAGGGCGGGCGCAACGGCGGACTCGCGGCGGGCTTCCTCTACGTCATGCGCCGCAGCGACCTCAAGGTCGTGTTCGTGATCGTGTTCCTCATCGGAGCCTTCGGCATGAACTTCCCGATCTTCGCCTCGACCATGGCGCTGGAGTTCGGACGCGGCGCGGACGGCTACGGGCTGCTGAGCTCCGTCCTCGCGATCGGTTCGCTCGCCGGCGCCCTGCTCGCGGCGCGGCGCGACCGAGCGCGGGTGCGCGTTCTCGTGATCGCCGCCGGCGGCTTCGGCGTGGCATCCCTCGTCTCGGCCATGATGCCCAGTTACTGGGCCTACGCGTTCGTGCTGATGTTCAGCGGCTTCTCGATCGTGACCCTGCTGACCACGGCCAACGGCTACGTGCAGACGACCACCGACGCGGCCCTGCGCGGTCGCGTGCTCGCGCTCTACATGGCGGTCGTCATGGGCTCGACACCGATCGGCGCTCCGATCGCCGGCTGGATCGTCGACACGTTCTCGGCGCGCACCGCCATCGTCGTCGGCGGCGCTGCCGGACTGCTGGCCTGCGCGATCGGCGTGACCTGGATGCTGTGGTCCGGCCGTCTGCACCGCCGCGAGGACACCCGATTCCTGCTCACCCTCGATGAGACGCGGCCCATGTCGGTCGTGCGCGCGATGGAGCCGACCGCGTTCGACGACCACGTCGTCGCGACGACGCCGATCCGCACCGAGCCCAAGGACGCGGAGTAGGCGACGAGAAACAACGTGGCCGACGAAGAACACCTGCCCGCGTGGTTTCTCGCGCGTGGAATGGTTTCTCGCCGGATCTTACGATTCCGTGACCGGAGCACCGCAGGCGCCTCGGTGCTCGTAGCCTGATGACTGTGACCGACTCCTTCCCGCGACGCCGCATGATGGCCGCGCTCGCGGGTATCGCGGCCGCCGCCGTCGGCGTGGGCGCTGGCGAGTTCGCCGCAGCGGTGTCCGCCGCGTCGTCCAGCCCGTTCGCCGTTGTCGGCGGAGCGCTGATCGATGCGGCACCGACCTGGGCCAAGGACACCGCGATCGCCTGGTTCGGCACGGCAGACAAAGTCGCCCTGCTCGTCGGCATCGGCATCGTGCTGGTCGCGGCCGCCGCGGCAGCAGGTGTGGCCGAGGCGAGATGGCGCCGCTCGGGCGTGATCGCCTTCGTGCTGATCGGCGTCGTGGTCGCCGGCGTCGCCGTCACCCGCACGGATGCCGGGATGCTCGCGTGGCTTCCGGCAGCGCTCGCCGGCGCGACCGGAGCGACCGCCCTTCATCTGCTGATCCGGTTCGTCGCCGAGGCCCCCGGGACCGATGCCGCAGATCACGCCGACCTCCCCACCCGCCGCCGATTCCTCGCGTGGGCCGGCGGCACCGCGGCGCTCGGAATCGCCCTCGCGGTCGCCGGAACCGTCGCCCGCGCCGGAACCGCCGTCGTCACGAACGTGCGCGACGCACTGCGACTGCCGCGTCCGGCGACCCCGGCCCCCGCTCCTCCGCCCGGCGCCGCGCTGGACGTCCCCGGTCTCGCACCTCTCATCACGCCCAACCGCGACTTCTACCGCATCGACACCGCGCTCGTGGTGCCGACGGTCGACCCGGCATCCTGGCGGCTGCGCATCCACGGGATGGTCGAACAGGAGATCGACCTCACCTGGGATGAGCTCCTCGCGCTCCCGATGACAGAGACGACCGTGACCCTGTCGTGCGTGTCGAACGAGGTGGGCGGCGACCTCATCGGCAACGCCGTGTGGCTGGGGCATCCGATCCGCGAGCTGCTCGCGAAGGCGCGCCCTGCCGCCGGCGCCGACATGGTGCTGTCGACCTCCGCCGACGGCTTCACCGCCGGCACGCCCCTGGAGGCGCTGACCGACGATCGCGACGCCCTGCTCGCGGTCGGCATGAACGGCGAGCCGCTTCCGCTCGCGCACGGCTTCCCTGTGCGCATGGTCGTACCGGGGCTGTACGGCTACGTCTCGGCCACCAAGTGGGTCACGGATCTCGAGGTCACGCGCTTCGATCGAGCCCGCGCGTACTGGACCGATCGCGGCTGGTCCGAGCGAGGCCCCATCAAGCTGCAGTCGCGCATCGACGTCCCCCGCGCCGGCCGCGGCGTCGACGCCGGCGACAGCGTGATCGCCGGCGTCGCCTGGCAGCCGCACACGGGCGTCGCTGCGGTCGAGGTGCAGATCGACGACGGCGACTGGCAGCGCGCAGAACTGGCCCCGGCGATCTCGGACGACACCTGGGTGCAGTGGCGGATGCCGTGGTCCGCCGAATCCGGCGACCACCGCATCCGCTGCCGTGCGATCAGTGCGGACGGGGAGACGCAGACCGAGGCATCCGCTCCGCCCGCACCGGACGGCGCGACCGGCTGGCATACGGTCAGCGTCAGGGTCGGCTGACCGCGCGTCTCATTCCTTCACGCTGCCCGCCGCGAGTCCCGTCTGCCAGTAGCGCTGCAGGAACAGGAACGCCACGACCAGCGGCAGGATCGAGACGAACGATCCGGTGATGACCGTCGAGAACACCGCCTGCGACCCGCCGCCCGCGGACGCCGCCGCCTGGATCTGCGCGAGGCCGACCGTGATCGGATACAGCTCCGAGGTGTTCAGCATGATCAGCGGCAGGAAGTAGTTGTTCCAGGTGCCGACCAGCGAGAACAGGAAGACGGTCACCAGACCTGGCCCCATCAGCCGCAACCCGATCTGCCAGAACGTGCGGAACTCTCCCGACCCGTCCACGCGCGCAGCCTCGACGATGCTGTCGGGGATCGCATCCGCCGCGTACACGCGCATCAGGTAGACGCCGAAAGGGCTCACGAGCGACGGCACGATGATGGCCCACGGAGTGTTCGTCAGATTCGCCGCCGAGAACAGAAGGTACGTCGGCAGTGCCAGAGCGGTCAACGGGATCATGACCGCTCCGAGCGTGATGCTGAACAGCGCCTTCCCCCCACGGAACTCGTACTTCGCGAACGCGTAGCCGGCCATCGCCGACAGCAGCGTGGCTCCGACAGCGGCGACGACGGCATAGAGGATCGTGTTCAGGATCCACCTGAGGAAGATGCCGTCGCGCATCTCGAAGAGCTGGACGAGGTTGTCCCACAGCGAGAACTCCCCGCCGAACCACAGGCCGAACGTCGTGAACAGCGCGGCGTTGTCTTTCGTCGACGAGACCATCAGCCACCACAGCGGCAGGACGAAGTAGAGCACGCACAGCCACAGCAGCACGGTCAGCAGCAGACTGCGCCGCTTCTGCGCCACGTAGGGCCGAGCGCGGCGAGCCCGCCCTCGACGGGTGACGGAACCGGGCGCGACGACGGCGCGCGTATCGAGATCGGTCATGAGAGCCTCCGCTCGCGCCGCTCACGGCGCTGTTCGCTGAGCTGGACGATGTACGACACCACGGCGATCACGATGCCCAGGAGGAACGCGATCGCGGCGGCGTAGTTCAGTTCCTGGTTGATGAACGCGAGGTTGTACGCGTAGTAGTTCGGGGTGAACGAGTTCGAGATGGCGTCGGGGGCGATCGTGTTGAGCAGGCTCGGCTCGTTGAACAGCTGGAACGAACCGATGATGCTGAAGATGATCGTCAACATGATCGCGGGACGGATCGCGGGGATCTTGATGCTCCAGGCGACGCGGAACTGGCCTGCTCCGTCGATCTCGGCTGCTTCGTAGAGCTCAGCGGGGATCGACCGCAGCGCCGCGTACATGATGATCATGTTGTAGCCGATGAACTCCCACGTGACGATGTTCATCATCGACCCGAGGATCGACCCCGGCGACAGGAAGTCCGGCGTCCCGAGCCCGACCGCGCGGGCGACCTGGGCGATCGGCCCGAAGTCCGGCCCGTACAGGTAGCCCCACATCAGCGTCGCCACGACGGCCGGGACGGCGTACGGCATGAAGATCAGGAGCCGGATGCTGCGCGAGCCCCGCGCCCGGCCGCTGTCCAGCGCGAGGGCGAAGAAGAGCGCGAGACCGAGCATGATCGGCACCTGGACCACGAGGAACAGTGCGACGCGCCCCAGGCTGGCCAGGAAGTCGGGGTCCATCAGGGCGCGGACGTAATTGGCGAGACCGGCGAACTGCTCGCCGCCGATGAGCTTGCTCTCGAAGAGACTCAGGTAGCCCGAGTAGATGAGCGGGACGACGAGCATCGCAGTGAAGACGATGAAGAACGGCAGGATGAACAGGTAGGCGGCGCGCTGCTGCTTGCGTTTGATCGTGCCGGTTCGGCGGCGCTGCGTGACCGGCAGTGGAGACTGCGACATGGCGGATCCTCTCGGAAAGACGTCGGCGGGGCACTGAACGCGTCAGCGCCCCGCCCTGATTCACTCGACCGTGAAGCCCTGGTCCTCGGCGTACCCGACGAGGTCGTCCTGCCACGCATCGAGCGCATCGGCGATGTCGCCCTTCGCGGCGATCACGGTGCCGACGTTCTCCTCATACGAGGCGTAGGCGTAGTCCATGAACGGCAGCCACTGGAAGTCGGTGTCGACGGTCTCCGAGATCTCCGCGAACAGCTTGTTGACCTGCTGCCCGCCGTAGAACTCGGACTCGAGATCGGCGAACTCCGGGTTCTCCAGCACCGACACCTGCGGCGGATAGAGGAACTGCTGCGTGGCGAACTGCATCGCCGATTCCTCATCGTGGTTGAGGAACATGGCCAGCTCTGCGGCTGCGATCGGGTTCTTGCTCGTCGAGAGGACGGCATCCGACGATCCGCCCCAGTTGCCGGATGCCGAGGCTCCGGCCTCTGTCTGCGGAAGCGGCGCCGCGCGCCACAGTCCGGACGTGTTCTCGGCCGTGCCCTGCAGGAACACCGGACCCCACGCGGCCGTGAGCCACCCGGCGTACTTGCCGTTGGAGAGCCCCTGGTACCACTGGTCGGTGAAGTCGACGTCGGTGGAGACGAGGTCCTTCTGGATCAGATCCGTCCAGTACGACGCGATCTCCTTCGCTCCGTCGCTGTTGACGTCGATCGAGACCGTCTCCTTCCCGTCGTACCCGAACGGCTTGAGTCCGTCCTGCCAGAAGAAGCCGATCATCTGGCCCGCCTGGGTCGCGCCGAGGTTGGAGATGTACGACCCGGTGGCGTCCTTGACGGCCTGAGCCGCCGTGGCGTAGTCCTCCCATGTCTCGGGCGGTTCGGTGATCCCGGCCTGAGTCAGGAGATCCTCGCGGTAGAGGTTGCCCATCGGTCCCACATCCTGCGGGATCGACCAGACCTCGTCGCCGGGCGAGACCTGATTCCAGGCCCAGCCGACGTAGTCATCGGCGAGTTCGTCGGCGCCGTACGGTGCGAGATCGAGCAGCGCCTCGGACAGGACGAAGGACGGGATGTGCTGGTACTCGATCTGCGCGACGTCCGGCGCCCCCTCCCCTGCCTCGAGCGCGCTGCGCAGCTTCTGGTAGTGCGGCAGGCCCTGCCCGACGTTCTCGACCTTCACGTCGATCTCCGGGTACTTCTCCTCGAAGAGCGCGACCTCGTCCTCGATGTTCGGCACCCAGGTCCAGAAGGTGAGTTCTGTGGGCGTGCTCAGGGCCTCCTCACGCTGCTCGTCCGTGATCGGACCTGTGCCCTCCTCCTGGCCGCCGGGCGTGCACCCGGCGAGGACGAGTGCGGTGAGAGCGGCGCCGGCGATGAGCGCGGCGCGACGCTGTGCTGTGTTTCTCATATCCTTCTTCCTCTTCTTCGAGTGACGAGCGGATGCGCGTCAGCGGTCGATCAGGATCAGCGATCCCCATGGTTCGATGGTGAGCTCGTCACCGGCCCCGTGGACGGTGCCGTCCACCGCATCCTCGACCTCTCCGGCGAGCGCGAGACGAGCTGCGGTCCAGCTCCAGTTGAAGACGAACCAGGCCGTCCGGCCGTCCGGCAGCGTGCCGGAGCCGACGGTCAGCGGCAGGGACCGGGCGGTCACCAGTCGGTCGGCGATCGTGCGGGGCGCGGCCCAGCGGATCAGGTCCGCAGCGAGCTCGGTCGACGGCACGGTGCCCACCGTGGTGACCCGCCCCTCGCCGTGCGGCTTCGTGACGACAGCGGGGAACGCGCGGAACCATGGGTGGTCGTACTCGGCGATGATCTCGGAACCCTCGTCCGCGATCAGCCCGTCGGCCCAGAGCGTGGCCTGACTGGTCTCGCCGCCCAGCACTGTCGAGAGGACCGGGACGTCGACCTGCAGGTTCGAGAACTCCTCGTACCGGACACCGGCCGCCGCCGAGAGCCGGTCGGGCGCCTCGGCGATGCGAGCACGAGCCTCCTCATCCGCGTAGCCGGTGCGGATGCCGATGACCAGGTGGCCTCCGGCCGCGGCGTACGCGGCGAGGAGGTCGAGCTCCTCGTCCGTCGCGACGTAGAACGCCGGGGCGACGAGGACGGGGAAGCGCGCCGCGAGGGCTGCGGCGCCGAGGCCGAGGGCCTGCACCGGATGCAGGATGCGCGCCTGCGCTCCGGCATCGACGACACCGCGGTGGAAGGCGTCGAAGACCCGCTGATAGGCGGCTCGATCGGGCCCGCCTCCGGCATCCGGGAACGGAGGGCTGAACTCGAGCGCGTAGCGGCTGTCGTTCGACCACAGGATCGCCACGTCCGCATCCGGTTCGAACCCGTCCAATCGGGTCCCGAGCGCCCCGAGCGTCGCGCCGAGATCGGCGACCTCCCGGTAGATGCGGCCGGGTGCGAGGCTGTGCGGGAGGACGCCGCCCCAGTACGTCTCGGTACCGTGCGGCAGCGTGTGCCAGTGCCAGTACTCGATCATCGCCGCACCGCGCGAGATGAGCGCGAGCGCGGCCTGCCGGAGTTGACCTGGGTAGGGCGGCAGGTTGAACTCCGGTCCGCCGATCGACTGCGCGTCCGTCTCCGTCACGAGGAATCGCGACTGCTTGGAGGAGAACAGCCGATCCGCCTGCCGGAGCAGGCCGGCGACCCCGGAGGACGTCCACGGTGTCACGGGCTCCAGATCGAGGGTCGCGTCGAGGTGATCCTGCATGGCGTAGTAAGGGTTGCCGGCCGTGACATCGAGCGCGCGCACCAGCTTCTCGTCGTCGAGTGCCGGACGCGGATAGGCGATGCACGTCGTCACGAACTGCTCGGGGCGCGCGTACTCGCGCACGATGTCCGCCTGCCAGGCGATGAACTCGGTCGTCAGGTCGGCCTGATAGCGCCGCCATGCGAGGTCGTACTGCGGAAGCGTGTTCCCGTCGGGGGTCCACAGTTCCGACCAGTCCGCGATCCGATGCGACCAGTACGTGAGCCCCCACTCGCGGTTGAGCGTCTCGACGTCGCCGTAGGTCGCGGCGAGTCGTCGGACGAACCGGCGGAACGTCCCGCGGTTGTGCGGCAGCAGCATTCCTGGTTCGTTGTCGACCTGATAGCCGACGACGGCCGGATGATCCGCGTACCGTGCGATGACCGCACGGATCACGCGCTCGGCGTGGAAGCGGAACGCGGGATGCGAGTAGTCCACCTCCTGGCGGCCGCCCCACGACATGGGCGACCCGGTGCTCGCCTCCGCCGCGATCTCGGGGTACGCCTGCTGCAACCACGGGGGAACCGCGTAGGTCGGCGTCCCGAGGATCACGGAGATCTCACGGGCGTGCGCCCCGTCCAGGACCGGTTGCAGCCAGTCGAGGTCGAACTCGCCGTCCCTCGGCTCCCACGTCGACCACACGGACTCGCCGACGCGGATGACGGTGAATCCGGCATCCTTCATCAGATCGAGATCGGTCTCGGTGCGCTCGTCGCGGTGGTACTCCGCGTAGTACGCGGCTCCGAACAGGATGCCGCTGAACTGGCGGGCTTCCGTGGGGCGCTGCTGGTTCATCTGACGTACTCCGTTGTCATCGTGGCCGTGGATGTTGTCGACAACATCCGGTGGGAGCTACTATGTTGTCGACAACATATATTTGTCAAGGCCCGGTTTCCTCACGATCTGGAAAAGTTCATGAGAGGCCTGACGACGGGAGCACGCATGACCGCCGGGAATCCCCCTGCCAAGCAATCGACGATCTACGACGTCGCGGCGGCCGCGGGGGTGTCCCATCAGACGGTCACGCGCTTCCTCCGCGGCTTCGCCGGAATCCGTCCCGAGACGCAGGCGCGCGTCGAGCGTGCGATCGCCGACCTGGGCTACCGCCCCAACCTCACCGCGCGCAGTCTGAAGTCCGGGCGATCGCATCGCATCGGAGCCCTGACGCACGAACTCTCGCAGGTCGGCCCGAGCCGCATCGCCGAGGGCGCCGCGGCCGCCGCGCGCGAAGCCGGCTACGTCCTCGACCTCGTCTCGCTCGACATGCGCAACCCGCATGCCGTCGACGAGTCGCTCGCGCTGCTGACGCAGCAGGATCTCGCTGGAATCCTCGCTCTCGGTTCGACGGACGAGATGTCCCAGGCCTTCGCGTCGACGACATTCCGTCTGCCGACGTTCATCGATGTCGAGTCCGATGACGCACCGGATCAGCACCGCAACCGGCTGTCGACCGTCGGGGTGCCGGCGCTGGTCGATCACCTCGTGGGCTTGGGCCACCATCGGATCGCGATGATCGCGGGGCCCGACAACTGGTCGGCCTCCCGGAACCGCACTCGGGCGTTCCATGCCGCGCTCGCCCAGCACGATCTGGAGGCGGAGGCGGTCGTCCAGGGCGACTGGTCCGCGCGCTCCGGCTACGCCGCGATCACCGAAGGCCCCGGGATCGCAGCTGCGACGGCCGTGGTCGCAGCGAACGACCAGACCGCGCTCGGCGCGATGCTCGCGCTGAAGGAGAGCGGGCGTCGAGTCCCCGAGGACGTCAGCGTCGTCGGCATCGACGACATCCCGGAAGCGCGATACTACGACCCGCCGTTGACCACGGTGCACAACCCGTTCGAGCTGCAGGGCAGGGCGGCGCTGCACCGGCTGCTCGCACTCATCGACCCGGATCACGCCATCGAGCTCGACGTGCCCCTTCCCGAGCTGATCGTCCGGCGATCCTCAGGACCGGCCTCTGCCTGAGTTCTTCCCCCACCCGGTGTGCGATCTCGCTAACTTGGAGGCATGAGCGGACCGGAGAACGCGCAGAACTCGAATGCCTCGGCATCCACCCCCTCGACGGACGGCAGCACGGCGGAGCGACGGCGGTCTCTGCCGCCGCTGCAGCGCTGGGTCTTCTGGCCTGCGGCGGTGATCATCCTGGCCTTCGTGTCGTTCACGCTCATCGCCCCGCATCTCGCGGAGGAGATGTTCGGCGCCATCCAGAGCACGATCGTCAACGCGTTCAACTGGTACTACGTGCTGATCGCCGCGCTGTTCGTCGCGTTCAGCCTGTTCATGGGCTTCAGCCGTTTCGGCGACATCAAGCTCGGGCGGGACGACGACGAGCCGGAGTTCTCGCTCATGAGCTGGTTCTCCCTGCTGTTCGCGGCGGGTATGGGCATCGGCCTGGTGTTCTACGGCGTGTCCGAGCCGCTCAGCCACTTCACGAATCCGCGGCCCGGCGTCGAAGGAACCCCCGAACAGCTCGCACAGGCCGCGCTGGGCCAGACCTATCTGCACTGGGGCGTGCACGCCTGGTCGATCTACGTCGTGATCGGGCTGGCACTGGCCTATGCGATCCACCGCCGTCGACGTCCGATCTCGATCCGGTGGACGCTCGAGCCGCTGCTCGGCAAGCGCGTCGAGGGCGGCTGGGGCCACGCGATCGATGTGGTCGCGCTCGTCGGTACGCTCTTCGGCGTCGCCACGTCGCTCGGCCTCGGCGTCATCCAGATCAGCGCCGGGCTCTCGTCCGCAGGCCTCGGCAAGCCGGACGAGCCGACCCAGGTCGTCATCATCCTCATCATCTCGGTCTTCGTGCTCGCCTCGGTGCTCTCCGGCGTCACGAAGGGCATGAAATGGCTGTCCAACATCAACCTCGTCATGGCCGGGCTCCTCGTGCTGTACCTGCTCGTGATGGGCCAGACCGAGTTCCTCCTGCGGGAGTTCGTGCAGTCGATCGGCTACTACGTCCAGAACTTCGTCGGCCTGTCGTTCAACGTCAGCGCGTTCCAGGGTGAGGCTGGGGAAGAGTGGCAGGCGGCGTGGACGTCGTTCTACTGGGGCTGGTGGATCTCGTGGGCCCCGTTCGTCGGCATCTTCATCGCCCGGATCTCCAAGGGCCGCACGGTGCGCGAGTTCGTGGCCGGTGTCATCCTCGTGCCCACTCTTCTGGGCATCCTGTGGTTCGCCGTGATGGGCGGATCCGCGCTCGCGATCGAGCTGCAGGCCCCAGGAACCCTCACGAACGAAGACGGCACGGTCGATCTGCAGGGCGCCCTGTTCGAGCTGCTGCAGCACGTGCCGGGGACGACGGTCGTCACGATCGGCGCGATCCTGCTCATCTCGATCTTCTTCGTGACGTCGGCGGACTCCGGCGCGCTCGTCATGGGGATGATCGCGACCGGCGGCCAGCAGAACCCGAAGCGCTGGATCAGGGCATTCTTCGTCGCCGTCACCGCGATCCTCGCGATCGCCCTGCTGCTGGCCGGAGGGCTGACGGCGCTGCAGACCGCGGCGATCACGATCGCCCTGCCGTTCAGCGTGGTGATGCTACTGATCTGCTGGGCGACCGCGATCGCGTTCATCCGCGAACGACGCGCGTACGCCAGGGCCGAACGCGCACAACTCATCGACAAGATCGGCGACTACTACGGACTGGAGGTCGAATCGCGCGCCGAGCAGGGCATCCTCGGGGCGCAACCGCGCTGGCTGCGCCAACTCCAGCGCAGGCTCGGGATGCCGGTCGCGCCGACGACGCCGATCCGCATCCCGCACGAGCTGCTGGATGCCGAGAGCCGCACGGATGCCGGACCCAACGTCCTCGACGTCGACGAGCTCGTCTCCGAGGATGAGTTGTCGTCATACGACGATCAGGACGTTCCCGAGCACGGCGAGGACGGGACGTCGCCGGTGCGCTGAGTTCGCGGATTGTCAATGCCCTTACCGCACGGCATCCCGGCTCCATACCGTCGGTGCATGGACGAGCACACCAGACGCACACCCCATCCGGAGGAGCCGGCCGAAGGGCGCGACCTCGACGAGGACGAGTACGACGTCGCGCGCGAGCACGGCGCGGACGACGACCCCGACGCGGACGACGACGACCCCCGTGATCGCGGCGGATCCGATCCGCCGCAGCGAGACGCCCCGCTGGGCGGTGATGAGACGACCGAGGCGCAGCTGACGGCCGACAACGAAGCCGAGGAGGACACGCTGCGCACCCTCGACCCGGACGACGCCCCGGCGTGATGTGCGGCGCGCCTCGCCCTCCTCGCTCGTTGAGCGAGGAGGGCGGAACGGCGGCCGGTCAGGCCCCCAGCACGAGTCGGAGCTGCTCCAGCGCCCAGTCGATCTCCGTTGCGCGGATCACGAGCGGCGGCGCGATGCGGATCGTCTGCCCGTGGGTGTCCTTGACGAGCACGCCGCGCTCCATGAGCTTCTCGGAGATCTCCCGCCCTGTGCCCTTCGCCGGATCGATATCGACACCGGCCCAGAGCCCGGCGACACGGACGTCCGTCACGCCGTGACCGATGAGCCTGTCCAGTCCCGCCGCCAGGTGCGCGCCGAGAGCACGCGAGCGCTCCTGCACCTCACCGGATTCGAGCATCTCGACGACCCGCAGGCCGACAGCCGCGGCGAGCGGGTTGCCTCCGAACGTCGAACCGTGTTCGCCGGGTCGGATGACTCCGAGCACGTCGCGATCTCCGACGACGGCCGAGACGGGCAGGATGCCGCCGCCGAGAGCCTTGCCCAGCAGGTACAGGTCGGGCACGACGCCCTCGCGGTCGCACGCGAAGGTCTCGCCGACGCGTCCGAGTCCGGCCTGGATCTCGTCGGCGATGAACAGCACATTGCGCTCGGTGCAGATCTCACGGATGCGTCGGAGGTAGCCCTCCGGCGGGATGACCACGCCGGCCTCGCCCTGGATGGGCTCCACGAGCACGGCCGCGGTGTCATCCGTGATGGCGGCGGCCACGGCATCCGCATCGCCGAACGGCACGATGTCGAAACCGGTCATGAACGGACCGAAACCGCCACGCGCGGACTCGTCGTCGCTGAAGCTGACGATCGTCGTCGTGCGCCCGTGGAAGTTTCCGGCCGCGACGACGATGCGCGCGGCATCCACGGGGATGCCCTTGACCCGGTATCCCCAGGCTCGGGCGACCTTGATGCCCGTCTCGACCGCTTCGGCGCCGGTATTCATCGGCAGGACCATGTCCTTGCCGCAGAGGCGGGCGAGCGCCTCTGCGAACGGCTCGAGGCGATCGTTCATGAACGCGCGGCTGGTGAGCGTCACGCGTCCGAGCTGCTCGGTCACGGCCGCGACGAGCGCGGGGTGACGGTGTCCGAAGTTCACTGCGGAGTATGCGGCGAGAAGATCGAGGTAGCGCTTGCCCTCGACATCGGTCACCCAGGCGCCCTCGCCACGGGCGATCGTGACGGGCAGCGGGTGGTAGTTCTCCGCGACGTGCGGTTCGAGAGACGTCACTTCGCTCCTCGCAGTTCGAGCGTGCAGCACTTGATGCCGCCGCCGCCGAGCAGCAGCTCGGACAGGTCGACCATGATCGGGTTGTAGCCGCGCTCGCGCAGCTGCTTCTCGAAGCCCTTGGCGCGCGGCGAGATGACGACGTTGTAGCCGTCGCTCGCCGAGTTCAGGCCGAACACCGCGCCGTCTTCATCCGAGACCAGGATGGCGTCGGGGAAGCGCTCCTCGAGGATCGCGCGGCTGGCGTCGTCGAACGCGCCGGGCAGGTAGGCGATGTTGGCGCGCTCCGGGCCGCCGTTCTCCACTCCCTGCACAGGATCGAGCACGGCGATCGCGGTGTCGAGGTGGTAGAAGCGCGGGTCGACGAGGTTCAGCGAGACGACTTCGCGGCCGAAGACCTCCCCGACCTCGCGATGGCTGTCGCCGGTGGAACGGAAGCCGGTGCCGGCGAGGATGACGTCGCCGACGAGCAGGAAGTCCCCCTCGCCCTCGTTGACCTCTTCGGGCATGACGGTGTCGAAACCGTTGGCGCGGAACCAGTCGGCGAACGCAGGCGACTCGCCCTGGCGCTCGACGAAGCGGAACTCGGGAACGTACGCGCGGCCGTCGATGAGGAAGCCGCCGTTGGCCGTGTAGACCATGTCCGGGTAACCGGCGAGCGGCTCGATGAGCTCGACCTCGTGGCCGAGCTCGAGGTACAGGTCGTGCAGCTTCTGCCACTGCGCGACGGCCTTCGCCGTGTCAGTGGGCTTGGCGGGCTCCATCCACGGGTTGATCGTGTAGCTGACCGTGAAGTGCTCTGGACGGCACATCAGGTAGCGGCGGCGGTGCGCTGTGCGGGTCGGGGCCGCGGTGGTGACGGTCTCTGGCGTCGACATGGTGCTCCTCGGGAAGAGATGCGGCGGACGCTGTCCAGGGGCCCGGCGGGCCTTCGACCCGGAGCTCAGTCTGAGGCGGGGAAGATGCGACACGGGCACGCCAGATGCCATTGTGTCACCCGCCGCTGAGAACGCGCCAGCTTTCCGAGGCCGGACGCGCCGTCAGGCTCACGCGCCGTGCACCACGACCTTGCCGACGACATGCCCCGCCTCGAGATGAGCGAGGGCGACGGATGCCTCGGCGAACGGATATTCGCGCTCGATCACGGGGACGAGATCGCCTTCATCCACCAGCGCCAGGAGCTTCTGCAGGATCTCCGGATGCGCGGACGCCGTGAACATCCTGATGCGGCGGCGCGAGCCGATCGACAGGACGGCCGCCGCCAGCATCCGCGGGATGGGCCCGAGCACGCGCCCTCCTTCTCCGCCGACGAGAACGACCTGACCGCCTGGCGCGAGCAGGCGCTGAAGCTGCCGCAACGGCATCCCGCCGGCGATGTCGAGCACGGCGTGGAAATGGCCCTTCGGCAACCCGGAGAGCGGCGTCTGCCGGTGATCGAGCGTGCGGACGGCGCCCAGACGGCTCAGCAGAGGCGCACTGCGCTCCCCGCTCGATGCCCACACCTCTGCACCGCGGAGCGCGGCGAGCTGCACCGCGAAGGTTCCGACGCCGCCGGATGCACCGAGGATCAGCACGCGCGGCGCCGGGTCGTCGTCGAGCCCGATTCCGGCGAGGTCGAGTGCCTGCCACGCCGTGCCGGCGGCGATCGGAAGGGACGCGGCGAGCGCCGGGGCGACACCAGGAGGCCGCGGGACGAGGCGGCCGGCCGGCGCGACGGCGAACGTCGCCAATCCGCCTCCGAAGCCGGAGAGCTCTCCCACGACCTCCTCGCCGACTTCCGCGCTGACCACTCCCGACCCCACGGCTGTCACCGTGCCTGCCACGTCCATGCCGCGCACCGGCTGCTTCGGCCGCCCCATCCCGGACGCCGGTCGCACGAGGAGCGGATCGCCGTGCATGATGTGCCGGTCCCCGGCGTTGAGCGCCGTGGCCCGCACGCGGATCACGACCTCGCCGTGCCCCGCTGCGGGCACCGGGATCTCGGCCGGGGCCGTGCCGGCGGCCGGTCCGTACGTCTCGCGCTGCCATGCCGTCATCGTCTCGGTCATTTCTGGCCTCCGGAGTTCTGCTCGGGATACTGGAAGAGTTCGTCGAGCCCTGCGCCGAACGCGTGGGCGATCTGAAATGCGAGTTCGAGCGTGGGCGAGTACTTCCCCTGCTCGATCGCGATGAGCGTCTGGCGGGTGACGCCGACGCGATGTGCGAGTTCCGCCTGGGTGAGACCGGCCCGCTCGCGCTGGGCGCGGATCGTGTTCGTGACGCGCGTGGGCTTGACCATCAGACGAGGCCCCGACGGTAGGCGATGACGCGCGCGATCCCGCCGATGACGGTCGCCACGGCGAAGCCGGCGAACATCGTGTTCGCGATCCAGAACACGTCGGCGCCGACGGCGCAGAGCACGATCACGCCGAGGCCCGCGATCACGATGAACGACTGCTCGACGCCCGAGCCCATGCGGTTGATGTCTCGGTCGCGTTCATCGCTCCTGCCCACGCCGTCCGGGTCCTTCGCTCCGGCGAACAGCCCCCACAGGATGCTGAGGATGATCGTGGCCCCGATACTGATGCCGATCGTCCAGAGCATGATCGGGAACCAGTCGACGTCGGTGAGCGGCCCGCCGCTCGCGTTCTGCAGGATCACGATGACGTACGCCGTCATCGTGATGATGCTGACGATCAGCGTCGTCCAGACGTTGCGCTCTTCGTAAACCATGACCCGCCCCTCCGTGTAAAAGATTCTTTACACGGAAGCTACGCCTACAGCCCACCGATGTCAAGAATTCTTTACACCCTCCGTGTGCGGATCAGATGACGGCGGCACTCCAGGGGTCCGGCTGGCCGAAGCGGTGCGCGGTGATCGAGATCGACTGCTCGTGCAGGAACGCCAGCAGCTCGATGCGGCCGGCCGCGGTGACCTCGCCGTCGAACACCGCCACATCGGGGTCGCCAGCCACCGCCTCGGCGAACAGCCGGTGCAGCTCGGCGACCGCATCGGGGGATCCGACCAGCCGTACCCGCGGAGGGCGCTCCTGATCATCCGAGGACTCCGGATCGCGCTGCGACATCCGCTGCACCCACTCATCGTCCGATTCGACAGCGACCGCTGCTCCGAGTTCGGTCAGCGATCGACGGACCTCCGCCGGCAGGCCGACGGGTGTGGAGACGAAGAATCCGGCGCCGCTGCGGATCGCTGCGACGATGACCCGCAGCAGCTCGTGCCACCCGGCGTCCGCTGTCGCCCTGATCGACACCGCCACCGGACGATAGCGGAACAGATTCCGCTCTACCTCCAGCCGCGACACGTCACGCACCTGGCCGAATTCGCGGTCCCAGGCGATCGCGTCGGACAGCGCCGCGCGACGCAGCCACTCGAACCGCTCGAAGTCCAACGAGGGCTGTGCGGACTCGATGAGGTCCGTGATGCGTCCGTCGAGTCCGCGCAGATGCAGCGTGCTCGATGCCGGAGCTCCGCTGCCCGCACGCCAGGTCCCGAGTCCGATCAAGTGGTTGGGCCCGCCCGCCTTGGCGCCGGGGCCGACCGACGAGCGCTTCCATCCTCCGAACGGCTGGCGTTGGACGATCGCGCCCGTGATGCCGCGGTTCACGGAGAGGTTGCCGGCCTGGACGCGCTCCAGCCAGAGTGCCAGCTCCTCGGGGTCGCGCGTGTGCAGCCCTGCGGTGAGGCCGTACGCCACCTGGTTCTGCAGGTCGATCGCCCGTTCCAGATCGGGTGCGTGCATGATGCCGAGCACCGGCCCGAAGAACTCCTCGCGATGGAATCTCGACCCCGGCAGCACCCCTGCACGGATGCCGGGCCTCCACAGCCGCCCGCTCGCATCCCCTGGCACCGGTGCGGGGCGGACGATCCATCGCTCGTCCTGTTCCAGTTCGCTCAGCGCCCACGCGAGCTTGCCCTGCGGCTGCTCGATCACCGGTCCGACGTCGACGCGGGCCTCGGCCGGCCATCCGACGCGCAGCGAGCGCGTCGCGTCAGCGAGCTGTCGCGCGAAACGCTGCGAGCGCCCGACCGGTCCGACCAGGATCGCCAGCGATGCCGCGGAGCATTTCTGCCCGGCATGCGAGAACGCGCTGCGCACGAGATCCGCGACCGCGAGATCGACGTCGGCTGACGATGTGACGACGATCGCGTTCTTCCCGCTCGTCTCGGCATGAAGGCGGAGATCCGGCCGCCAGGATCGGAACAGCTCGGCAGTGTCCCATGACCCGGTCAGCACGACCCTGTCGACGTCCGGATGCGCGATGAGCGCCTGTCCGAGGTGATCCTCCGGGACATCCGCGAACGCGAGCACGTCACGAGGAATGCCGGACTGCCACAGCGCCTCGGCGATCACCGCAGCGCACCGACGCGCCTGCGGCGCCGGCTTCAGGACCACGGCGGAACCCGCGGCGAGCGCGGCGAGCACGCCCCCGGCAGGGATGGCCAGCGGGAAGTTCCACGGCGGCGCGACGACGGTCACCCGCGAAGGGACGAACGTCGCGCCGGGAACGGCGTCGAGCTCGCGCGCCTTGGCGCCGTAGTAGCGTGCGAAATCGACCGCCTCGCTGACTTCGATGTCGCCCTCGGACAGCAGTTTCCCCGTCTCGTCCGCCGCGACCTCGATGAGCTCGGCACGGCGTGACTCCAGAGCGACCGCGGCGCGCATCAGCGCCTCGGCGCGCTCCGCGGCAGGGCGCGCTCCCCACTCCTCGCCGCCACGCCGCAGTCGGGCGACGATGGCGTCGACCTCCGCTTCATCCGTCACGCGCGCCGCACGGGCAGCGTCGAGTCCGGCGGTCGACCCGCTGACTCGGGTACGGATGCCGCGGGCCCACTCGCGGTTCGCCGCGAGCGACAGATCGGTGTCGGCGGTGTTCTCGAAGCCCGGTGCCCCACCGGCATCCGGGGCGGCCTCGAGCTGCGAGTAGACCGCGGTCTCTACGAAGGGATCATCAGCGGAACCGCGGGAGATCCCGAGCACGATGTTCGTGAGGTCGGTCTCGGCCTCCGGAGCGGGCGGCACCGTGCGCACGGATTCATGCACGGGTGCGCGGCGGTCCTGTGTGCGGTGGGGCGTCATCCGCAGTGTGCGCTGCCCTGCCCGCTCGACAGCATCGAGGAAGCGCTCCTGCTCCCGGACGAACAGTGTCTCGTCCTCGGCGAGGTGGAAGGCCGCGGAGAGGAAGTTCTCGGCCGAGGCGCTCTCCTCGAGGCGACGTGCCAGGTACCCGATGGCGACGTCGAACTCGCGCGGATGCACCACGGGGACGTACAGCCGCACCGGGCCGACGTCCTTCGATACGGCGTGACGGTGCCCATCGGCCATTCCGAGCAGCATTTCGAACTCGACATCAGGACTGCCGCCTCCGAGCTCATCCGCCGGCGTCGAGAGGCCGCGCTCGGTGGCGAGCAGACGGGCATAGGCGATGTCGAACAGGTTGTGCCCGGCGACGCCGATGCGCACGGCTGCCGCGTTCTGCGCCTGCAGTGCCTCGTCGAGCAGACGGAGATGATTGGCGTCGGTGTCGAGCTTGCTGTCGTAGGTCGCCTGCGGCCACCCGTGCATGACGGCATCCACCCGTTCCATCGGCAGGTTCGCGCCCTTCACGAGGCGCACCTTGATGCGCGCCCCGCCGTGCTCGACGCGGTCGCGCGCCCACGCGGTCAGCTCGCGGAGGGCCGGGAGCGCGTCCGGCAGGTACGCCTGCAGCACGATCCCCGCCTCCAGGTGCGCGAGCCGCGGCTCCTCGAGGATGCGCGTGAACACCGCGATCGTCAGATCGAGGTCGCGGTACTCCTCCATGTCCAGGTTGATGAACACGCCGTGCTCGAGCGCGGTGACGTAGAGGGGGAGGAGGCGTGCGGCCGCGGCATCCACCACCTCGTCGAAGGACCACGGGTCCGGACGGCTGAGGATCGACGAGACCTTGACCGAGACGTAGTCGACACCCGGGCGTCGGATCAGATCGTGGATGCCGTCGAGACGGCGCTCGGCCTCGGACTCGCCCAGCACGGCCTCACCGAGCAGATTGATGTTGAGTGTCGCTCCGCTCTCACGGATGCGCCCGATCTCGGCTCCCAGCTTCGCCGGGCGTGCGTCCACGATCAGATGCCCCACCATCTCGCGCAGCGCCCGACGGGCGATGGGCACGGTCGGCGCAGGCAGAGCCTGGGCGATCCCCCCGCCGACCCGAACCGCACCCCGCAGGTACCAGGGAAGGAACCCGGGGACGTCGGGGGCGATCCGATGCAGCTGGGCTGCGGCGGCGCTCAGACTCTCCGGCCGGAGCACGCCGTCCACGAACCCGAGCGTGAAGGCGAGACCGCGTTCGTCGCGCAGCACCTCAGCGAGGCGCTCGGCCGCCGGGTCCGGCTCGACGATCGCAGCCTCGGCGACCCAGCGCCGTACGAGCGCGACAGCGCGCTCGGACAGAGGATCGGACGACACGGGTAAGGCGACCATGGCCACAGCCTAGGAGCGCATCGGCCGACTCCCGCTGAGGCACAGCGAAGGGCGCCGTGTCGGCGTCAGCTCTGGTCGGGGATCACCTGGACCGAGCCGTGGACGCCGGCACTCGAGGAGTAAGAGTCCTCGACGGCGATCGGGATGATCACGGCGATGATCAGCGTCATGACGAGCGCGATCAGGAAGCCGACGCCCGAGAGGACGAGTCCGGTGATCGAGAGCGGACGCCCCTGACGGCGACGGACCGCGATGATGCCGACCACGATGCCGGCGATGGCGACGATGAGTCCGACGAAGGGTATCCACCCGATGAGGAAAGCGCCGATGCCGAGGATCAGTGCGGTGATCGCGAGGCCGCCCGGTCCTGGTGCCGCCGCGGACGGCGGTCCGGCGTACGCGGACGGGGCGCCGTATCCGGGAGCGTAGGGCGCGGCGTTGCCGAGCTGCTGGTCTCCGGGGGC
This sequence comes from Microbacterium sp. M, assembly GCF_045181065.1. GTDB lineage: Bacteria > Actinomycetota > Actinomycetes > Actinomycetales > Microbacteriaceae > Microbacterium. The sequence goes on along the minus strand of NZ_CP173721.1, from coordinate 529,830 downwards.
GCCGGTCGGCGGATAGACCACGGGAACGGTCGGGTCAGGGTAGCCGCCTCCGGCGGGCGAGGTACCCGGGTAGCCGGCGCCGGGGCTCGGCAGATGCGGTGCGGGCGGCGGCACGTCCTGCCGACGCGGGTCCGGTGTGCGGTCGGTGTTGTCTGTCATGGGATCTTCTCCGATTCAGCCGCGGGCCGGAGGCCTGGACAGGTCGAGCTCGCGAAGGACTGTGTCGCCCATCATCTCACCGGATGACCTCGGGGGCCTCCGGTCTGCTCACCGGGCTTGCCGACCGTGTACTGATGCGCGGTGCCGTCCGTATCGAGCACGGACACCTCCGACGGCCGAGAGTACCCATGCGCCGACCGGCCGACCATGGGCAGTACTGCCCATGCAGCGCCGTTCTGTTTCACCATGACCCACGCGGAACTCTAGGATGTTGCCGTGACTCGGTCGGGGGCAGCGCAGGGGGCGGTCGACGCCGCCTTGGCGGCCGCGTCCTCGACGGCGCCTGCAGGAACGGATGCCCAGCCGAAGAAATGGGTCTCCGCCGTCACCTCCCGGGTCTCCACGAAGTGGATCGGGGGCGCCGCGACCGTGCTTATCCTCGGCACCACCGCTGGGTTCGGCGGCCTCGAGGCCGTCCCAGAGCCGCCGCTGCCCGAGCTCGGTGCCGGAGACACCTTCACCGGGGCCGGCATCGAGATGACGCCGCAGCGCGCGGTGCTCATCGATGAACTCAACGAGACCGGTGTCCGCCCGGAGGAGGGCGAACGCCTGCTCGTGGTCATCATGGATGTCACGAACGTCGACGACGCGGCGCGCCCGTCGAGCACGGGGAAGGGATCGCTCAACGCGATCCGCGTCGAGGACGTGCCCGACATCGCGCCGACCGTAGCTCGTTACGACGATACGACCCGTGATCCGTGGCTGCAGCCCGGGGTGCCCGCGCAGCTGGTGCTGACGTGGGCGGTTCCTGCCTCCGACTTCGCCGACGGCGAAGACGTCCGCATGGCGCTGCCCACCGCGACCGAATACACCGGGGAATTCTTCATCTACGGCGAGTACTGGGAAGACGAAGTGATCGGTGCGCACGCCACGCTCGCCGTCGAGGACGTCGGTGCGGGGGTCGAGGAATGAAGCGCGCGATCCCGTGGCTGGTCACCGCCGCGCTTTTGATCGCCGCGTGGCTGGTGGCGCTCATCACGCCCGACGACAGCGCGTCCGCCGAGCCCTTCGTCGTCCCGGTGACGATCGGCGAGCAGGCCGCCGGCCGCGACTTCTCCGTGACGGTGCACGATGTGACAATCGCCGACGCGGTGTCGGCCGCGAACGGCTGGAGTGCCGAGGGCACCTGGCTGGTGGTCGAGTTGGATGCCGAGGCGAACCTCGACCAGTTCGGAATGAGCTTCAAAGGCGCAACGCTGGTCATCGACGATCAGTCGTTCCGTGCGAGCGAGCGCGTGCCGTCCTTCCTGTCGACGCAACTGGTGACGGGCGTCTCGCAGAGCGGAGCACTCGCGTTCGAACTCCCCGAGGAAGCCCGCACCAGCACCGGCGTCCTCCAGCTCTCCGCGAAGGAGGACACCAGGGCCGATTCGGTCGCCGAACTCGAGATCGACCTCGGCGCCCTCACGCCGGTCGCGGATGCCGAGGTGCGCGAGACCGATTGGACCCACCCATGACCGGCTGGTGGCGGCGCAACCGCCTCGCTCTCATCGCTTTGGCGGTCCTCGTCGCCGTGACGACCGCGACACTCGTGGGCGTTGCGTGGTCGCGGTACTACCTGTACGAGCCGACCGTTCCCGTGAATGCCGCCGAGGGAGAGACCGCCGAACTCGCCGACGCCACGTGGGGTCCGGTGCGGGCTGTCGACATCACCGACGTCGACGAGCTTCCAGCACCGTCGGATGCCCGGGTGATCGCCGTGGCCGTGCCGGTGGACCCGCATGGCGACTCGCCGTCCTGCTTCTCGCCCGTCTTGGTGGAGCAGGACACCGGCCGGCGCTGGGGTCAGATGAACACCGCACTCGGCATCACCGACACGTACGAGGAGCCGTCCAGCTGCACGACACCCGAGGTTGACGAGAACGGCGACCCGGGCCCGATAGTCCCGTACGAGATCTTCGTGGGCTACATCGTGCCCGCGGATGCAGAGGGACCGTTCTGGGTCGAGGTGGCCGAGATCAATTCCTACCCCTCGTTCATCAGGTTCTCGGTCGAGCCCTGACCGCCCGTCGGCGTGGTCGCGGCTTCGACCATCCGATGCCGGCGCAGCGCGCCGAGTGAGGTGTCGTAGGCGCCCGCGACGACGCTGATGCGGATGGGCTCGATGACGAGAGCGAGGCACAGGGTCAGCGCGTCGTTGACGACCAACCAGAAATCGACGCGGCTCTGCGGCCCGATGACCCTGGTCACGAGGTAACTCAACGTCGTGTCACCGGCGAGCACGATCGTGTAGAGCAGGATGTACGTCCCGATGAGAAGCGGTCCGGCACGCCACATCAGCACGATCGCGTCGATGATCGGGGTGAAGCGCGACGCGAACTCGGCGCCGAGCTGCCCCAGCATCCGACGCAGCAGCGTGGGGACCTTCTCCGCCTGCGTACGTGCGCGCTTGTACAGCGCGATGTCGAGCTTGGGCTTCTCGGCGGCGATGGCCTGGCCGTAGATCACGCCGGCGATCGCGAGCCAGGCGAGAGGTTCGACCACGAGCCCGGCGAGCTGCCCGATGAACCACTCGAGGCCGTCCCACACCCACGCGACGGGGACGAGCTGCGCGCTCACCCACTCGCGGAAATCGAGCGCCCACTGGATGCCGACGCGGGTGTCAACCCAGGCGTTCACCCCTTCCAGGGCGTCCTTGATGACGATGATCGAGAGGAGCACCCAGACGGCCTCGAGGTACACCGCCACCACGGAGAACGGAGCCGGGAGCTTCTTCGGCCACTTCTTCCACGCCCATCGCCCGGCGAACGCCAGGACGATCAGCACACCGGTGATCGCATCCAGCGTCAGGTTGCTGCCCACCCCACCGGTCGGCGCTTCAGTCTGGTTCGCGATGGCCTGCCAGCTGATGTCGCTGCGCACCTGGAGTGCACGGAAGTCGTACGCGATCACGTCGTCCTGCAGCATCCCCCAGGCCGCGTACACCGCGAAGAACGGCAGGATGCTGGCGAGCAGCGTGTTCAGGAAGGTCTCACGCCGTTCGGATGCCGCCTGCGGCACGGGCGCGATCGTCTGCAGCTCGCGCAGCCCGTCGCGGACGACGAGGAACATCGCGACGAACGCGACCAGTCGCGCGAGGATCGCCAAAGGAAGCAGCAGGATGCCGCCGGTGGGCGTGAACGCGCCGACGTAGCCGGCGAGCTGGATCAGACCGAAGTGGAGCAGATACCCCGCAAGGTACCACGCCACGAGCGCGGGCCAATGCCCGGCGAGCACGCGCCACGTCGAGGAGAGGAGGGTCAGCACGAAGCCACGTTAGCGCTCGTGCCGCGTCACGACCAGACGCTGGGCGCCTCGGCGCGCGTCGACGGCAGCGCGGACGCGGCGGCCCACTCGTGCATCCACGGCTCGACGTCAGGGATGCCCTCCGGGCGACCGACCGCGGCGAACAGCTCCTGGTGCGAGAGCGTCCCGCCGCTTCTCTTGAGCATCCGTGCCCTGACGATCACCCTGGCGTAGATCTCGCCGCCGACGACGGCCCGATGCTCCATGTAGATCGCCTTGTCGTCGTGACCGAGCAGCCGCGACTCGATGTCGAAGCGCTGCCAGAGTTCGAGCGACTTGCGGAACGTCACGGTCTCGGCCGAGACCACCGCGTACCAGCCGTTGCGCTTCATGACATCGCTCATGCCGGTGCGCACGAGCAGATCCCAGCGGCCGAGATCGAACAACGAGAGGTAGCGGCCGTTGTTCATGTGCCGCAGGACGTCGATGTCCGTCGGCAGCGTGGTCAGCCGAATGCGGCCGACCTCGGTCGGCGCGATGCGTCCTTCGCGTCGCACACGACGCCGTGCGCTCCACATCACGAGCAGGGTCCGCCAGATCACGTTCACAAGGTGCGAGCGTACCCCGATCATGAGCAGGTTCTTCTACAGAGCGTAGATTTCCGGTTCTCCCGACCCGCGCGTAGAGTCACGGGCATGAGCGCCGAAGCCCAGCCAGAAGTCATCGTCCGTCCGGTCCGTGATGTGGACGCGGAGGCTCTGGGTCGTGTGCACGCACAGTGCTGGCACGAGACCTACGACCACCTGATCAGCAAGGCAGCACTCGAGAAGGTCTCACCCCGGCGACTCGCCGAGCTGTGGACCCACTGGGCCATCCAGGGCCCCGAGTTCAAGATGAGCGCAGCGCTCGTCGACGGAGAGATCGTCGGCTTCGTCGGTTCGGGCCCTGCGCGCGACAAGGATGCTCCCGCGAATCGCGAGCTCTACTTCATCTACCTCCTGGATGCCTGGCACTCCACCGGTCTCGGGCAGAAGCTGTTCGATGCCGCCGTGGAGAAGGATGAGCCGCTGTACCTGTGGGTCGCCGGAGACAACCCGCGCGCGCACCGCTTCTACACGCGCAACGGCTTCCATCTCGATGGCGCCTCGCACACCGAGCCCTTCCTCGGCGAGACGCTGACCGAGGTCCGCTTCGTCCGCTGAGCCGGTCGCCACGGCATCCCGGCGTCACACGAGGGATGCCGGGATCAGAGGCGTTCGAGGATCGTGACGTTCGCGACGCCGCCGCCCTCGCACATCGTCTGCAGCCCGTAGCGGCCGCCGGTGCGCTCGAGCTCGCTGAGCATCGTCGCCATCAGGCGGGTTCCCGTCGCACCGATCGGATGCCCGAGGGCGATCGCGCCTCCGTTGACGTTCACCCTCTCGTGGGGTGCGCCGGTCTCCTGCATCCATGTGAGCACGACCGAGGCGAAGGCCTCGTTGACCTCGAAAAGGTCGATGTCGTCGATCGTCATTCCTGCGCGCGCCAGCGCGTGCCGGGTGGCAGGGATCGGCGCGGTGAGCATGAAGACGGGGTCATCCCCGCGCACCGACAGATGATGGATGCGGGCGCGCGGCGTGAGCCCGTGATCCTTCACCGCCTGTTCGCCGGCGATGAGCACGGCACTCGATGCATCACTGATCTGCGAGGCGACCGCCGCGGTCAGACGGCCACCCGGACGCAGCGGCTGCAGGCCCGCCATCCGCTCGAGAGTCGTGTCGCGGCGGACGCCCTCATCCGTCGCGAGTCCGTTCAGCGGCACGATCTCCTGGTCGAAGCGCCCGTCGTCCTGCGCGACGGCGGCACGGCGGTGGCTCTCGAGTGCGTACTGCTCCATCGCCTCCCGCGTGATGTCCCAATTCTCGGCGATCAGCTCGGCGCCGGCGAACTGCGAGATCTCGAGGCCGCCGTATCTCGCCTGCCAGCCGGGCGACTCAGCGTACGGGGTGGTGAACCCGTACGCCTCACCGGCGGCGGCCGACGACAGGATGGGCAGTTGCGACATGTTCTGCAGCCCACCGGCGATCACGAGATCCGCGGTCCCGCTCATGACGGCCTGTGCGGCGAAGTGCACGGCCTGCTGACTCGATCCGCACTGGCGGTCGATCGTCACGCCCGGCACGTGCTCGGGGAACCCGGCGACCAGCACAGCCGTGCGCCCGACGTTGCCGGCCTGGCCGCCGATCGCGTCGATCGCTCCGATGATGACGTCATCGATCGCGGCCGGATCCACGCCGACTCGGTCGACGAGCGCGCGCAGGCTGTGCGCTCCGAGGTCGGCCGGATGGATGCCGGAGAGCGAACCGCCCCGCTTGCCGACCGGCGAACGGACCGCGTCGACGATGTATGCCTCTGCCATGTTGTCCTCCGTGATCGTCGGATTCAGCGCCCTGAGACGTTCCCGAAGCCCTTCGCGATCGGGGCGATGATCAGCGGGCGCGCGGCGAACCAGCCGATGCCGATCACCGCGAGGGACGCGATGAACACCCAGAACCCGGTCCAACTGACGAGATCCTGCGAGGCGTACATGTGATTCAGGTTGCGCAGAGCGCCCGTCGCCATCACGAGGATCACGTGCACGACGATGAACGCGATGAAGTAGATCATCACAGGGAAGTGCACTGCGCGAGCCCACTCGACCGGGTACGCCTGGTTGAGGCGCTCGGCGTTCTTCGGCCAGATGCCCGACATCCGCACACCGGTGATGGTGGCGAGCGGGGCTGCGAGGAAGATCGTCGTGAAGTAGGCCAGCTGCTGCAGGCTGTTGTAATTCGCCCAGCCGTTCTCGGTCGGCCAGTCCAGCGATAGGTACTGCAGGCCGGCCGAGAGCGCGTTGGGGAAGACCTCCCAGCTGGTCGGAACGACCCGCACCCAGTGCCCTGTCGTGAACAGCAGCACGATGAAGATCACGCCGTTGACGAGCCAGAGCACATCCAGCGCCTGGTGCAGCCACAGCGTGAGACTGATCTTGTACTTGGGGTTGCGCCTTGAGGTCCAGAACACCGTCGGACGCTTCTCGGCCCGCACCGTGAGACCGGTGCGGATGATCAGCACCATCAGGAACATGTTGAAGAAGTGCTGCCAGCCCACCCATCCGGGAATCCCCGGCTGCGTGCCTTCCGGCAGGTGGTACTCGCCGGGGAAGGCGGCGAGGAAGTCCCCCATGACCGGGGTGCTGAGGATCGTCCGGACGAATGCGATGGCGGCGATGCCGAGGATGCCGAGGCCCGCGAGGCCGAGGAGACCGGCGATGGCCTGGGTCCACGTCGGACGCCTCTTCGCTTCGGATGCCGAGGCCGGCGCATGCCTCGGGGCGAGGCCGTTCCAGACGGTGCGCGGGACCGCGAGCGGGACGGAGACGTCGCGCGCGGCGTTGGCCGACGCCACCACTTGGGGGGCCGACACACCACCTGTCGGACGTTCATCGCCGATCGGTCCGACATCTGGCGTGTCGGCCCCCGGAATCGTGGAGACGGCGGGTGGGGCGGGAGACATCGGTGCAGCGCCCGTCGGCGCGTCGGCCGGCACACGCGGTGCGAGCGCGATGCCTGCCGGAGGCCAGGGCTCCCCACCGGGCGTGCGGGGCAGCCCTCGGCGCACCGAACTCGATGCGGTGTCCCGCTCGTGGACCGCCGCAGGCTCCGGCCCGGTCACGGGCGAGGGGGCATTCGACGTGTCGGCACGTGCTGCCGCGCTGGTCGTCGCTGCGGCGGTGCCCGCCGTCGCAGCAACCGCGGCCGTCGCCTCGTTCCGAACCGACGTCCCGGTATCGCCAGAGGCCGACGCCGCGGCGACACTCGCCTTCGTGGTGACCGCCGAATCCGCGGGAGGCCAGGGCTCGCCACCGGGTGCACGCGGGAGGCCGCGACGCAGCGGGCCGGTCGCGGCAGACGCCGTGGCGGTGGCCGCGGCGTTCACTCCGGGGGCCGACACGTCACTTGTCGGACGTTCTTCGCGGGGTTGTCCGACATCTGGCGTGTCGGCCCCCGACGTGGAAACGACGGACGCGGCGACCGGCGCCTCGACGAGCGAGGTGGGCACATCGCCCGGAGGCCAGGGCTCTCCACCCGGCACGCGTGGCAGTCCGCGACGCAGCATCCGACTACTTCCCTCGGGCTTCGAGGGCCTCGATCAATTGCGGCACGACGGCGAACACGTCTCCGACGATGCCGAAGTCGGCGATCTCGAAGATCGGCGCCTCGCCGTCCTTGTTGATCGCGACGATCGTCTTGGCGGTCTGCATGCCGGCGCGGTGCTGGATCGCCCCGGAGATGCCGAGAGCGATGTACAGCTGCGGCGACACCGAGACACCGGTCTGTCCCACTTGATGGGCGTACGGGATGTATCCGGCATCCACGGCCGCGCGAGAAGCGCCCACCGCCGCACCCAGTGCGTCGGCCAGTTGCTCCACCAGGGCGAACTGATCCTTCGAGCCCAGGCCTCGTCCACCCGACACGACGCGCGCCGCGCCGCGCAGGTCAGGCCGGGAGGAGGCGACTTCGACGGCCTCGATCGGACCGGCCGTGGCGGCCGGTGCGCCGGAACCCGTCACGGAGAGCTCTTCGACGGTCGGCGACGCCACCGCTTCCGCGCGCGTGTCGACGGCGCCCTGGCGCACGGTGATGATCGGAGCGCCGTAGGTCGGCGCGGAATCCACCAGGTACGCACCGCCGTAGACGGAGTGGTGCGCCACGATGCCCTCGTCGTCACGGGAGACCCCGATCGCATCCACGGAGACGGCGTTGCGCGTGCGCACCGCGAGTCGGCCGGCGACGTCGCGCCCTGTGATCGAGTTGGAGATGAGCACGGCATCCGGAGACACCTTCTCGAAGGCCGCCTGCAGGGCGTCGACGAGCGGCACGACCAGCGCGGTGTCGTCGACCGCGGCGGTGAGCACGACGGACGCTCCGGCGGCGGCCGCGGCATCCACAGCGCTCTGCGATCCGCCGGGGACGAGCGCGACCGGGCTGCCGACGGACGACGCCGCGCCGATCAGAGCGGCCGTGCTGCCGGCGGCATCACCGGCCGGCGTGACGTCGACGAGGACGAGGATCGGGTTCTCGGGGTAGCCCATGCTCACACCAGCCTGTTCTGCACGAGGAAGTCGACCAGCTGCTGTGCGGCATCCCCCTCATCTGTGATCTTGATGCCCGCCGCGCGCGGAGGCTTCTCCGAGACCGAGGTCATGATGGTCCGCGGAGCAGCGCCCGCGTCCGCTGAGACACCCAGATCGGCGAGCGAAAGCACCTCGAGCGGCTTCTTCTTGGCCGCCATGATGCCCTTGAAGTTCGGGAAGCGTGCGTCGGGCAGCGCCTCGGTGATCGAGATGACCGCCGGAAGCGATGCCGAGACCGCCTGCGATCCGGCATCCGCGGCCCTCGTGCCGGCGATGCCGTCGGCGCTGATCTCCACCGCGCTCAGCGCCGTCGCCTGCGCGAAGCCGAGATGCTCGGCGAGCATCGCCGGGATGACGCCGGCGGATCCGTCGGTGGAGAGGTTGCCCGTGATGACCAGGTCGGGTTCGCCGCGGCGGATCGCGGCGGCGAGGACCTCGGCTGTGAGACCCAGGTCGGCGCCGACGAGCTGCTCGTCCGCGACATGCACGGCTGACCCGGCGCCGATCGCGAGGGCGCGTCGTACGGAAGCCGTGGATGACTCGGGCGCCATCGACAGGGCGACGACCTCGGTGCCCTCGCTCTTGTCCGCGTAGCTGAGCGCGACCTCGAGCGCACGCTCGGTGATCTCGTCCAGGACGACATCGCCCGCCGCACGATCGGCCAGGCCGGTCTCCAGATTCAGCTTGCGATCGCCGTAGGTGTCCGGCACCTCTTTGACCAGGACGAAGATCTTCATCGATTGCTCCTCACGACACTTCGATTCTAGTCCGGTGAGACTGAGTCTCACCGCCGACGACCGTCGAGCGCTCCACGATCCGAGCGTAGCGCGCCGCACCGACTCGGCGGCAGGGCCGAGTACCGTGGATGCGTGGCCCAGCATCGACCCCTGCCGATCGATCCGCTCGCCGAGGCGAAGCGGCAATGGCTCGCGCACGGCTGGACGGATGCCGCGGAGGGCATGACCGTCGTCATCTCGGTGATGAGGGCGCAGCAGCTGCTGCTGGCCAGGGTCGACGCCGCGCTCAAGCCCTTCGAGCTGTCGTTCGCCCGCTACGAGGTGCTGCGCCTGCTCGCGTTCAGCCGTCGTGGACGCCTGCCGCTGTCGAGCGTGGTGTCGCGCCTGCAGGTGCACGCGACGACGGTCACCAGCACGGCCGACCGGCTGGTGCGCGACGGCCTGATCCTGCGCGAACCGCATCCGCACGATGGCCGAGCGGCGATGCTCGCGCTCACCGATGCGGGCCGCGAACTCGTGGAGCGGGCGACCAGGGCGCTGAACACCGAGGTCTTCGCCGACCCAGGCATCAGCCCCGAGGATGCGGCAGATCTGGTCGGCATCGTCGCACGCCTGCGCAAGGATGCCGGGGACTTCACCGACCCCCGCCCGCAGCCCGATCCGCTGTGACGCCCTCCTTCGTCGTCCAACGCGTCATCCGCGCGGCACCGGCGCGGGTGTACGCGGCATCCCTCGACCCGCAGCTGCATGTGCGGACGATGGCGCGATACGGCGAGACGATGGTCGCCGGACCCGAGGGCGGGGTCTTCACCGAGGGGGCGACCGTGACCTGGCGCGCGCGGCACTTCGGCATCCCGTTCCGACTGACCTCCGTCGTCTTCGATCTCGACCCGCCGCACGGATTCAGCGACCGCCAGATCAATGGCCCGTTCGCGATCTTCCGGCACGAGCACGATTTCGAGGAGCATCCGGACGGCACGCTGATGCGCGACACGATCACACTGCGCTCTCCTTTCGGGCCGATCGGCGCACTCGTCGACCGGCTGTTCATGCGCGAATACATGCGGCGGCTGATCGACGAGCGCGGAGCCATCCTGGCCGCCGAGGTCGAGCACGCGTAATCTGTCGGGCATGACAGAGCTGCGCCTGCACACCATCCTCGAATCGAGCGGGCCGGCCGCCGCGATCGTGCTCACCGACGAGCAGGTCGCCGCCTTCGGCGCCGGCAAGGTGTTTCCCGTGGTCGTCTCCTTCGGCGACCGCAGCATCCGGCTCCGCCTGGCCCGGATGGGTGGGCGGAATCTGATCGGATTCAGCCAGGCCGCCCGTGCCGAGATGGGTCTCGAGAAGGACCAGGAGATCGACGTCACGATCACGGTCGACACGGCGGAGCGCGAGGTCGAGATTCCGCCGGCCCTCGCCGACGCGCTCGATGCGGATGCCGGGCTGCGCGCCGCCTTCGACGCCCTGTCGTACTCGAAGCGCAAGGAGCAGGCGCGCCAGGTCGCCGAGGCGAAGACGGACGAGACCCGCACCCGTCGCGTCGAGAAGGTGCTCGCCGCGCTGCGCGCCTGACGCGCGGCGGGCTCAGCTGTTCGTGAACCGCGGCGCGCGCTTCTCGCGGAAGGCCGCCATGCCCTCCTTCTGGTCCGCGGTGTCGAACAGGGCGGCGAACGCCTGCTTCTCGTGTGCGAGGCCCTCTGCGAGGGTCGTCTCCATCGCGGCATCCAGCGCGGCTTTGGCCGCGTAGATGCTCGGCAGGGACTTGGACGCGATCGTCTCGGCCAGCGTCGACGCCTCGGCGAGCAGCTCGGATGCCGGGACCACCCGCGACACCAGCCCGGCACGCTCGGCCTCCTCCGCGCCGATCAGCCGGCCCGAGAGCACGAGTTCGGCGGCCTTGTAGTACCCGACCGCGCGGATCAGCCGCTGCGTCCCGCCCATGCCGGGGATGACGCCGAGGTTGATCTCCGGCTGCCCGAACTTCGCAGTGTCGGCGGCGAGAATAATGTCGCACATCATCGCCAGCTCGCACCCGCCGCCCAGCGCGAAGCCGCTGACGGCTGCGATGACGGGCGTGCGGACCGCGGCGAAGTTGTTCCAGGCGCCGAAGTGGTCGGTGGCGAGCATCTCGGATGCCGTCATCGACTCCATCTCCTTGATGTCTGCGCCGGCCGCGAACGCCTTCTCGCTCCCGGTGACGACGATCGCGCCGATCCCGTCATCCGCGTCGAATGCGACCGCGGCGGCCGTCACCTCGTCGGCGACCTGCCCGTTCAGGGCGTTCAGAGCGTGCGGTCGGTTCAGCGTGATCCATCCGACGCGGCCGCGCTGTTCGACCAGGATCGTCTCGTACTCGCTCATGGGAGCCTCCTCACTCGCCGGTTTCGAATCGCTCGAATGACGGCAGAAATGCGTCGAGACCGGTCATTCGGCGATTCGAACGCTCGAGACGATCCTCACACGGAGCCGTCGCGGATGTCGGCGATGATGCCGGAGAAGTCGCGCTTCGCACCGTCGCCTGCTGCATAGGCGGCGTAGATCTCCTGCGCGAGGCGCCCGAGGCGAGCGTCGGTACCGGTCTGCTCGATCGCCTCGAGCGCGAGTCCCAGATCCTTCGACATCAGCGCACCGGCGAAACCGGGCTGGTAGTCGCGGTTCGCCGGGCTCGTGGGCACCGGCCCCGGCACCGGGCAATTCGTCGACAGCGCCCAGCACTGACCGGATGCGTTCGACGCGACCTCGTACAGGGCCTCGTGGCTGAGGCCGAGGCGCTCGGCGAGCACGAACGCCTCGCCGACCACGATCTGCGACACCCCGAGGATCATGTTGTTGCAGACCTTCGCGGCCTGTCCGAGCCCTGGACCGCCGCAGTGCACGATGCGCTTGCCCATGTGCTGGAGGATCGGCTGCGCCGCGGCGAAGTCGTCGTCCGATCCGCCCACCATGAAGGCCAGCGTCGCGCTCTCCGCCCCCACGACGCCACCGGAGACGGGGGCGTCGACCTGTCGATGTCCGGCGGCGACGGCGAGCGCATGCGCCTCCTGCGCGTCGGCGACCGCGATCGTGGACGACTCGATGAACAGCGTCCCCGCCGGCGCCGCATCGAGCAGGCCCTCTCGATAGGCCGACAGCACGTGTACGCCTGCGGGGAACATCGTGATGACGACCTCGGCGGATGCCGCGGCATCCGTTCCGGAATCGGAGATGGGGATCCCGGCTGCCGACGCGGCGTCGCGCGCCTGAGGAACCACATCGAAGCCGGTGACCTCGTGACCGGCGTCGATGAGGTTGTGCGCCATCGGCAAGCCCATGTGACCGAGGCCGAGGAATGCGATTCTCATGACGCGACCTTCAGGGTCTCGCGTCCGACGATGAGCTGCATGATCTCGTTCGTCCCTTCCAGGATCTGGTGCACGCGGAGGTCGCGCACCACCTTCTCGATGCCGTAGTCCTGCAGATATCCGTACCCACCGTGCAATTGGAGCGCGCGGTTGGCGACATCGAACCCGGCATCGGTCGCGAAGCGCTTGGCCATCGCGCACCGCACCGATGCGTCCTCGTCACCGGAGTCGACGGCGGCCGCGGCGTCCTGCACCATGAGCCGCGCGGCATGCAGTTGCGCCCGCATGTCGGCGATCGCGAACACGATGCTCTGCTTGTCCGCGAGCGGCTCGCCGAACGTGAAGCGCTCGTGCACGTATCGGATCGCCTTGTCCAGGGCCCATTGCGCGCCGCCCAGGGAACAGGCGGCGATGTTCAGGCGCCCGCCGTTGAGAGCCGACATCGCGATCTTGAAACCGCCGCCCTCGTCGCCGAGCCGTGCAGACACCGGCACCCGCACCTCGTCGAGGATCACCTGCCTGGTCGGCTGGGCGTGCCAGCCCATCTTCTTCTCGGGGGCCCCGAAGCTCAGCCCTTCGGCGTCACCCGCGACGAGGAACGCCGTGATGCCCCGCGCTCCCGCGTCGCCGGTGCGTGCCATCACGACGTAGACGGCCGCCTCGCCCGCGCCGGAGATGAACTGCTTCACACCGGTGAGCACGTACTCGTCGCCGTCGCGGATCGCGCTGGTGGCTATGGCGGCGGCGTCGGATCCCGCACCCGGTTCGGTCAGGCAGTAGCCCCCGAAGCCGGTCATCGCGGTCAGGATCGGCAGCCAGTGCGACCGCTGCGACTCGTCGCCGTAGCGGTCGATCATGCCGACCACCATGTTGTGGATTGAGATGTAGGCGGCGACGGCCGGATCGCCCTTGGCCAGCTCTTCGAAGATGGCGACCGTGTCGGTGCGCGACAATCCGGTGCCGCCGAAGTCCTCACTGGCGTAGACGCCGCCCAAGCCCAGCTCTCCCGCGAGCTGAAGACTCTCACGCGGGAAGATGTGGTGCTCGTCGCGCTCCTGGGCGAACGGAGCGAGCTCGGTCTCGGTGAACTCCCTGACCGCCTGCAGGATGGCCTGGCGTTCCTCGGTCGTGGTGGTGATGAGGGTCATCGATGCTCCTTGTGGGATCAGCGGATGGGGATCAGCGGGTGGTGGGCATGACGAAACTGGCTCCGTCGCGGACGCCGTGCGCCGGCCAGCGACTCGTCACGGTCTTGGTCTTCGTGTAGAAGCGGAAGGAATCCGGTCCGTGCTGGTTCAGGTCGCCGAACCCGCTGCGCTTCCAGCCGCCGAACGTGTAGTAGCCGAGCGGCACAGGGATCGGCACGTTCACCCCGACCATCCCGACGTTCACGCGAGCGGCGAAGTCACGGGCGGCGTCGCCGTCGCGGGTGAAGATGCCGACGCCGTTGCCGTACTCGTGATCGGATGCCATCGCCAGCGCCTGCTCGTAGTCGCGCGCCCGCGCGATCACGAGCACGGGACCGAAGATCTCCTCGCGGTAGATCGACATCTCGGTCGTGACATGGTCGAACAGCGTGGGTCCGAGGTAGAACCCCTCCTCATACCCGTCGACGACGAGGCCTCGGCCGTCGGCGAGGAGGGTGGCCCCGGCGTCCACACCCTGCTGGATGCAGTCGGTGACGCGGTCGACGGCAGCACGCGTGATGAGCGGTCCGTAGTCGACGCCCTCCGCGAGCGACGGCCCGATCCGCAGCTGAGCGACGCGCTCGGTGAGCTTCGCCGCGAGGGCATCAGCCGTGTCGTCTCCGACCGGCACCGCGACCGAGATCGCCATGCAGCGCTCCCCCGCCGAACCGTAGCCGGAACCGATGAGAGCGTCGACGACCTGGTCGAGGTCGGCGTCCGGCATGACGACGAGGTGGTTCTTCGCGCCGCCGAAGCACTGCGCGCGCTTGCCGTGCGCGGCGGCCGTGGCGTAGATGTACTCGGCGATCGGCGTGGAGCCGACGAAGCCGATCGCCTTGACACGGTCGTCCTCCAGCAGCGCATCGACGGCCTCCTTGTCGCCGTGGACGACGTTGAGGATGCCCTCCGGCAGACCGGCCTCGAAGAACAGCTCCGCGAGTCGGACCGGAACCGACGGGTCGCGCTCGCTCGGCTTGAGTACGAAGGCGTTGCCTGCGGCGATCGCAGGGCCCGCCTTCCACAGCGGAATCATCGCCGGGAAGTTGAACGGCGTGATGCCGGCGACCACGCCGAGCGGCTGACGCAGCGAGTACACGTCGATGCCCGTCCCCGCCTCGGTGGAGTACTCGCCCTTGAGCAGGTGCGGCGCGCCGACGGCGAACTCGATGACGTCGAGACCGCGCTGGATGTCACCCTTCGCATCGTCGAAGGTCTTGCCGTGCTCGGCGGAGAGCAGCCGCGCGAGGTCGTCCATGTCCCGGTGCACGAGGTCGAGGAAGCGCATCAGCACGCGGGCGCGCTTCTGCGGGTTGGTCGCGGCCCACCCGGGCTGCGCCGCCTCGGCGTTCGCGATCACGCGGCGGACCTCATCGGCGCTCGCGAGCGGCACACGGGCCTGAACGGCTCCCGTGCTGGGGTCGAACACGTCGGTGAAGCGCCCGGAGTCCGGGGTCAGGAGCGATCCGCCTACGAAATGGGGGATGGTGCGAGTCATTGTGCGAAGTCCCTTCGTGCCACCATTGGCACAAGGAAAGCTTACTTTGCCCCTCACGGATTTACTAGGGCGTCCTAGTAATCAGAGATAGTCATCCGGATGCAGTTGGCGGATGCCGCGGTTGTGCAGCAGGAACTGCGCCCGCAGCGGAACCTCGAGCGACGAAGCCGCATCGGCCATCGCGCTCGCCCACGCGCGATCGTCGTCATCCAGCGTGCTGGGGCCCACCCGTTCCCAGACGAGCACGACACTCGCGTTGCCGGTCGCTTCGCGGAGCATGCCGCTGCGATGCATGAGGAGGTGCGCCTGGTCGACCGGCCCGAGGTCGTCGACCTCCACCTCTTCGTGCGGATCCTCCGGGTAGTCGTCCATCGGCATGAGCGGGTCGCCGAGGCGCCCGTACTCGTCGATGAACATGAGCCACATCTGGCGGCGGTTCGCCTGCCGGAGCAGCACGTGCAGCAGGTCGCGCAGGTCGTCGTCGTGGTCGAGGATCAGGTCTTTGAGAGTCGTGTTCGCGTCAGTCATGAGGCGATGATCGCCTGATCGCCGCACGTCAGTTCGCGCAATTCCGCGACCTGTGGACAACTCCCACCCGCACACGCACTTGTGCAGGGCGAGTGGCGCGCAGGACGTTCTCCGATCGTTCACCCCGACGCCATCTGCGGTGGATAGACCTGATGGCAGTCGTCACCCGCGACCCGCGCGGCTGCGCCGCGATCATCCATCCCCGAACACCCGAGGAAAAGATGCCTTCTGCACCCTCCCGGCGCGCCGTCTGGACGACGTCCGCAGCCACCCTCACGTGCGCGCTCGCGCTCACGCCGCTCATCGCGGTCACCGCCGCTCAGGCGGCGATCGTGCCCGCTCCGATCGTCCACTCCGCCGACGACGCGGCGATCAGCCTGTCACCGCTCGGCTCGTTCGAGACGGGAGTCTTCGACGAATCAGCGGCCGAGATCGTCCAGGCGCATGGCGATCGGCTGTTCGTCGTGAACGCCAAGGCCGGCTCGGTGAGCGTCCTCGACCAGTCGGACCCGTCGGCGATCGCGCCGCTGTTCTCGATCGAATCGGACGGAGTCGCGAACTCCGTCGCCGTTCGCGAAGACGGCCTCGGCGTCATCGCCTTCGAAGCTCCGGTCAAGACCGACGCGGGCCACCTCGTCTTCTTCGACGCGAACGCGACGGACGCGGCATCCGCGATCCTCGGCCAGGTGACGGTGGGCTCCCTGCCGGACATGGTCACCATCTCGGATGCCGGTGACCACGCCGTCGTCGCGAACGAGGGCGAGCCGTCCGACGACTTCACGAGCGACCCGGAGGGTTCGGTCGCCGTCGTGACGCTTCCGGAAGCCGTCGCGGCGCCGGCGCAGGACGCCGTGCGCATCGCCGACTTCCACGCGTTCGAGGAGGGCGGCGCGAAGCCGTTGCCCGCGGACGTGCGCGTGTTCGGCCCGACTCCGGAGAGCGATCTTCCGGTCAGCCGCAATCTCGAGCCCGAGTACATCGCGATCGACGGCGGCACGGCATACACCGCCCTGCAGGAGGCCAACGCCGTCGCCGTCGTGGACATCGCGTCCGCGACGGTCACGGATGTCTTCTCGCTCGGCTTCAAGGATCACTCGATCGAGGGCAACGGCCTGGATGCGAGCGACAAGGACGACGCCGTCGACATCCGCACGTTCGAAGGACTGAAGGGCATCTACATGCCCGACGGGCTCGACTCCTACACCGCCGGCGGCACGACCTACCTCGTGACGGCGAACGAGGGCGATGCCCGCGAGTGGGGCGACTACGCCGAGCCGAGCCGCGTCAAGGATCTCGAGACGGACGGCTACGGACCGGTCTGCGAGAACCTGGCTTCGCTCACCGGCGACGCCGACCTCGGCCGCCTGAACGTCACGATCGAGAACGGCTTCAACGAGGCCGAGGGCTGCTACGACGAGCTGTACGCGTTCGGCGGGCGCTCCTTCTCGATCTGGACCACCGATGGCGAGCAGGTCTTCGACTCCGGTGACGCGTTCGAGCAGATCACGGCCGAGGCCGCCCCCGAGTTCTTCAACTCGAATCACAGCGAGTCGAACCTCGAGGGCCGCAGCGACGACAAGGGGCCGGAGCCGGAGAGCGTGACCGTCGGAGAGGTCGACGGGCGCACCTACGCGTTCATCGGCTTCGAGCGCGTCGGCGGTGTGGCGGTGTTCGACATCACGGATCCGGCAGCGTCGACCTACGTGACGTACATCAACAACCGCGACTTCTCGGTCTCGGTCGAAGATGCCGACGACCCGGCATCCGTCCTGTCATCGGCGGGAGACCTGGGCGTCGAGGGGCTGGCGTTCATCCCGGCATCCGAATCCGCGACCGGCGAGCCGATGCTGGCCGTCGCCAACGAGGTATCAGGCACGACCACGCTGTTCGCCATCGAATCAGCGGATGACAGCACGACGACGGACATCCAGGTACTGACGATCAACGACTTCCACGGCCGCATCGAGGAGAATCTCTCCGGCGGCGAGGCGGGAGCCGCCGTCCTGGCCGGTGCCGTCGACTCGTTCGAGGCCGAGAACCCGAACACGCTGTTCGTCTCCGCCGGCGACAACATCGGCGCCTCGACCTTCACGTCGTTCATCGACGACGACAACCCGACCATCGACGCCCTCGCGGCGGCGGGCCTGGATGTCAGCACCGTCGGCAACCACGAGTTCGACCAGGGCTTCGCCGACCTCACCGACCGCGTGCTGCCCCGCTTCGGCGGCGGACAGTTCGGCCTGGGCGCCAACGTCTACCTCAAGGACACCGACACCCCGGCGCTCGAGGAGTACCGGGTCGAGGAGATCGACGGCGTACGCGTCGCGTTCATCGGCACCGTCACCGCCGACACGGCGGCGATGGTCACCCCGACCGGCATCGCCGACATCGAGTTCGGCGACCAGCTGGAGGCTGCGAACCGGGTCGCCGCGGAGATCACCGAGACGGATGCCGCTGACGTGATCGTGCTGCTGTCGCACACCGGCGCAGCGGAATCGGAATGCGAGGCCGTGGCCGCGGACACGAGCGACTTCGGCGCACTGGTGCACGATTCGTCGGCCGAGATCGACGCGATCGTCTCCGCTCACACGCACCAGACCTACTCCTGCCTCATCGAGGGGCCCTCGGGCATCGAGCGCCCGGTCATCCAGGCGCATCAGTACGGCACGACCCTGGGCAAGCTCGACATCTCGGTCGACACCGCCTCGAAGGAGCTCGTCTCGATCGACGCGTCCCTGGTGCCGCTGGTCGTGGACGGCGTGGCCGCCTACCCGGCCGACCCCGAGGTCGCCGAGATCGTCGCGGCCGCGCAGGCCGTCGCCGAGGAGGAGGGCTCGGTCGAGGTGGGCTCGATCACCGCCGACATCCTGCGCGGCGGCGAGCCGGCAGGCGCCGACCGCGGCGTCGAGTCGACGCTCGGCAACACGGTCGCCGATCTGTACCTGTGGGCGACGTCCAACCAGGACTACGCCGGAACCCCGGCGCAGATCGGCATCATGAACCCCGGTGGCCTGCGCGCCGACCTGCTCTACGGAGCCGACGGGACGCTCACCTACCGTGACGTCGCGGCGGTCCAGCCGTTCGCGAACACGCTCGTGACGGTGACGCTCACCGGCGCACAGCTGAAGAGCGTCCTCGAGGAGCAGTGGCAGCCCGACGGCTCGGAGCGACCGAAGCTGCACCTGGGCGTCTCGGAGGGCTTCAGCTACGAGTACGACCCGGAGGCTCCGCGTGGCGAGCGCATCCTCTCGATGTCGTTCGAGGGCGCGGAGATCGACCCCGCGGCGGAGTACACCGTCGTGACGAACTCCTTCCTGGCCGCCGGTGGCGACAACATCACCACCTTCGCCGAGGGCACCGACCGCACCGACACCGGCCAGGTCGACCTGACGGCCACGGTCGCGTACTTCGCGGCGAACAGCCCGGTCGCCCCGGCAGAGCTGGGTCGAGCCGTCGTGTCCGACGGATCGACCGAGCCGACTCCGACGCCGGCTCCGACGGGCCCGACGGAGCCGACCGAGCCTGGTTCGGATGCCTGGGCCACCGTGTCCCTGTCGTCCACCAGCGTCGAACAGGGCGGCACCGTCACGGTGTCGGTCTCCGGTCTGGAGCAGGGCCAGCAGATCGCCGCGACACTGCACAGCGATCCGATCGTGATCGACGGCATCCCGGCTGCCGACGCATCCGGCGCCGTGACCTTCGCCGTCGCGATCCCGGCGGACTTCGCCCCTGGTGCGCACACGCTCGAGATCACGTCGGGTGATCTGGAGCCGATCGAGGTCTCGCTCACCGTGACCGCCGCGGGCGGCCTGGCGACGACGGGTGCCGCTGCCCCGTGGGGCATCGCCCTCGGCGCCGCTGCACTGCTCACCGCCGGTGCGGTGTTGTTCGTGACGCGTCGCCGCGGCGTGATCGCCGGCTGATCGCACACCGACTTCGCCCCGCCTCTCGGATTCGAGGGGCGGGGCGATGTCGTCTCCCCGCCCGTCGCGGGTACCACCTGCACGACGCGGGAACAGATGCACGACCGGAAATCGATTCCGGGCCCGGCATCCGTTCCCGCGTCGTGCATCTGTACCGACGGCGGCGACCCGCGACTACTGCGCGTCGACCAGGACGGCGACCGAGCGGGCGGGGGCGGTGACCGTGCCCGTCCCGGCATCCCAGGTCGTCGCCTTCACCACGGCATCCGATCCGTCCGCCTGGGCCGGCGTCAGCGCGAAGTCGCGGCCGGCGAGGTCGGGCACCGTCTGCGAGATCTCCGACGGCGAGGCGTTGAACACGACCAGCGCGCCCTCGAGCTCCGGGTCGACGTCATCGCCCACCAGGTCGTCGATGAGCATCACGATGACGCCAGGGGCGGCATCCGTCCCGCTGTTCGGGAACGTCAGCTTCTCGCCGATCAGCTCCGCAGAACCCAGCTGCAGCAGGTCGACCTCGTCGCGCACGCGCAGGAGATCCAGAGCGGATGCTTCGGCCGCCGCGATGTCGGCAGCACCGGGCTTCAGAGCAGGATCCGCCAGCAGCGGCGCCATGATCGGCCACTTGTCCTCGTTGTCGGCGGCCGGCGGCAGGCCGGAACCGAACGTCGACTCCTGGCCGGTCCAGTCGATCCGGTTGAACCAGTCACCGGAGTCGTAGCTGTTGCGATCCAGCGACTTCGAGCGCAGCAGCTCGGTACCGGCGTGCCAGAACGACGGCGACTGCGACAGCGTCACGGTGGCGAGCGACAGCGTGTTCATGCGGACGCGATCCGCCATCGGCGTGCCGGTCGGCAGCTTCAGCACCGACAGGTCGTACAGCGTCTCGTTGTCGTGCGCGTCGACGTAGTTGATGACCTCGCCCGGCTCATCGGCGTAGCCGGCCCGCGAACCGCGATAGTCGATGTCGGCACCCGCCGTCACGGCGCCGTCGCTCGTCGTGAACGCGTAGTCGCGCAGGTTGCCGGCAAGTCCCAGCTTCACGAGATCCGTCTCGTGGCCGAGGTCGGCCAGCGCCTGCTCGGTCGTGCCGTTGATCGGGTCGCCGTTCGGATCGGTGCCGAGCCCGGTGCCGAATCCCTGACGGAAGGTGGACGATCCATCGACGGGGCTGCCGCCGTGCACGGCATCCCGCAGCCGGTCGTTGAACGTGCCGATGCCCGTCCCGCCCAGCTGACCCTGCGTCGCCTGCTCGAACAGGGCGTTGTCCGCCACCTCTCCGAAGTTCCAGCCCTCGCCGTACAGGTAGACGGCAGACCCGTCCACGCCGTCCTTCTTGACGGTCAGCTCATCGAGCGCCGCGCGGACCGCGAGCATGTTCGCCTTCGAATGGTGGCCCATCAGGTCGAAGCGGAATCCGTCGACCTTGTAGTCCCGCGCCCACGTCACGACCGAGTCGACCATGAGCTTCTGCGCGGCGAGGTGCTCGGTCGCCACGTTCTGGCAGCACGTGCTCGTCTCGACGGCACCGGCCGCGTTGAGGCGATGGTAGTACCCGGGCACGACACGGTCGAGCACGGACGTGTCGGCCTGACCGGATGCCGCAGTGTGGTTGAACACCTCGTCGAGCACGACCTGCAGCCCCAGGTCGTGGAGCGAGCCGACCATGGTGCGGAACTCGCTCACGCGCTCTCCCCCGTCCGCGTCCACCGCGTACGAGCCCTCCGGCACCGAGTAGTGGTACGGGTCGTAGCCCCAGTTGAAGCCGTCGGCTCCGGCGACGGCGCCGACGCAGGCCTGCTGCTCCGCGGAGTCCGGGCCGAACGATGCGAGGTCGCACGCGGGCACGGCCTGGGCGGAGCGGTCCTCCTCGATCGTCGCGATGTCGAAGGACGGCAGCAGATGAACGGTGTTGATGCCGGCATCCGCCAGCTCGCGCAGCTGATCCGTGCCCGCGCTGTCCTCGGCGAAGGCGAGGTAGGTGCCGCGCTTGTCCTCCGGCACCGACTCGTCGCCGATCGAGAAGTCGCGAATGTGCAGCTCGTAGATCGCGCGGTCGACGGCGCGCTCGACCTCCGGCGCCTCGGCCTTCTTCCAGATCTTCGGCTCCCACGCCTTGTCGTCGAGGTCGACGGCGACGGAGCGCTCCGAGTTCAGTGTCAGCGCCGTGGAGTACGGGTCGGTGACGAGGTTGGTCTCGATCTTCCCGGTGCTGGGCGCGTAGACGACGACCTCCCACAGGAACTCGTCGTTCTTCAGCTTCTTGTCGCCCTTCACCTGCCAGACGCCGGATGCCTCATCCCACGTCGCTTCGTGGCGGACGGGGTCTCCGCCAGCGCCCTCGTTCCAGGTCAACAGGGTCACCTGCTGGGCGGTCGGCGCCCACAGCCGGAACGTCGGCTTCTTGCCTTGGAAGGTCACGCCGAGGTCGACGTCTTCGAGCGTCGAAGCGTAGAGGTCGTCCAGCACGCCGGGCAGCTGCACGCCCGTGTACGCCGTGACGGTGCCGTCCACGCCGGACTGGGAGACGGCCAGCTGCGTGCGGACGAGGGCCGCGGCATCCGCGTCGGAGACCTTCAGCGCGAGGGAGCCGGCGAGCGCCGGGAAGCGCGCCGTCTGCTCCTCGGTCAGCGTGCCGTCGACGGTCAGGGCGATCGCGTCGCCGCCGGTGACCTGTCCGTCCGTCAGGGCGAGCGAGGCGTCGGATGCCGAGTGCAGCACGTACGCGGCTCTGTCGGTGACACCGAGATTCGCGGGCCACGCGATCGTGGTCTCGTCGATCCAGTGCGCGCGCTGCTCTCCGGTGCCGGGGACCGGAGGGTCGTCGCTCACGATCTCGAGCACGTGGGTCTCGAGCGTGTACCGGAACGACGTGACCTTGCCCTCGGTCGCACTGAATGAGATGTTCGCGCCGTCGCGGACGCCGTCTGCGCCGTAGTTCTCGGCCCAGCTCAGACCGTGCGCGACCTTCAGTTCGTATGCCCCGGTCGGCAGCGCCGAGGTCGAGAATTCGTAGACGCCGTCGCGATCGCCGTCGGCCATGAGCGTGCCGAGGCAGTCCGGAGACCAGTCGGCGGCGCAACCGAGCTCATCCTGCAGGGATCCGGCGAGCGTGACGATGGGTCCTTCGGCACTGGACTGCACGATGTTCGTACGGGGGTCGAAGTAGAACGAGATCGGTCCTCCCGCGTGACTGATCGCGATGTTCGTGCCGTCGGGGATGCCGTTCTGCCCGTAGTTGATGCTCCAGCTGCCGTTGATGGCGGCCTTGTACTCGTAGTCGCCGGCGGGGAGGTCGAAGGTCCCGGCCCAGACGCCGTCGGCGCGCAGGGTCAGCGTCGCCTTCTCGCAGCCCGGCTCCCAGTCAGCGGCGCAGCCCATCTCGGAGTTCAGGCTGCCGGCGATCGTCACCGAGTCGAAGCCCGGCTGCGGCTCCTCCTCTTCGGTGAGGGTCACGGCGTTGCCGACGGAGGCATAGGTGGATGCCGCGGCGTGGTGCCCTGCGGCATCCGTCGAGACCGCGCGGTACTCGACCAGCGTGCCGTTCTTCAGGCCGCCCAGGTCGTGGAAGACCCGCGGGTCGGTGTCCTCGGCGGTGCCGAGCGGGTGCCACTCGTCCGATCCGGCGACGCGCCAGGAGAAGCTCGTCTGCGCCCACTGGTCGGCGATGTCGGCCGTGACCGCGGCCTGGGTCTTGATGCCGGCGCCCGCCGCGGGGACGGTGAGGGTGATCGGCGCTGCTTCGGCCGGGGCGGTGACCGCGGCATCCGCCTTCCAGACGGCGGCCGACAGCGCGGGGACCGTGATACTCGTCGCGGCGCTCTGGTCGGTGGTCAGCGCGGGCACGTCGCCGTAGAGCGGGGCGAAGCCGGCGTCGGCTGTGAGGGTCGTGACGTCCACGGTCTGGGTGGTGGCGGCGTTGTTGACCGCCACGAGGTACTCGACCTTCTCTTCGGCATCCACGCGGGAGAACGCGTAGATGCCGGGGCCGGATGCCGCGTAGCGCTCGATCTGCGCGCCGTCGGACAGGGCAGCGTGCTCGGTGCGCAGGGCCGAGAGCTCGGCGATATGCGCGTAGAGCGGGGCATCGGTGGCGTAGCGGTCGACGGATCCGGCCTGCTCACCCGTGATGAGGTTCTGGTTCGCGTACTCGTCGACCTGGGTGGCGAACAGGGTCTGGCGGGCGTCCTTGTCGCCGCCGGGGCCCGTGAAGCCCTGCTCGTCGCCGTAGTAGACGACGGGCTGGCCGCGGGTGAGGAACATCAGCTCGTGCGCCAGCTCATCGCGCTCGAGCGGCGCGTCGAGGTCGTCGAGGAACGAGCCGACGCGGCCCATGTCGTGGTTGCCGAGGAAGGTGGGCAGCGCGGTCGACGAGGTGTCGGCGGTCGTGTAGTAGTCGTCGCCGGCGAACAGCGACTGCAGCCCCTTGGCGGAGTTGCCCGCCGCGAAGCTCACCGCGGAGGATTGGAAGGTGAAGTCCAGCACCGAGTTCATGTCGGTCCTGCGCACGTACGGCGAGAGCTTCACCGGATCGGCGTCGTAGACCTCGCCGAACATGAAGAAGTCGTCGTCGCCCTGTGCGTGCGCGTAATCGAGGACGTCCTTCGACCACTGCTCCCAGAACTCGAAGTTCACGTGCTTGACGGTGTCGATGCGGAAGCCGTCGATGCCGAGGTCGATCCAATCCTGGTAGACCTCGACGAAGCCGTTCACGACCGTGGGATGCTCGGTCATCAGGTCGTCCAGGCCGTCGAAGTCGCCGTAGGTGACGGACTCCCCCGACCAGGTCGAGTTGCCGCGGTTGTGATACAGCGTGGGGTCGTTGAGCCAGGCGGGGACCTTGGCGTCCTCGTCGGTGACGACGGGTGCGTACGGGAAGCTCGTGGCGGGGTCGAGCGCGGGGAAGTCAGCGGAACCCGCGACGTCGGCGGGGTCGAAGGCGGTGCCAGCGGCATCCGTGTAAGGACTCGTCGCCTGGTCGACGTAGTCGTAGGTCTTCTCGGCATAGTCGATGACGTCTGCCGTGTGGTTGGTGATGATGTCGAAGTAGACCTTGATGCCGCGCGCGTGGGCGTCGGCGATCAGAGCCTCCAGCTCCGCGTTCGTGCCCAGGTGCGGGTCGATGCGGGTGAAGTCGGTGATCCAGTAGCCGTGGTAGCCGGCGCTGGCGTTCGCGCCCTCGCCCTGGACCGGCTTGTTGGCGAAGCTCGGGGTGAGCCAGATCGCGGTGGTGCCGAGTCCCTCGATGTAGTCGAGGTTCTGGTGGAGGCCCGCGATGTCGCCGCCCTGGTAGAAGCCCTTGTTCGTGGGGTCGAAGCCGGTGGCGAGTGCGTCGCCGGTGAGACCGCCGGTGTCGTTGGTCGTGTCGCCGTTCGCGAACCGGTCGGTCATCACGAAGTAGAACTGCTCGCCGTCGCCCGGCTGACGGACCGGTGCATTCACGAGCGCCGCGTCGTCGTCACCATAGCCGCCGCGGAGGTCGACGACCTCGAGACCGACCCGCTTGAGGGTGTCGTCGAACGTGAAGCGCAGGGTCGACGGGCCCTCGATCGTGAGCGGGATGTTGTCGCCGCCGCCGTCGAGACCGTACGCCTCGTCCCACGTGTCATTGAGCGCGACCTTGTACTCGTACGTGCCGGCTGGGACCTCGAACTCGGCGCTGTAGACGCCCTCGGCCCCGGTGGGGGCGAGTTCGGTCTCGGCGCAGTCGGGTGCCCAGTCGGCGGCGCAGCCGAGTTCGGACTGCAGGTCGCCGACGACGGCGACCGTGCGCTCGGCGGCGGATGCCGGGGCGAGGGCTCCGGCGGCGCTGATGCCGGTGGCGGCGAGGGCTATGGCTGCGACCAGGGCGGTGCGGCGCTGAACGGTCTTCTTCGACACGAAAGTCTCCCAGGGGGACGGAGGGCACGGCGACGTGCACGGGTGCTGTGAACCCGAAGTTAGCAGTCGCGCACGAAATTCTGCAAGCGCTTCCATCCGATATCTCGGACTACAGCTGGCGTGCCCACAGGTGCTGACGCTTATCTCGCAAGCGCTTCCAGTGCGATTGTGCGAAGTTCGACCGGCGTTCACCCGCCGGACACTTCGGGCGATTACAACTGCTCTTGCGCGGAAGAATCAGACCGGAACGGGTAGTCAGGAACTTTCCGCGCCGCGGTGAGCCTCGCTCCCGCTCGCGGTTCCCACACCGCACGAGACCCCCGCCGAATCGGGTCGGCGGGGGTCTCTTCCCTTCCCGAGGGCCCCGCGCGATCACCGCGCGAGATCGTCCTGACGTGCCTCTCCGTGTCCGCTCGCGCGCCACAGTCGGGCGTAGCCGCCGTCCGCGCTCAGCAACTCGTCGTGCGACCCCATCTCGACGATGCGACCGGCATCCATCACGACCACCCGGTCGGCCATGCTCGCCTGCTCGAGGCGGTGTGCGATCGTGATCGTGGTCCGCCCGCGTGCGAGGCGCAACGCCGCGCGATCGAGGACGTCGCCGTCGGCGCTGCCCGCCTCCGAGGCCGCCTCGTCCATGACGAGGACGTGCGGATCACGCAGCCGGACCCGCGCGAGGGCGAGTTGCTGGCGCTGGACATCGGTGAGGTCGACGCCACCGGCGCCGATGACCGTCTGGACACCGGCATCCAGCCTCGCCACCCACCGTTCCGCCCCGGCGTCGGCGAGGGCGTCGGTCAACTGGGCGTCCGTCGCATCCGGACGAACGAGACGCAGATCGTCGGCCAGGGGACCCGAGAAGACGTGGCTCTCCTGCGCGACCAGCACGACGCGCGGCTCGTTCGCCCCCTCGAAGCGCACACGACCGGATGCCGCGGCGAGCCGCCCGCACACGATCGCCGCCAGGGTCGATTTCCCTGCCCCGCTCGCGCCGACGATCGCGACGTGCTCGCCGGGGCCGACGTCCAGATGGATGTCCTCGAGCACCGCGGCGTCGCCGTAGGAGAAGCCGACGCCCTCGATCCGGACACCGATCACGGCATCCTCCCGCGCATCCGGCACCTCGCGCTCGCTCTCGACGGGCTCGTCCAGCACGCCGACCAGTCGCGACAGGCTCGCCGAGGCGCGCTGCAGATCGTCGAATCCGGCGAGCACCGTGCCGAGCGGACCGAACAGGTTCAAGAACATCAGTGCGGCCGCCGTCGCCGCGCCGATCGTCGTCGCGCCGGACTGCACGAGGAGGAAACCGGCGACGAGCACGGCGGCGAGACCGACGAACTCCGCCATGTTGAGCCGCCCCCAGAAGCGCACTCCCAGTCGAGCGGCGCGGATGCTGAGGTCGGCGGCGCGACGCGCGGACTCGTCGACGCGCGCCTCGACCCCGGCCGTGCTGCCGAAGGCCGACAGCGTGGCGTGCGCGTCGATGCCCTCCAGCATCCGCTGCGATCGCTCGCCCGCGGCCTCCCTGGATGCACGGTACACCGGCATCGAGCGACGCAGATGGTGCCGCAGGGCGACCAGTTGGACAGGAACCGCGAGGCATGCCGCCAGCGTCAGCCGGGGATCGATCGCGGCCAGTCCCACCGCTGCGGCGGCGATCGAGAACGCCGCCCCGGCGGCCGTCGGGACCACCGAGGA
This sequence comes from Microbacterium sp. M, assembly GCF_045181065.1. Lineage (GTDB taxonomy): Bacteria > Actinomycetota > Actinomycetes > Actinomycetales > Microbacteriaceae > Microbacterium. Next base: position 502,442 of record NZ_CP173721.1, on the reverse strand, counting down.
GACCGTGTCCCCGACGACGGCGACATCCCCCGAGACCCGTGAGACCAGCTCCCCCCGACCGGCGGCCTCGACGCGGCGCTCCGGCATCCGCAGGATGTGGGTCATCAGCCGGTCTCTCAGCTTCGCCAGCATCCGTTCGCCGACGCCGGCGACGGCGATCCACGATCCGGTCGCGAGCACCGCCTGGACGAAGACGGTCGCGAGCAGCACGATCAGCAGCAGTCGCACCAGCGCGCCGTCCCCATCGGTGACGGCATCGATCGCGCCGCCGAGGATCAACGGGGTCGCGATGCCGGCGGCTGCCGCGAGGGCGAGAACCGTCACGGCGACCGCGAGACCCGTCGCGTGCTGGCGCACCAGACCAGCGAGGACCCTGCGTGTGCGCCGAGGATCAGCGGTGCGAAGAGGAATCGTCATGCGCGCACCTCCTGCGTCCGACCGATCCTCACGACGCGGTCGCACACGGCCAGCAGGGTCGGACTGTGCGTGAGCAGGATCGTCGTCCGCCCGCGCCGGTGACGCCGGATGCCATCGGCGACCGTCGCCTCTGTGACGGCATCGACCGCCGTCGTGGGATCGCGCAGGACGAGCACGCTCGGCTGCGCTGCGAGTGCGCGCGCGAGTGCGACGCGCTGCCGCTGGCCGCCGGAGAGGAGCATGCCCCGTTCGCCGACCTGGCGGCCCCAGCCCTCCCCTGCGAGCACGTCGCCGAGCGCGGCGGCGATCACGAGGTCGTCACGATCGGACGCGCCGACGTTCTCGGCCACCGTTCCGGTGAGCAGGACGGCCTGGTGCGGTGCGGAGACGACGCGCGCGTCCCCCGGCAGCGGAGGACGCACGAGCGGTTCGCCATCGATCAGGATCACCCCCCGCTCCGCGGGGATCGATCCGGCGAAGAGCTCGCTCAGCGCGATCGCGTCGCCCTCCTCCGCCTCGACGCCGACCAGTTCTCCGGCGGCGATGAGCACGGTCACCGACCCACCCGAGGGCAGTCGGACGCCGTCGATCAGCACGTCCCCGCGCGGCGCCTTCACCGGAGCACCGAGCGAATCCGTCTCCCCTCCGGACAGCTTCTCGATCCGTCGCCGTGATGCGCGGGCCTTGGCGAGTTCGGGCCCCACGAAGGCGAGCGAGGCGACCGGCCATTGCAGGAACTGCGCGAGTCCGACCACGGTCACCAGCTGGCCGACCGTGATCGCGCCGTCGAGCGCGAACTGGGAGGACATTCCCGCGAGGACGACGAGGAAGAGCCCGGAGAGCAAGGTCGTGACGCCGGAGAACATCCCCTCGGCCCTGGCGGCGCGCAGGGCCGCGGACAGGGTCGTCGTGTTCGCGGCGCGGAAGCGGCGTGCGGCCTCGTCCTCCGCGTTCAGCCCCTTGACCGTGCGCAGGCCCGAGAGCAGGTCCGAGGCGAGGGCGGAGGAGTCGGCGAGCGCCGCCTGCTCCGCCGCCGTGCGTCGCTCGAGCGGGCCGGTGATGAAGTGGACGGCGACGACGAGCACCGGGGTCACGATCAGCACGGCGAGGCCCAGGGGCACGGACACCAGCAGAAGCCCGGTCGCCGCCACCGCGATCGCGACGGCGAACGAGATCGCGCGACCGAGGGTCCAGGCGACCGACGAAGCCTCGCCGACGTCGCTGGTCAGCGTCGAGAGCGTGTCGCCCCCGCGTCGCCGCGCCTGGCCGATCGGATCGAGCACACGGGCCAGCAGGTTCCGACGCGTCGTGTAGTCCATCTCGGTGTACAGCGCCACGGCGGCGAGCTCCCCGGCGCGCCAGGCGAGCATCAGCACGAGGAACACCACGAGCAGGATGCCGATGCCGATCGCGAGTCCCCTCGGATCGGATCGGGCGATCGCGATGTCGATGACGACACCGACCGTGATGGGCACGGCCGCTTCGCAGGCCTGGTGGAGCGAGAAGCCTGTGGATGCGCGGATCAGCAGACCGCGACGGCCGCGGATCCAGGGCGATACGGAGGAGGGCACGTCGTGATAGCTTAGGTTCGCCTAACCATGACTGCAAGACGATAGGCAGACAGATGATGTCGCAGAGCGGACAAGACCTCGACGCGCAGCCCCGCTGGCGGATCGGCACGAACGCGTTCGCTCTCGCGGACACCGTGGAGTGGGAACCGCACGCGCATCCGGACCATCACGAGCTGCTCTGGGGCACCCGCGGCGCACTCACCGCCGAGACCGACCACGGATACTTCGCGATTCCCGGCACTCTCGGCCTGTGGATCCCGGCGGGGGTCACCCATCGCGTGATCGCCGCGGCGGGGACGACGTTCCGATGCACCTACGTAGACAGTGATGTGAACGCCGTCGGCACGACGACGACGGCCGTCGCCATGCCCGAAGTGGTCCGCGTGCTGCTCGATCGACTGGAGGCGGCGCCGTACCTCGCCCGGACGCCGCGGCTGCACGCCGAGGAGCTGGCGCTGAATCTGCTGGAACCCGTCGAGTCCGCCACCGTCGATCTTCCCCTGCCGCTCGATCCGCGCACGCGTCAGGTGGCCGAAGGACTGCTGTCCGACCCCGCGGACGACCGGTCGATCGAGGACTGGGGTCGCCACGTCGGCGCCAGCGGGCGCAATCTCTCGAGACTGTTCGTCATCGAGACCGGGATGAGCTTCTCGACCTGGCGGACTCGCGCACGCATGCGGAAGGCCATCGAGTGGCTCGCGGCCGACCACACCGTCGCCAGCGTCAGCCGGCGATCCGGGTACGCGACGCCCAGCGCGTTCGTTCAGGCGTTCCGACGCGAACTCGGCCGTACGCCGGGGGAGTTCGCCTCGGCGCGGCACGATTCCGGCCGGAAGTCGGCCTGAGCACGACACGGTCTGTCCGCTGTGCGACACCCGCCCGATTCATAATAGGTTAGCCAAGCCTTATCTGGGCTGCCGGCACTCCCGAACCCCTCCTGGAAGACGATCCATGCGCTCCACACCCCTGTCCTTCGTCGCGCTTGCGGCGACGGCACTGCTCCTCACCTCCTGCGCCTCCGCAAGCTCGGACGCCTCCTCCACGGCATCCGAGACGATCGAGCTGACGACGCCGGCCGGAACAGACGTCGAGATCCCCACCGAGCCGACGGCCGCCCTCGGCTTCTACACGACGGACGTGGATCTGCTCATCACCCTCGGCTACGAGCTCGCCGGATCCCAGCCGATCCGCGACGACTTCACCGCGTTCCCCGACTTCTTCCCGCAGGAGGAACTCGCCGGTCTCGACACGTTCGGCAACTACCCGGAGTTCAACCTCGAGGCCGTCCTCGAAGCCGAGCCAGACTTCATCCTCAACGGCCTCGGCTACGAGAAGGACCTCGACGCGCAACTGCAGAAGATCGCCCCGACCTACACCTACAACGCCTTCGACGGCGGCGACTGGCGCGACGTCGCGGGGCAGATGGCGACCGACCTCGGTCGCGAGGATCAGTGGCAGGCCTGGCTCGACCAGTACGAGGCTCGCGTCTCGGATATCCGCGAGCGCCTGGATGCCACGGACATCCATCCCGTCGTCGCCGACGTCGGCTACTTCGAGGGTCAGGTGACCACGTCCTGCTACGGCGTGCCGTGCCTGGTGTTCGCCGACCTCGGCCTGGAGATGTCGCCGCTCATGAACGCGACCGAAGAGGGACTGCCGGCCAGCGACGAATACGCCGAGCTCAGTCCGGAACAGGTCGGACAGCTCGAAGGGATCGACGTGGTCTTCACGGGTGCCGAGGAGGACGGCACGCTCTGGGTGGAGGACGACGAGGCGCTGTCGCAGAACGAACTGTGGCAGAACCTGCCCTTCGTGAAGAGCGGCGAGTACTACCCGTACAACTACGAGATGCTCTACGGATCGCCCAGCGGCCAGGACGCGTTCCTGACCATCGTCGAGGAGGCGCTGCTCGGATGAGCGTCAATCTCGTGCACCGCATCGTCGCCCAGCGCGTCGAACGCCTGAGCCCCGGCATGGTCCGCATCGTCTTCGGTGGAGAGGGATTGGACGGCTTCGTCTCGACCGGCGTCGGCGACGAGTACTTCCGGGTCTTCTTCCCGAAGGACGACCAGGCCGAGCCGAACCTCCCGTTCCCGACGGAGGACGGCTACTGGGACTTCCCCGAAGGGGTCGAGCAGGCCCCGATGCGCACCTACACCGTGCGCGAATGGGATGCCGCAGCGCAGGAGCTCACGATCGACTTCGTCGTGCACGACGGCGGCGTCGCCGCAGCGTGGGCGCTTCGTGCGCAGCCGGGGGACGTCGTCGGCGTGAACACCCCGAAAGGGCTGTACGCCCCCGAGGACGGCATCGAATGGCAACTGCTGATCGCAGACGCCACCGGTCTTCCGGCCGCGGCACGGCTCGCCGAGACGGCCCCGACCGGCGTCCGCACCCGTGTCGTCCTGGAGGTCGCTTCGGCCGACGACGAACTGGACATCGCGGTCGCCGACGGCGTCGAACTGCACTGGGTCCACGGCGGCAACGGCCACGGCCCGACCCGCATCGAGGAGATCCTGCGCGCATCCGATCTGCCGGACGGGCCGGGGTACGTCTGGGTGGCCGGCGAGACGAAGGCCACCCGCGGCGTGCGCAGGCACCTGCGCCACGAGTTGAAGCTCCCCTCGACCGCCTACAAGGTGATCGGCTACTGGACCGCGAACGCCGAGGAGTGGCGCGAGAAGTACAACAGTCTCGACGAGGTCACCCTCGGTCGCCTGACGGCGATGTGGGACGACCGGACCCGCTCCGAGGAGGAGATCGAGGACGAGTACGAAGCCGAGCTGGAGAAGCTCGGCCTGTGATCGTCGCCGCATGAGCGCCGTCGTCGCCGAGGAGTCCACGCCCCGGGTCTCGGTCGCGCACCGGGCCCTGGTCGTGGTCGTCCTGGCCGCAGCCCTCGCACTCGTATGCGTCGCCAGCCTCGTGTTCGGCTCGCAACGACTGTCGCCGGCCGAGGTGTGGATCGGCCTCAGCTCCGGCGCCGGCGACCCCGGTGCGATCGTGCGCGGGATGAGGGTCCCTCGTACGATCATCGGCATCGCCGTGGGTGCCGCCCTCGGCATCGCCGGCGCGCTCATCCAGGGGTTCACCCGCAACCCGCTGGCCGACCCCGGCATCCTCGGTGTCAACGCCGGGGCGAGCCTCGGTGTGGCCGTGGGCGTCGCCTTCTTCGGGTTGCAGGCCGCGAGCGGATACATCTGGTTCTCGTTCGCGGGTGCGATTCTGGCGACCGTGCTCGTCTACCTCATCGGCACCGCCGGACGCAGCGCCCCGGATCCTATGCGGATGACGCTGTCCGGAGTCGCCCTCGGCGCCGTGATGGGCGGTGTCGTCGCGGCGGTCGGACTGCTCGATCCGAAGGCCTTCGACTCGATGCGCATGTGGAACGCGGGCTCACTCACCTCGCTGACCTCCGACGTGTATGCGGTGCTGCCGTTTCTCGCCATCGGGATCGTCCTGGCGTTCTGTCTCGCTCCGGCGCTGAACGCGCTCGCACTCGGCGACGACCTGGCGACGGCGCTCGGGTCGCGCGTCGTCCTGACACGCGTGCTGTCCATCGTGGCGGTCACCCTGCTCTGCGGTGCGGCGACCGCCGCCGCAGGGCCCATCGCGTTCGTCGGACTCATGGTGCCGCACGCGGTGCGCTGGTTCGTCGGCCCTCATCAGGGATGGATCCTTCTGGGCACGCTCTTCGCCGCGCCTCTCCTGCTGCTCACCGCGGACGTCGTCGGCCGCCTGGTGATGCCCACCGGTGAGCTGCCCGTCTCGATCGTGACGGCCGTGATCGGGGCGCCCGTCCTGATCGCGCTCGTCCGACGACGCAAGGCGAGCGGGCTGTGACGGCGCCGGTGGACGACGCAGCACGCACCGATGCCGACGTTCGGTCTGTGGCGGCCGGCCGCCGCGTCGTCACGCTGCAGACCGCCCTCTTCTCGCGTCGCATCGGCGTGCGGGCATCGGTGGTCGCCATCGCCATCCTCGCGGTGGCCCTCATCGTCGGACTCGTCGCGCTCGGCGTCGGCGAGTCGTCGTTCTCGATCTCGGAGGTGATCTCGACTCTGCTCGGCTTCGGCGACTCCCGAGCCGAGCTCGTGATCCTCGACTGGCGGATGCCGCGGGTGGCCGCCGGGATCCTGTTCGGCATCGCACTCGGCATCGGCGGAGCGATCTTCCAATCGCTCACCCGCAACCCTCTCGGCAGCCCGGACGTGATCGGCTTCGACGCGGGGGCGTACACCGGTGCGCTGCTGGTGATCACCACGATCGGAGTCAGCACGGCGACCACGGCCCTGGCCGCGATCGTCGGCGGCATGGCGACCGCGCTCGTCGTCTACCTGCTCGCCTTCCAGCGGGGTTTCCACGGATTCCGGCTCATCATCGTCGGCATCGGCGTCGCCTCGATGCTGGGTTCGCTGAACTCGTGGATCATCCTCAATACGGATCTCAACATCGCGCTGCTGGCGAGCGCATGGGGTGCGGGGTCGCTCAACCTCATCACCGCAGAGCAGGTCGGCATCGCCGCCTGCTTCATCGTGCCGCTCGCGGTGGTGGCAGCAGCCCTCGCAGACCGGATGCACATGCTCGAACTCGGCGACGACGCCTCGGCGGCGCTCGGCATCCGCACCGGCCCCGTGCGGATCGCACTCATCGTCGTCGGGGTCGGCCTGACCGCCGTCGTCACAGCGATGGCCGGACCGATCGCATTCATCGCGCTGGCCGCTCCGCAGATCGGCCGCCGGCTCACCGGATCGGCGAGCGTGACGCTGACCGGATCGGCCGCGGTCGGCGCCCTGCTGCTCGTCTCGAGCGACCTGCTCGCCCAACGGCTGTTCGCACCGACGCAGCTTCCCGTCGGCATCATCACCGTCTGCCTCGGCGGCATCTACCTGATCTGGCTCCTCATCCACGAAGCGAGAAGACGTTGACCACCTCCCTGACCACCCCTGCGCGCCTGTCCGCGCACGACGCGACGATCGGCTACGACGGCCGCGTCGTCTCCGAGCACCTCGACGTCGAGATCCCCACGGGCTCCTTCACGGTGATCGTCGGTCCCAATGCGTGCGGCAAATCCACCCTGCTGCGCGCGCTGGCACGCCTGATCCGGCCGACCGCCGGCGAGATCCTGCTCGACGGCGACGCGATCGCGAAGCTGCCGACCAAGCAGATCGCCCGGACGCTCGGCATGCTGCCGCAGACATCCATCGCCCCCGACGGCATCCGGGTGTCCGATCTCGTCGCCCGCGGACGCCACCCGCATCAGACGATCCTGCGGCAGTGGTCTCGAGAGGACCAGTCCGCCGTGGCGGCTGCCTTGGCCGCGACGGGGACGACCGAGCTCGCCGGTCGGCTCGTGGACGAACTGTCCGGCGGGCAGCGCCAGCGCGTCTGGGTGGCGATGCTGCTCGCTCAGGATGCGCCGACCATGCTGCTGGATGAGCCGACCACGTTCCTCGACATCGCGCACCAGTACGACCTGCTTCGGCTGTTCCACCGCCTGCATGCCGAAGGACGCACGGTGGTAGCGGTGCTGCACGATCTGAATCAGGCCGCGCGCTTCGCCGATCACATCATCATGATGCGCGACGGGCAGGTCGTCGCGCACGGGGCACCCGCCGATGTCGTCACGGCCGAGCGCGTCGAGGAGGTCTTCGGCCTGGCGTGCTCGGTGATCCCCGACCCGCACACCGGCACTCCGCTGGTCGTGCCGCGCTGATCCAGCGAGACCCCGGCAACGTCACGGAAACAACCTCGGCTTACACTCGTATGCGCCACAAGCATCCGATTCTCTCCGAGGGCCACCCATGTCCAGCGAACCCATCACCGTCTCCATCCGCCGCGAAGTCGACCCGGCCTACATCTCCGAGGCGACCGCCTGGGTGCAGACCGGGGTGAATCTCGCGAACAAGCACCCGGGTTTCCTCGGATCGGGCTGGATCCGCGCCGGCGAGAGCTCGCACGTCTGGTACATGCTCTACCGGTTCGCGAACACCGAGACGCTGGAGGCCTGGGAGAGCTCGGCCGAACGCGCCGAATGGCACTCGACCGGTCAGGGCCTCGTCCTCAGCGAACGCGCCAAGCGCCGCACCGGGATCGAGGGCTGGTTCGACGAGCCGGCCACCGGATCGGTCCCGCTTCCCGCCGACGCGCAGCCCGACGCATCGGCCCCTGCCCCGGCGCGGTGGAAGCAGGCGGTCACGATCTGGCTCGGCTTCTTCCCCGTGAACCTGCTCTTCACGTACCTGATGACACCGGTCCCCGGCTTCGGCGACCTGCCGATCTGGGTGCGCGTGCTCGTGACCACCCTCGTGCTGACGCCCGTCATGACCTACTGGGTGCTGCCCTGGGTGACGCGGAGCCTGCGGGGCTGGCTGGCGCGCTGAGTCAGTCCCAGCCGGCGACCCCCTGACGCAGCGCGTCCTCGACGATCCGGGATGCCTCGGCCGGCGCGCCCGGCCGCCGGACGAGGAACAGCGTGTTGATGGGCGGATCATCGGTCGCCACCAGCATCCGCAGCCTGCCGTCGGCGAGTTCGGCGCGGATGAGGTAGGTCGGCAGTACTGTGACGCCGGCGCCGGCGACCGCCGCGGCCGCGAGAGCACGCAGATCCGGAGCGATGAGAGCGGGCTCCCGATCCAGCCGCATGTCGAACACGTGACGCCAGTAGCGGCGCAGGATCGGCACATCCTGCGCGTACGCGAGCAGCGGGTACGCGCGCAGAGCGTCTGGGCCGCGCTCTGCCACCTCCGCCGGGTCGAGTTCCAGACCGGGCGATGCCACCAGAACGAACTCCTCGTCGATCAGACCGACCGCAGGAAGACTCCGCCCGCGGGGTCGGACGGAGGAGATCACGAGGTCGAGACGCCCCTCTCTGGCATCATCGAGCAGGTCGTCGGCCAGGCCGGTCGTGACGTGCACCCGCAGTCCGCCCGCGATGGCCTGCGCCAGCGCTGGCATGACGACGGATGCCGTGAACTCTGCGGCTCCTCCGATTCGGATGCGGTGCTCGACGGGACTCGTCGCTTCACCGCCGAGCACTTCGGCGAGCCGGTCGAACGGCTCCGCGAGTCGAGCCGCCAGCTGGTCCGCCCGTGCCGTGGGGAGCATCCCCCGCGCCGTGCGGACGAACAGCGCTTCGCCTTCGAGGCGCTCCAGCGTCTGCAGGTGCGCCGTCACGGTCGGCTGGGCGACCCCGAGCACCCGGGCGGCAGCCGACACCGATCCGGAACGGTGCACCGCGAGGAAGCTGCGCCACAGGGGCAGGCCGTCCAAGCCATCGGAAATCTGATCGCCCATATCGAGAATGTATCGGAATCGCTCGCTGGAGGCCGTCGTTGCTCCGAGTATCGCCAGCCCGCGGCAGCCGCCGCTCGAACCACCTCGAATCAAGGAGTACGCATGTCGACCATCCTCTTCGTCGTCACCGGCGCCCGCACGTGGACGCTCACGGACGGCACCGAGCACCCGACCGGCTATTGGGCGGAGGAGCTTCTCACGCCGCACCGGCTGCTCACCGACGCGGGCCACGACGTCGTCTTCGCCACGCCGAACGGTGTCGCTCCCGTCGCCGACCCTGGCAGCCTGCGGGACGGGGATGCCGCGGCCATCGCCGCGATCTCCGGTCTCGACGCTCCCCTCGTACTCGCCGAGGTGGATGCCGACGAGTATGCGGCGGTGTACTACCCCGGCGGTCACGGGCCGATGCAGGACCTCGCCGACGATGACGCATCCGGTGCACTGATCGCCGCCACGGTCGACGCGGGTCGTCCGCTGGCCGCGGTCTGCCATGGTCTCGCGGCGCTGCTCGCGGCACGTGTCGCGGACGGAACTCCGCTCGTCGCCGGTCGGCGCATCACCGCCTTCACCGACGAGGAGGAGCGCCTGGGAGGACTCGCCGACCGGGCGCCGTTCCTGGTGGAATCAGCGCTGCGCGCGCAGGGTGCGGCGGTGGAGACCGCCGAGCCGTGGAGCGATCACGTCGTCGTCGACGGCGGACTCATCACCGGGCAGAACCCGCAGTCGTCCGCGTCGACCGCCCTCGCTCTGCTGAAAGCGCTCGGCTGACAGCGGCCGGCTGAGACGCGTTGGGGTCGGATGCCGCGGCACCCGACCCCTGTCGCATCCGGGTCACTCCCACACGACGGCGGGGGTCTCCGCGGCGAAGTCGACCGTGGGAGAGTTCAGGTAACCGCCGAACCACACCTCGAACTCGGCGCGGGTTCCGCCCTGGTCGCCCTGCAGAGTCATCTCGACGTCGACCGAGTCGTACGTCGTGACGATCGAGCCGGAGGAGACCTCCGCGGTCAGGGTGTCGAGCGTCGACTGGCCCTCGGCGGTGATCGTGCGCGTGACGGTTTCGTCGACCGGCGTGGCGCCGTCGAGGTCGATGTCGGTGAGATCCAGACCGCACGGCGTCGTGAGCGTCTTCATCGCGACGCACTCCTCGACCGACGCGCGTACCAGGGAGCGGAACTGCGCGGTGCCCTCCTCGGTGAGTACCGGACGCAGGTCCCACAGCACCTCGGCATCCGCATCGGAGGCGACCACGAACGTCGTCGTGTCGCCCTCGATCGTGAATTCCTCGACGCCGACCGCGAGCTCGTAGGTGCCGGGGAAGACGTACGCGGTCTCGGGCGCTTCGGCTCCGTTCACGGTGAGACCGAGACCCTCGAAGCCGTAGAAGCCCGACAGCGCGATCAGACCGTCAGCGATCTGCCACTCGTCATCGGCGCCGTAGTTGTAGACCTGGAAGTCGCGAGAGACCCCCTGGCCCCCGATCGTGAATGTGACGGGGACGCGGGTCTCGTAGTCGTCGCTCTCTTCGACCTCGGTCACCTCGATGTCGTCGATCGCGCCCAGCTCGAGAGACGCCGCGAGGACGTCGTCCGTCAGCAGCGTGTCCTCCCCGTAGGGATCGACGTACTCGAGCGCCGCATCGGCATCGCCGTCGGCCAGCGCCGTCAGGTAGCTCTCCACGACATCGGATGCCGTGATCGCCGGCCCGCGCAGCATCGCGGGAACGATGATGGCTGCGGCGATGATGAGGACGACCGCGGCCGCACCGCCGATGATGCCGAACAGCGCCCCCTTGGACAGGGGCTTCTTGGGTGCTGGCGCCGCGCCGGGATAGCCACCGTATGGCGGGACGCCGCCTGGCGCGTTCGGATCGTACGCGGGAGCGTTCGGGTCGTACCCCGCGGCCGGGTAGGCCTGGCCGGGCGCGCCCGGATACGGCTGCACCGGCGATGCACCAGGAGCCGCGGCAAACGCGTCGCCGGGATACGGCTGATCCGGATACGACTGCCCCTGCGTCTCGGTGGGCACCACCGGCCCCTGCACCCCAGGAGCCACGAACTCCGGCTGGGTGGCGTCCGTCCGGTCGGAGTCGGATGCTGAGAATGCCGGCGGCACGGGAGCGACCTGCTCGGCTGACCCCGACGATGTGACGGCCTCGAACACGTGATCACCCGCGCCTGACTGCTGCGGCACGGAAGGCGGGGTGGGCTGCGGATTCTCCGGTGTCTCGGTCACGTGTTCATCGTAGAACCAAGCGCCCTCCGGACGTAGAATCCGTCGACACCGGTGCCCGGGAGCCAGTCGCTACGGCGCGATGGCGCGCACCACCCGACAAGGATTGCCGACCGCGACGACGTCGGCCGGGATATCGCGTGTGACCACTGAACCTGCCCCGATGATGCTGTTCTCGCCGATGGTCACTCCAGGCGTGACCGTGACCGACCCGCCGAGCCATACGTTGTCGCCGATCGTGACCGGCTTCGGCAGCTCCCATCCTTCCCGTCGCCGCTCGATGTCTTCGGCGTGGTTCGGCGTGTAGATTCCGCAACGCGGGCCGATCAGACAGTCCGCACCTATGGAGACGAATCCTCCGCCGATGACGAGAAAGTCGGCGTTCAGGAATGTGCGATCACCGATCGACAGGCGCATGCCGTAGTCGATGCTGATCGGTGGGCGAAAATCGATCCCGTCACCAGCACCGGGGATCAGATCGCGGAACAGGCGTCGCGCTCGGTCGGGCGCGTCGTAGAAGATGCGGTTGATCTCGTCGCAGATCGCATGCGCCTCCCAGGACAGCTCCTGCAAAGCGGGCGAGGTCCGGTAGCGGATCCAGTCACCGCTGAGAAGACGACGCAGGTCCGGGTCCGCTTCCGCGAGACGTCGCACTCGCGCATCGATGGGTTCGCCGGTCACGGTGCCTCCTCGGTTATGTTGTCGTTCCCAACATAACCGAGGAGGCACCGTGACATCAACATGGGCCAAAGCGGTGCGAACGGACAGCTCGAGCCGGATGCCGCCGCGCCATCGACCGGTTCGACGCACAGAGCGGCGGGGTCAGCCGGACGTCCTCGCTCGGTAGGTCTCCCGCAGGAACTCCCCGGCCGGTTTGCCGTACGGGCAGTAGTCGTCGTTCGCCGGCGCATCCGCCTCGGAGTACAGCGCGGGCGGCCAGTCCCACAGCATGAAACCGCGCATCCACGGGCGTGCTTCGCACGCGGCGAACATGGCGCGGTAGTAGCGCAGCTGCTCTTCGCCCGATGGGTCGCCAGGCAGGCTCCAGTCGTTCGGCTTGTCCGGTGAGCCGGTGCGCGACGGGCATCCGGCCTCCATGAAGAAGAACGGCTTGCCGGATGCCTCGACGACCTTCTCGATGCGGTCGAGCTCGGCATCCCACCGGTCGATCGGGTAGTAGCCGCTCGAGGTGATCACGTCGACGGCTTCCCACCAGGTGACGTGGTCTTCCTGGTACTTGTCGCAGTTGTACGTGACGATGCCGCTGTACACCTCGCGGACCGCCGCGACGAGGGTCCGCCACTCGGCCTCGCGCGCGTCGGCGCGGACCATCTCGCAGCCGATGCAGAGCATCTCGCAGCCCTCGGCCTCGGCGATCCGCGCCGCGTGCAGGATGAACTCCGTGTACGACGCGAACCACTGCGTCCAGCTCGGCTCACCAGGAACATCCCAGTCGAAGAAGCCGATGTAGGCGCGCCAGGTGCCGTCGGACACGTTCACGACGGGCTTCAGGCACACCTTCAGCCCGTGCGCCTTGGCCTGCCGGATCGCGCCGACGATCTCGTCCTCGGTGACCGTCGGGGCCTGATCCCAGGGCATCTCGGTCGACTGAGCGGTGGCCTGCTCGACCGCGTACGCCAGGGCGGTCCAGGTGACGCCGTGGTCGACCATCGCCGCCATCGAATCGGATGCCGCGCCCGCCGCCCAGGTGCCGCGGATGCCCGTCCAGCCCCACGTCATACCCGCGACGTATCCCTCGAGACCGCTCATACGACCAGCTCGTTCGCGGTGCGCAGCACGCGCGCCGAGCCGAGGGCTGCCGCGTCGATCGGCACGGCGTGCTGCACGAGCAGCGTCGCGCTCTCCCCCGGCAGCAGCGTGATGAGGCCGTCCTCGGTGAACGCCTCGGGGTGCACCTTGTCGGCCAGCACCGCCAGGTCGCGCACGATGCTGTTCGCCATCACGCGCACCTCGGTGCCGCCGTCGACCGCGACCGTCTCGACCGAGAGATCGGCCGCAGGCAGCCGCGAGTCCCGCGGCTCGGCGAAGTACCAGAACCCGCGCGCCTCGCCGATGCTCGCCACGATCAGCTCGCCCGCGGCATCCTGAGCGGTCGCCACGTCGGGAGCGATCACGACGGTCGCACCACCCCGAGCGGATGCCGTGACCGGCACCGTCTGCTCGGCGAGCACCGTGCCGTCGAAGCGCACGCGCCGGACGACGAGGTCGCCGGTCCACTCCGCGCCCGTGTCGTTGCCCAGGACGACGCTGAGCCCCGCCTCACGCGGCTGGATCGTGACGACCCGCGGCGCGAAGGCGTTCTTCAGCGCGTGCCACAGCGGCTTCAGCCGCTCATCGCCGTCGATCGCCGCCCACGATGTCACCGGCCAGCAGTCGTTGAGCTGCCAGACCACGGCACCCGAATTGTGCGGCGCGAGCGAGCGGAAGTGCTCGAGCGCGAACCGCACGGCGTGCGCCTGGTTCAGTTGCATCGCCCAGTGCCAGGTGTCGGTGTCGGTCGGCACGCGGAAGTGCGGCAGCAGACCACGCGTGAGCTTGACGTTGCCCTCCATCGCCTTCTGGTGCACGATCATGCCCGGCGATTCGGGGGTCAGCGGCTCGTCCGAGATCGAGCGGGTCATGGTCGACCACGCCGGTGGACCCTGCCAGCCGAACTCCGCGACGAAGCGCGGCTCGTGGTCGCGGTAGGTGAGGTAGTCCTGCCGGTTCCACTGCTCCCACAGATGCATGGTGCCGTGCGGCTCGGCGTTCGGGTGCTGTCCACCGGGGCTGAACGGGCTGCCCGGGCTGTACGGCACGTGGGCGGCCAACTCGTCGACCAGCTGAGGGAACAGCTCGTAGTAGTAGTACGCGCCCCACGTCTTGCCGTCGAGCTCCTGCTTCCACCCCCAGTCCTCGTAGCCCCAGATGTTCTCGTTGTTGCCGGTGAGAAGCACGAGGGAAGGGTGCGCGGACAGGCGGACGATCTGCTCGCGCGCCTCGGCCTCGACCTCGCTGCGGATCGGCTCCTCTTCCGGGTAGGCCGCGCAGGCGAACAGGAAGTCCTGCCAGGTCAGCAGGCCCAGCTCGTCGCACAGGTCGTAGAAGTCCTCGGACTCGTACATCCCACCGCCCCACACCCGCACGAGGTTGAGGTTCGCCGCAGCGGCCTGGCGGAGGCGGCGCTCGTAGCGCGCCCGATCGACGCGCGGGAACAGCGCGTCGTCGGGGATCCAGTTGACGCCCTTGACGTAGATCTCCTGATCGTTCACGACCAGGGTGAACGGGGTGCCCTCGGCATCCGTCTCGGTGTTCCAGCGGACCGACCGGAAGCCGACCCGGCGTTCGGTCTCATCGAGGACGCCGTCGGCATCCGACAGGGCGAAGGATGCCGTGTGCAGCGTCTGCTCGCCGTAGCCGATCGGCCACCACAGGCCGGCGTCCGGCGCGTCGATCGTGACGTCGACGCTGTCGCCCGCGACGTGCACGGTCGCCGTGCGACCGGCCACCGCGACGTCAATGGTCAGGGGTGCGGCGTCTGCGGCATCCGCTCGCTCGACCAGCACACGAGCGGTGAGCCGCCCGCCCTGCTCGGCTCGGTCGGCGGCGACGCGCACCTCGGCGATCCGGGCGACCGACCACGACTCGAGGCGCACGGGGCGCCAGATCCCGCTCGTCGCGGTCGCGATGCCCCAGTCCCAGCCGAAGCTGCAGGCGGACTTGCGGATCGCCTCGAACGGCGTCGGGTACGCGCGCGGCCGCGGCGCGAGCTCCTGGCTCATCGCGTTCGCGTGCCGCACCGGAGAGCGGAACGCGACCTCGAGCCGGTTCATGCCCTCGACGAGGGCCTCGCGCACGTCGACCCGGTAGCTGCGGTGCTGGTTGGCCGCCTCGAGCACGACGTGGCCGTTGAGCCGGACCCGAACCACCGTGTCGAGACCGTCGAAGACGAGGTCGTGCCGGGTGTGCGCATCAGCGGTCCACTCGAACGTCGTCTCGTAGGTCCAGTCCACCAGCCCGATCCAGGCCAGTAGCGACTCGTTGTCGTCGAGGTACGGATCCGGGATGAGTCCTGCCGACAGCAGGTCGATGTGCACGACACCGGGAACCGCGGCGGGGATGATCCGCCCGTCGATGGTCTCGGGTGCCGGTCCGTGCGAGGCGCGAACGGTCCAGTCGGAATGCAGCGGGGTGCGGACGAGTGTCACTTGACGGCTCCTGAGGTGAGGCCCTTGTAGATCCAGCGCTGAAGCAGGAGGAAGGCGATGAGGGTGGGGATGATGACGAGCACGGTACCAGCGGCGATGACCTCCCACTGCGCGCCGAACGGTCCCTTGAACCGGAACAGCGACGTGGAGATCAGGCCTTCGGACGGCAGGTAGAGGAAGGGCGTGTAGAACTCGTTGTACACCGCGATGCCCTTGATGATGACGACCGTCGCGATCGCGGGCTTCAGCAGCGGCAGGATGATCCGCCAGTAGATCGTCCAGCGGTTCGCTCCGTCGATCATGGCCGCTTCGTCGAGCGACACCGGGATCGACTGCATGAACTGGATGAAGAGGTAGATCGCGATGATGTCGGTGCCCATGAAGAGCAGAATCAGCGCGGCCTTGGTGTCGTAGAGGCCGAGGCCGTTGATGAGCTGGAACGTCGCGACCTGGCTCGTCACGCTGGGGATCAGCGTGGCCACGAGGAACAGGGCGAACACGAGCTTCTTGCCGCGGAACTCGAATCGGTCCAGCGCGTAGGCGGCCATGGTGCCCAGCAGGATCGTGCCGACCAGCGAGACGACCAGCACGATCGTGGTGTTCACGAAGCCCTCGAGCATCTTGCCGCTCGTGAAGGCCGTGACGAAGTTCTCGAAGTTCAGCCAGTTCGCCGGCGGATCGAAGGGACCGCTCTGCGCGTACTCCTGGGCGGTCTTCATGCTCGCGAACAGCAGCACCGACAGGGGAAGGAGCGTGACGATCGCGGCGATCACCAGGCTGGTGTACTTCGCCGTGGTGGCACTGCCGCTCTTGAGTCGATCGAAGAACGAACGACCGCGGATCGTCCTCGGCGGTGTGGTGCTCACCGGCATGGTGCGCTGGGGTTCGGTTGTGGTGGTCATGTCAGATCGACCTTCTCGTCGGGGAACACCTTGCGCTGGATCCAGGTGACGACCAGGACGATCGCCAGCAGTACCACCGCCATCGCGGAGGCGAGTCCGACGTTGCGGAACGTGAAGGCGGTCTGCAGGGTCTGGATCACGAAGGTGGCGGAGCCGTTCGCACCGCCGGTCATGATGAACGGGATCTCGAAGACGGCGAGGCTGCCGGAGATCGCGAGGATGAACGAGAGTCCGATCACCCGTCGGATGCCGGGGAAGATGATGGCCCAGAACTGCTGCCACCTGCTGGCACCGTCGAGGTCGGCCGCTTCGTACAGGTCGTGCGGGATGGACTGGATGGCGCCGAGGAAGAGCACGAAGTTCATGCCGGTGTAGCGCCACACCGAGGTGCCTGAGAGCGACCAGTTGACGATGTCCGGGTCGCCGAGCCACTGCGGAGGATCGACCATGCCGAACCAGCCGAGCACGGTGTCGAGCGTCCCGCCCGGTTGGAACAGATAGAGGAAGACGAAGCCGATCGCGACGCCGTTGATCAGGTAGGGGAAGAACAGGATGCCGCGGAACAGGCTCGAGAACCGCGTCGAGAAGCTCAGGATCGTGGCGAAGTACAGCGCGATCGCCATCTGTGCGAAGGACGCCGCGAAGTAGTAGAGGCTGACGCCGAACACCGAGAAGATGCGCGGGTCGGTGAACACCTCGACGTAGTTGTCCAGCCCGATGAAGTTCTTCTCGAGGTCGATGCCGTCCCAGTCCGTGACGCTGAAGTAGAACAGGTTCAGCGCCGGCCAGTAGGTGAACAGCAGGAGGAGTCCGACCGCCCCGGCGAGGAAGAACCAGGGGGTGAGCTTCTGGAGCGGACTCTTGCCCGCGGCCCCGCCGCGGGTCGGGTCGGTGCGACGGCGCACGCCGCCGAACCGACCCTTCCGTGTGACGGTGGAGAGGGCGGCAGTGCTGTCGGCGGGTGCCGCGCCCGGTGTTGCGATGGCCATGTCTCTGCCGCCCTCTGTCTCAGCCCGCGAGCTTCTCGACCGAAGCGCCCCAGCGCTCGTTCAGCTCGGCGAAGTAGCTCGCCTTGTCACCGTCGGCAGCGCCGCGCGCGACATCGATGAGCTTCTGACGGTAGATCGGGCCGTACAGGTCGATCTGGGAGTCGCTGGAGACCTCGTTCAGCAGGCCCTCCTTGCCGGCGGGTGCCGCGTTGATCTCCATGAGCTCGACGCCGGCCGCCTCGAAATCGGCGAGCGACTCGGGCAGAGGCGCATCCTTCAGCGGAGAGACCATGCCCTGCGTCTCGGTGTAGCCGGACTCGGACACGACCCACTGGATCCACGCCCAGGCGGCGGCCTTCGACTTCGAGTGCTTGCTGACGGCGAGGTTGTAATCGCCGCCGATGACGGCCAGTTGGGTGCCATCGACGTTGGCGGGGAAGGCCATGAAGCCGATGTCGTCCGCGGAGGCCCCGTTGTCCTCGGCTGCCTGCTTGATCTGCGAGATGGCCCAGGAACCGAGCGGCATCGTGGCGATCTTGCCCGTGCCGAGGTCGACCTTGGACTGCTCCCAGTTCGTCGTCAGCGGGTCGGCCTCGGTGAGACCGGCGGCGACCGTCTCGTACAGCAGACCGTCGATCGCGTACATGTCGGTGCCCTCGGTCCACGGCGCCGGGTCCTCTGCGAGGGTGATCGGAGCATCCGGGTCGTTCGTGATGCCGCCCAGGTTGCCGAAGCTCTGGGTCAGCGGCCAGCCGTCCTTGTAGTTCGTGTACATCGGAACGGCCTCGGTCGAGTCCTTGACCTTCTGCAGTGCGTCCAGCCACTCGTCTTCGCTGGTCGGCAGCTCGGAGACGCCGGCCGCTTCGAAGATCTTCTTGTTGTAGACGACGCCGTTCGCGTTGCCGCCGAAGGCGATGCCGTACTGGGTGCCCTCGTAGCTCGCCGCCGGAAGGAACCGGTAGGTGTCCTCGAAATCGGCCGTGTCGCCGAGCGGCTCGAGGAACTGCTCGTACTGGTCTGGCTGGATCGCGGGGATGCCGATGACGTCGCCGTAATTGCTCGTGCTCATACGGGTGAGCATCTCGCCCGCGTAGTCGGTGATGCCCTCGAACGTGACCTTCACGTCGGGGTACTCCTTGTTGAAGTCCTCGGCGTATGCCTCGAGGGTGCCGTCCTCGACGAGGTCGGTGCGCCAGGTGACGACCTTGATGTCGCCCTTCACCTCGCCGTCGATCGCGTTGTCCGCGTCACCGGAACCGCCGCCGCTCGAGCACGAGGTGAGCAGGAGCGCTGTGGTCGTCGCTGCGACGACAAGGCCAGCCATTGCCTTGCGTGATGCCATGTGAATCTCCCTTGATGTGGTGGCAGCCGGCCAGCGGATCGCGAAAAGATCCTCGCCGCCGGATGTGGATGTCAGCGTAGGACAGACATGGCCGGATGTAAAGCGCTTTAGTGAAATATCGTGGATTTCCGGACCACGGAGGTGCCGCGGTTTCTTCCCGCTTATCTGGACTTTTTCGCGATGGAGATTCTTGCGACGGAACGGTGCGTCCGTCTGTCCGTCGTTGTCATGCGGATATTCGTGGCTACGATGGAGCGCATTCACGCCTCCGAACGAGAGCCCTTCCGATGACGACTGTGCAGCCTCGCGCCACCCTCGACGATGTCGCGCGCCTGGCCGGGGTCAGCGCGAAGACCGTGTCGAGGGTGTTCAATCAGCCGGAGATCGTGGGGGCCGAGACCGCGCAGCGCGTGCAGGCCGCTGCGACGCGCCTGCGCTTCCGTCCGAACACGCTCGCCCAGCATCTGCGGCGAGGCGGCGGCACCGACACCGTCGGGTTCGTGATGGGCGAATTCGGCAACCCGTTCTACTACAAGGTCGCTTCGGGCATCGAGGCCGAGATCGCCCCGCACGGCCACCATCTGCTGCTCGCTACGACCGATGACACCGCCGAGGGCGAGGCCAGGGTGGTCGATGCGCTCCTGGGGCAGCGGGTCGGTGCCCTGCTGATCATTCCCGTGGCGGACGATCAGGCGTATCTCGAGGGCGAGCGACAGCTCGGCACCCCGGTGATCTCCATCGACCGCGACGCGACGAACGTCCTCGCCGATGCGATCGTGCTCGAGAACCACCGCGTCGTGCATGAGGCGACCCGACGACTGCTGGCACTCGGGCATCGCCGCATCGGCTACGTGTGCAACCCCGCAGGCGTGTCGACGCAGGCGGATCGGCTGGCGGGCTACCGCGCCGCAATGTCCGAGGCGGGGATCGAGGACACCGCGGCCTGGTGTCGCCTGAGCGATGACCGCACGGAACGCGCCGACACGACCATCGGCGAGCTGCTCGACTCGGACGACGCGCCCACGGCGATCATCACCGGCAACAACCGCATGACGATCGGCGCGCTTCGCGCCATGCGCGCACGAGACGACACGCGCACCGCGTTGATCGGCTTCGACGACTTCGACACTGCGGACGTCATCGGTGTTTCCGTGATCACCTACGATCCGATCGAGATCGGACGCCAGGCCGCGCGCCTGGCCATGGAGCGCATGAGCGACCCCGCGGGCCCGCCACGACGGATCGTCCTGCCGACCTGGATCGTCGAGCGCGGCACGGGCGAACGCCCGCCGCACGAGCGGAACGCACCATGACCCCATTACTCGAGCGGGAGCTGTTCGCACTCGAACGCGCGGTGAACCGAGCTCAGCGGGGCGAGGGCCCCGTGGACTCACGCGGCTGCAGCACGGGCGTGGAGTCCAGGTCGGCCTCCGGCGCCGCTCCCCCGACGACGTCGAACAGCCGGCGCGCCACGTGCGCCCCGAAGTTGACGACGTCGTGACTCAGTGAGGTCAGCCGGGGGTACGAATGCTGGCACAGCACCGAGTCGTCCCACGCGACGATCGACAGCTCATCGGGTACGCGGATGCCGAGCTGCGCTGCGACGCCGAGCGCGGCGACAGCCATGATGTCGTTGTCGTAGATGATCGCCGTCGGAGCGTTCGGGCCGGTCAGCACCGCCCTGGTCGCCTCGACGCCCTCTGCAGGGGTGAAGTCGGTGTGCAGCACGATGGGCTCGGCATCCTGCAGGCGCATCTCATCGAGGAAGGCTTCGTCGCGGAGGCGGGTGTGCGCGAGCTCGACCAGGCCCGCGACGCGCGCGATGCGCCGATGCCCGAGTCCGACCAGGTGGCGTACCGCTTCCCTGGCTGCGGTGGCGTCGTCGGTGCCGACCGTGGTCAGCCCGTCGGCGACGCTCGGATCGCCGACGACCACGACGGGAAGGGTCGGGGTCTTGGCCAGATAGGCGATGCGTGGATCATCGACGCGCACGTCCGTGACGATCACGCCGTCCACACGGCGGGCCTTGTGCCAGCCGCGCAGGGTCTCGAGCTCGCTCTCGATGTCGGGGACGACCTGGAGCAGCAGACCGTGGTTGCGCAGAGACAGCTCGGACTCGATGCCGGCGAGGAACTGCATGTAGAACGACTCGACGCCGAGGTTGCGCGGATCGCGGGCGAGCACGAGTCCGAACGTCGCGGTCTTGGCGCCGGCGAGCGAGCGGGCGGCACTGGCGGGCGCCCAGCCGAGCTCATCGGCGACCGCGAGGATGCGCTGACGAGTCTCGGCGGAGACTCCCTTGCGGCCGTTGAGCGCGAACGACACCGCACCGATGGAGACGCCTGCGCGAGCGGCGATGTCCGCGATCGTCACGCGTCCGGTGGTGCTGCTCACCCTTGAACCCTACGCCTCCTGTCTCGCCTTCCCCGGTCCCGGGAAGCGTTCGAATCGCTCGAATGACCGTTCCCGGGGGATTCCAGGGTCATTCGAGCGATTCGAACTGGGCTGGGGCTATCCGCAGGTCGCCGCGGCGTACCCGGCGGTCACCGACGCCTCCCCGACCGTCATCGTGATCTCGCCGGCCTCGACGGACGGCTTCTTGGTCGCGGCCACGGCCTGGCCGGTGCCGGCAGGGGCGACCGCCTCGATCACGCGCCGGCCGAACGGCGTCTCGACGACGGCATCCGTCGTTCCGGCACCGCTGTTGTGCACCGTCGAGACGAGCTGCACCTTCCCGGCGACGCAGCGGGTGACCACCGCGGGCACGACGTCCGAGGGCGCCGTTCCGACCGCGAGGACGGGGATCTTCAGATACGAGCCCGGGGTTGCGAAAGTGAGGCGCACGGCGGAAATGAGCACGGGGTCGAACAGGATCGTCGTCGGCTTGCCGTTCGCGCCGGGTGCGACATCCTGTGCGCTCGTCGCGTGCCACGTGCCCTGCGCATCGCGGTACTCGACGCCGACGCCCGCGATCGTCCCCTCGACGTTCGTGAATCCGACGCGATCGACGACCGCCGCGGCGGCCGGCTCGACCGTGAAGGTCGCCGTGTCCTTCGGCGTGCCGCCGGTCCACGTCGACCACGAGGTCGTCGCAGAGCCGTCGCACGCGTTCTGCGCCGGCATCGTCACCCACTCGGTCTGATGGAAGCTCGCCGACACCGTCGTGCCCTCGGCCGCGCAGATGTCGTCGATGCCGTCGGCACCCCAGATCTGCACCTCCGAGATCGACTGCCAGGTGTTGGTCGCGGTCGTCAGCCGCAGCCGCACCCCGTTGGTCTGCGGCAGGTCCGCGAGGTCCAGCGTCGCCACAGGAGCGGATGCCGCGGCATCCTGTGCGATATCGACACCGACGTCGGCCGGGACCCAGTCGCCGGCGGCATCCAGATACTCGGCCGCGACGTGCGACGGCCAGGTCGCGCCGGCGCCGTCCTTGTACGTGTGCACGACGACCTCGTCGACGTCCTGGGCGAGCGGCCAGGAGAACGACAGCCAGCTCGAGGTGGGGTACGCGCCGCCGCCGACCCAGTCGTCCCAGCCCTTGCCCTTGACGTTTCCGTCGGCGACCGTGGGGGCGAGATCGACCCGGCTGGATGCCGACACCGCCGACCCGGGTGCGAGGTTCACGACGCCGGGAGTGGCCACCTCGATCGTGCGGGCGAAGGTGCGGCCCTCGGTGAAGTCCGCATCGGCCGCGAGCGTGCCGGTGATCGTCTGCGTGCCGCGCTCGCCGAACGACGTGGCGCTCCAAGTCACGGCCGTCTCGACCGTGGTCTCGCCGACCTTCACGGGAACCCTGGCGGGCAGGGCATCCGAGAAGTCCTCGCCCGGCTCGACAGCCTCGGGGAGCCGGTCGTCCGTGACGCTCCAGATCTGCGTGCCGAGGCCGTGGGAGTCGAAATATGTGGCATCCCAGCCGTCCGCCCAGCGGGTCGGATCCTCGACCGCGGGGTTGCGCATCTCGGCGCGGCCGTTCTCGCCGATCGTGATGGGCAGCCAGACGTAGGTGGAATCGGCGGCGCCGGAGTTCCATCGGTCGCCCATGTAGACGAAGCGTCCGCCGCCGAGGTCGAGCACGTTCGTGGACTGCGAACCGAAGGTCGTCCGGCGGGTGTCGCCGATCGAGAGCAGACCGTCACCGCCCTCGGGGATGGAGTTGTAGGCGACGTTCTCGTAGGCGTCATCGGTTTCCACCCCGCGGATCCAGGTGCCGAGGATGCTGTCGGCCGTGTGATACGTCTGCGGGTTCGGCGCCCATCCGGTCGCACCGGACGCGACGGCGTAGTACTTCCCGCCGTGCTGGAAGAGCGCCGGCGCCTCGAGCATGCCGCACTCCTTGACGATCTGGAAGTCCTCGCCGCGCACCGGCGCCTCCGCCGTGCCGTCGGCGAAGATGTACGGGAAGCGGCCGTCCTCGGAGTACTGCCCGGCGTCGACCATGTCGGTGCCCGTGGTGTGCGTGACGTTCGTGTACGAGGAATCGAGCTCGGCGATGTACAGCGAGCGGTTCTCCTCGGACGAGTAGGAGATGTACGCGGTACCGTCGTCGTCCTGGAAGACGGTCATGTCGCGGGCCTGACCGGGTACCGCGGCCGAGATGCAGGCCTTGTAGTCGGTGCGGTTCGGCATCCGGTAGACCCCCGTCATCCGGAACGGACCTGTCGGGCTGTCGGAGACGGCGACTCCGGCCATCGAGCGGGCGTACATGCTGCCGCCCGGCGTCGTCTGCCCGTCCGAGTGCCACCACAGCACCCATTTGCCGGTGCTCTCGTTGTACAGCGCCTTGGGGCGCTCGAAGATCGTCGTGTACTCGGCCGCGTCGCTCGTGTTGAGGTGGTGGTTCAACTCGGCGATGCGCTCGGTGCGCGGCTGGCCCGCGTCGTCGACGGTGTCGTACAGGGCGTCGAAGTAGTCGGTCTCGAACTCGGAGGCGTCCGAGACCGAGCGCAGCACGATGCCCTCATCGGTCCAGTTGAGGGTGTCGTAGGACTTGTACGCGTGCACCCCTGGGCTGCCGTAGTAGCCGTTGCTGCGGTCCTCGCCATACCAGTAGTAGACCGTGCGCCCGTCTTCCGCACCGGTGACGACGTCGCCGCCCTCGACCCCGAGCTCCTGCGCGCTGACGACCGCGCCGCCGTGCGCCTGGATGTGCGCGCCGTTGTCGTCGAACCAGTACGGCTGGAAATAGCCGGCGGCGCTGGACCCAGGGTCCTGGATCGCCGGATACGCGGTGTACGTCACCGGATCTCCGATCGGCACGGCGGCATGAGCGGGTGCCACCGCCGCAACAGTCAGCACTGCCGCGGCACAGACTGCCAGCGCGGCGCGGGTCGACTTCGTCATTCGCACTCCCTTGTGGATGAGGCACCCGTCGAACGGGTGTGTTGACGTCAACAGTTGACGTCAACACACATCCAACCAGTCGAGCACCCCGAACGGCAAGCCCCGCGTCGGTCGCAACGGGTCCGAGGATGCCGTCTGATCGGGGTCAGATCCGCAGCAGCGCTGCGCCGTGCACCGGAAGCGTCACCCGCACCGCAGCACTCCCCGGCGCCACGCCGCGAGCGGCATCGCTCTGCACGGCGACCGGTTCGAGCGGCACCTCGCGGCCGGTCCACAGTTCGCTCGCGACGCCGGATGCCGGGAAGCCGATGTTTCCGGCATCCAGAACCGCGTCCAGGGGAACGGAGCCGAGATTGAAGGCGGCGGCGTAGCGCTCGCCGTCCTGTCCATCGGCGGCCCACAGCACGAGAGCGCCCTCACGGAAGACCTCGCGGTTGCGCGTGGAGCCCGACAGCACCGCGAGCACATCGGCGTTCTGGAACAGCGCGATCGTCGCCGGATCGGACGAGGGCAGATCGCCGCCGATCATGAGCGGCGAGCGGGCGATGATCCACAGCGTCAGCAGCGCCACACGCTCGTCCGGGGTGAGCCGGTCGTCGCGGGGCTCGCCGCGCTCGGCACGGATGCCGATGCGCCCGAGCGGCAGCATGTCGCCGTCCGGCCAGCCTTCGGCGCCCGCGAACGGAGCCCACCGCGCGAAACGCGCGAAGTTCGCCTCGACATCCGACCACTGGTCCCACAGGTCGTCGCAGATGCGCCACATGTCGGCGTGCGCGCGGAGGTGATCCAGCCGCTCGAGCGACAGGTCGCGCCCGGGCGACAGGCTCAGGACGATGTCCCGGCCGGACGCCGTGATCGCCGCGGCGTATGCCGAGACATCCGCCGCCTGGTACGGCCACAGCATGTCGTCGGCCTTGATGAAGTCGACGCCCCACTCGGCGTACAGAGCGAGGGTCGAGTCGTAGTACGCCTGCGCCGCCGGGTTGGTGTGGTCGAGTCCCACCATGTCGGGATTCCACTCGCACACGTTGGTCGCGTCGGCGACGTCGGATGCCCGCACGTCGGTGCCGAGGATCGGCAGATCCTGCGCGACCGCCCGCCGCGGGATGCCCCGCATGGTGTGGATGCCGAAGCGCAGGCCGAGCTCGTGCACGCGCGCGGCGAGAGGGCCGAAGCCCGCCCCACCGGCTGAGCTCGGGAAGCGCTCCGGGTCGGGGATCAGCCGGCCGTGCTCGTCGAGGTGCAGCGGTGCGTCGGCGTTGTAGCCGTGCGACCGCGCGGTGGGGTCGGCCCAGTCGATGTCGACGACGATCGTGTCCCAGCCGAAGCGCAGCAGATGCTCGGCCATGAACTCGGCGTTGGCGATGACTTCGGCCTCGGTGACTGTGGTGCCGTAGCAGTCCCAGCTGTTCCACCCCATCGGCGGTCGCGACACGGTCACAGCGCGGCGATCCGCCAGGATGCCTCGTGCGACGCACCAGGCTCGAGCACGACGAGGTCGACGCCGGAGTTGAACGCGTCCGGCGGGCACGTCATCGGCTCGACCGCCAGGCCGATCCGATGAGTCGCGTCGACGCCGGTGTCGGCGGTGTGCACCTGCACCCACGGGCAGGCCTCATCCCAGCG
Source organism: Microbacterium sp. M (assembly GCF_045181065.1). Taxonomy (GTDB): domain Bacteria; phylum Actinomycetota; class Actinomycetes; order Actinomycetales; family Microbacteriaceae; genus Microbacterium. Next base: position 476,519 of record NZ_CP173721.1, on the reverse strand, counting down.
CATCGCGACGCCGGTGCCGTCGGCCGTGGTGAGGCGCACCTCGGAGATGCCCTCCTCGTACGACAGCGACGTGAACGCGTGGTCGATGAACACGTCGCCGATCTCCCGCGCGGACCGGAAGTCCCACTCCGGGTGATCGGTCACCGGCTCGACCGCGACCGGGCTGAGCCGGTCGGGCGTCACCGTCAGGACTTCGGATGCCGGAAGCGCGAACGTCCAGTCGTCCACGTGGCCGGCGCCGGCCACGAGGTACGGGTGCGGTCCCGTGCCCCACGGCGCGGCATCCGCACCGAGGTTGCGGGCCGTGACCGTCTGCTGCAGACCGTCGGCGTCGAGCGCGTATTCGCTGGACACCTCGACGCGGAACGGATACCCGTCCTGCGGCGGGATGACCGCGACGAGCACGACCCGGTCGGCCTCGACGACCCGAGGACGGAAGTCCGCCCACGACAGCAGGCCGTGCAGCGCCTGGCTGCGGCCCGGCTCGGTCAGGGCGAGCTGGTGCTCGACTCCGGCGAACGAGTAACGGCCGTCGACGATGCGGTTCGGCCAAGGAGCGAGGGTCGTCCCGCGGTATCCGGGGCGCACCTCATCCGCCTCGAACGGCACGACGAGGTCGCGCCCCTCGAACGCGAGCACGCGCAGCGAGGCGCCGATCGAGGCGATGACCGCGCGGTAGCCGTGCGCGGCGATCTCGAACTGCGCGCCGGAGACCGGTTCCGTGTCCGCCGACATCACAGCCCCTGCGCGAGACGGTAGTAGGCCTGATTCCAGCGGACCTGCTTCTGGAACTCGACCAGCGTGGTGTCCTCGTCGATGACGAGCAGCTCGACCTCGGCCATCTCGGCGAAGTCGCGGAAGGCCTCGAGCCCGACCGCCGTCGACATGACGGTGTGGTGCGCGGCCCCGGCGGTCAGCCAGGCGGCGGCCGACGTGTTGAAGTCGGGCGCGGGCTTCCAGACGGCACGGCCGACGGGGAGCTTCGGCAGCGAGGCCCGCGGCTCGACGTTCTCGACCACGTTCGCGGTGAGGCGGAACCGATCGCGCATGTCGCTCATGGCGACGACGACGGCTGGTCCGGCATCCGCGGTGAAGACCAGGCGGACCGGGTTGTCCTTGCCGCCGATGCCCAGCGGGTGGATCTCGAGCGTCGGCTTGGCCGTGGTCAGCGACGGCGACACCTCGAGCATGTGCGCGCCGAGGATCAGCTCGTCACCAGGGGTCATGTCGTAGGTGTAGTCCTCCATGAGGCTCGCGCCACCGGGGAGGCCGGCACCCATCACGTTCGCGATGCGGACCAGGACGGCGGTCTTCCAGTCGCCCTCGGCGCCGAAGCCGTAGCCCTCGGCCATGAGGCGCTGCACCGCGAGGCCCGGCAGCTGCTTCAGCTCGCCGAGGTCCTCGAAGCTCGTGGTGAAGGCGCCGAAGCCGCCCTCCTCCAGGAACGACCGAAGGCCGATCTCGATCGCGGCGCCGTCGCGCAGCGACTGGTGCCGCTCGCCGCCCTTGCGCAGCTCGGGGACGACCTCGTAGAGCTCTTCGTACTCGGCGACGAGGGCGTCGATGTCGGACTCGGATGCCGCGGCGACCGCCTCGGCCAGTTCATTGACGCCCCAGGTGTTGACCTGGACGCCGAAGCGCAGTTCGGCTTCGGTCTTGTCGCCCTCGGTGACGGCGACGAAGCGCATGTTGTCGCCGAAGCGGGCGAGCTTGAGCGAACGCGAGGCGGCGAGGCCGGCCGCGGCGCGCTGCCAGGTGCCCAACTCCTGCTGCACCCGCGGGTCGGATGCGTGTCCGACGATCGTCTTGCGCGGCACGCCCAGTCGGGTCTGGATGTAGCCGAACTCGCGGTCGCCGTGCGCGGCCTGGTTCAGGTTCATGAAGTCGAAGTCGATGTCGGCCCAGGGGAGCTCGACGTTGGCCTGCGTGTGCAGGTGCGCGAGCGGCTTCTGCAGCGCGTCGAGGCCGGCGATCCACATCTTCGCGGGGCTGAACGTGTGCATCCAGGCGACGAGGCCGATGACGTTGTCGTCGGCGTTGGCCTCGAGGGCTGCCTTCTTGATCGCGGCGGAGTCGGTCAGCACCGGCTTCCAGACGATCTTCACGGGGACGTCGCCCGCGGCATCCAGAAGCGAAGCGATCTGCTGGGACTGCTCGGCGACCTGCGCGAGTGTCTCGGGTCCGTACAGGTGCTGGCTTCCGGTGAGGAACCAGACCTCGTAGCCGTCGAGGGAGGTGGTGAGCTTGGGCATTTCAGAATCCTTCAGAGGTTCTCTGTGGCGGCGGCCTCGATGGCCAGACCCGCCCGGTAGCGGTCGAGGTAGGTGGTGAATCCGGCGACGTCAGCCGGGTCGGGGTCGGCTGTGGAGAGGGATGCCGAGGCGAACACGCTCTCGTCGAGGAACGTGCCGAGGTCGGTGTCCTGTGCGTGCGCGAGGTACGACGCGAGCACCGCGATGCCCCACGCCCCGCCCTCGCTGGCGAGCTCTCCCACGGCAACGGGGGCGTTCAGCGCTCCGGCGAGGAAGCGCTGGGCGACACCCGCGGTGCGGAACATGCCGCCGTGCGCGAACATGCGGTCCAGGCCCACGCCCTCGGCGGCGAGCACCTGCATGCCCAGCGCGAGCGTTCCGAAGACGCCGTACAGCTGCGCGCGCATGAAGTTGGCCAGCGTGAAGGCGCTGTCCGACGTGCGCACGAACAGCGGCCGCCCCTCGGTGAGGCCGGCGATCGGCTCACCCGCGAGGTGGTTGTACGCGATCAGGCCACCGGCATCCGCTTCGCCTTCGAGCGCTTCGCGGAAGAGGGTGTCGAACACGGCGTCGTCGTCCAGCGGCTGTCCCGCCGCGGCCGAGAAGCGCGTGAAGAGCCCCGCCCAGGCGGCCAGCTCGCTGGCGCCGTTGTTGCAGTGCACCATGGCGACGGCGTCGCCGGCGGGAGTCGTGACGAGGTCGAGCTCGTGGTGGACCTCGGCCAGCGGGTGCTCGAGCACGACCATCGCGAAGATGCTCGTGCCTGCGCTCACGTTGCCGGTCCTGGGGGCGACCGAGTTCGTCGCGACCATGCCTGTTCCGGCGTCGCCCTCGGGCGGGCACAGCGGGATGCCGTGCTGCAGCGCCCCGGTCGGATCGAGCAGGGCCGCGCCCTCGGCCGTCAGCGTTCCGGCCGCAGCGCCGGCGGAGAGCACGGCGGGGAGCAGGTTCGTCACCGGAGCCGGAAGCCGGTCGGCGGCGCGCTCGTCGTAGGCCGCGATCATGCGGGAGTCGTAGTCGCCGGTGGCCGAGTCGATCGGGAACATCCCAGAGGCGTCGCCGACGCCCAGGACCCGTTCGCCGGTGAGCTTCCAGTGCACGTAACCGGCGAGGGTCGTGACGAAGTCGAGCTGCGGGACGTGCGCCTCGGCATCCGTGACGGCCTGGTGCAGGTGCGCGATCGACCAGCGCAGCGGGATGTTCACGCCCAGCAGTTCGGTCAGCTCGGCGGCCGCGACACCCGTGTTCGTGTTGCGCCAGGTGCGGAACGGGACGAGCAGGTCGCCGGCCTCGTCGAAGGCGAGGTAGCCGTGCATCATGGCCGAGATGCCGATGGCGCCAAAGGTCGCGGGCTTCACGCCGTAGCGGTCGTGCGCGTCGGCGACGAGGTCGGCGAACGCGGCCTGCAGGCCCTGCCACACCTCGTCGATCGCGTAGGTCCAGAGGCCGTCCTCGAGGCGGTTCTCCCACGAGAACGACCCCGTGGCGAGGACCTCGGTGGCGTCGGAGCCGATCAGGCACGCCTTGATGCGGGTCGAGCCGAACTCGATGCCCAGGCTCGTGCGCCCCTCGAGGAGGTCGTCGCGCGCGGTCATCGGCGGGCGTCCGAGTTCTGGCCGTACACGTTCTGGTACCGGTTGAACAGGCTGTCGATCGCTTCCTGCGGGATCGGGATCAGCGGGCCGGCCTCGCGGGCGTAGTGCACGGTGCGGGCGACGTCCTCGACCATGACGGCGGCCTTGACGGCATCCTTCGCATCGACGCCGATCGTGAACGGTCCGTGGTTCTGCATGAGGACGGCGCGCGAGCGGTGTCCGGTGAGGGTCTGCACGATGCCGCGACCGATGGAGTCGTCGCCGATGATCGCGAACGGGCCGATCGGGATGGGACCGCCGAACTCGTCGGCCATGGCCGTGATGACGCAGGGGATCTCCTCACCGCGTGCGGCCCACGCGACGGCGAAGGTCGAGTGGGTGTGCACGACGCCCCCGACGTCGGGCATGTTGCGGTAGACGTAGGCGTGCGCCGCGGTGTCGCTGGATGGGCTCCGGTCGCTGCCGGCGGTGCCGGGGATGACAGTGCCGTCCAGGTCGCACAGGATCATGTTGTCAGGCGTCAGGTCGTCGTAGCTCACGCCGGACGGCTTGATCACGAACAGATCGGCACCGGGGACGCGGCCGGAGACGTTGCCTCCCGTCCACACGATCAGCTCGTACCGGACCAGTTCTCCGTGCAGTCGGGCGACGTCCTCCCGGACGGTCTGAATGGCGGCTTCGATCTCAGGGGCGAAGACAGGGGCTTCGTTGCTCACGGATACCTCATCATGCGGCGGACTCACCGGTCACTGTGACCGGTCACAGTAGTGTCCCATGCGGGGGTGACGGCGTCAAGGCGGTGGGCCGGTGCTCACCGCGGGGGCGCGACGGATGCACGCGGCACGAGGACCGGCGCGACGGGTGCGAGATCGGATGCCGCGGCATCCGCCCCCGAGATCAGCGTCGCAACCGCACGGCGGGCGAGCTCGCCGAAGTCCTGCCGAACCGTCGTGAGCGGCGGCCAGTAGTACGCCGAGTCGGGGATGTCGTCGAAGCCGACGACGCTGACGTCGCCGGGCACATCGAGGCCGGCCTCGCGCAGCCCGGTCAGCAGCCCGAGCGCCATCTGGTCGTTGGCCGCGAACACCGCCGTGACGCCTGCGGCACGGATCTCGCCGGCAGCGTCGTATCCGGAGCGGGCCGTCCAGTCGCCCACCAGCACGGGGCCGACCGGCAGGCCGCGGTCGGCGAGCTCGGCCTGGAACCCCTCCACCCGCGATTCGGCCTCGAGCCAGTCGACGGGACCGGCCAGATGCGCGATGCGGGTGTGGCCGGCATCCGCCAGCGCAGCCACGGCGAGCCGCGCACCGGCGGCGTGGTCGACGGAAAGACCTCGGGCGCCGCGCCCCGCGGAGTGCAGCGTGACGACGGGAATGCCGATGCGCGAGATGTCCAGAGCGACGAGCGTCCTGGCATGCGGCGCGACGACGACGATCCCCTCGACGCCCTGCGCGATCAAGTGATCGACGGCGGAGGCGACCGCGGCATCATCCGCGGCATCCGCGAAGGCCGCACTCACCCAGTACCCGGCCTCGCGAGCGCTGGACTCGATGGCTGCGATGCTCCGCGACGGGCCGTACTGCAGGGCGTCGGAGGCGAGGATGCCGAGCGTGCGCGTGCGCCGCGTGCCTAGTGCGCGGGCGGCGTTGTTCATCCGATAGCCGAGTTCGTCCATGGCGGCGAGCACGCGTTCGCGGGTGCTCGCCGCGACCTCCGGATGGTCGTTGAGCACCCGGGAGACGGTCTGCCGGGATACTCCGGCGAGCGCGGCGACCTCGCGCACGCCGACCGTGCGGGTGCCGTCGGTTCTCGTCTCGCTCATCGCGATGAGTCTAGGGCCGTCGCCGTGAGGCGGCGGGTCGTGGCACTCTGGACGCATGCGCATCGCACTCACCGGATCATCAGGCAAGCTCGGCCGTGTCGTCGCGAGGGAGCTGCGCGCAAGCGGCTACGACGTCATCGGCATGGATGTCGCGGGCACCCGCGGCCCCGACTTCGTCCAGGTCGATCTCACCGACTACGGCCAGGTCGTCGACGCGTTCACCGCGGTCGGCGATCGGCACAACGGCATCGACGCGGTCGTGCACCTCGGTGCGATCCCTGCGCCAGGCATCCGCAGCGATGTCGCGACGTTCCACAACAACATGCCTGCGACGTTCAACGTGTTCTGGGCGGCGGTGCGCCTCGGCATCCAGCGCATCGTCTACGCATCCAGCGAGACCGTGCTCGGGCTGCCGTTCGACGCTCCACCGCCGTACATCCCGGTGGACGAGGAGTACCCGGCGCGCCCGGAGTCCGTGTACTCGCTGGTGAAGACGCTGGAGGAGCAGCTGGCGACCGAGCTGGTGCGCTGGCATCCGGATGTCTCGATCACCGCGCTGCGCTTCTCGAACGTGATGGACCCGGAGGACTATGCGGACTTCCCGTCCTTCGATGACGACGCCCTGCGGCGCAAGTGGAACCTCTGGGGCTACATCGACGCCCGCGACGGGGCGCAGGCCGTGCAGCGCGCGCTCGAGGCCGCAGCCCCTGGGTTCGACCGGTTCATCATCGCGGCCGCCGACACCGTGATGTCACGCCCGAATGCCGAGCTCATCGCCGAAGTGTTTCCCGGTGTGCCGGTGACCCGGGAGGTCGGGCCCAACGAGACCCTGCTCTCGATCGAGAAGGCGCGGCGCGTACTGGGCTTCGACCCGCAGCATTCCTGGCGCGACCACGTGTGAGGCACCGAGGCGGCGCGGCCCCGTCCTACCGCCGGGCGATCGTCGACCCGCGGATCATCAGCCGCACCGGCAGGGTCCGCGTCCCTGAACCGATGTTCACGCCGTCGATCGCGTCGAACACGCGCTGCGCCGCCTGACGGCCGAGCTGCTGCAGGTTGGCGTCGATGCTCGTGAGCTCGGGGCGGGAGTTGGTCGCGAGGACCTCCCAGTTGTCGTAACCCATGACGGCGAGGTCGTCGGGCACGGACCGCCCGAGGTCGCGCGCCGAATCGAGCGCGCCGCGCGCGATCTGATCCGACCCGCAGAAGATCGCATCGATCTCCGGATGCCGCTGCAGCAGCAGCGCCGCGGCATCCCGCCCCCAGTGCTCGCTCCACTCCGAGAACATCGGCGCTCCGACGAGCTCGAGCCCGGCATCGGCGAGCGCCGCCCGCGCCCCCGTCAGGCGGTCCTGCGCCGCCGCGTACGAGGGGTCGCCGGAGATGTGCGCGATGCGCCGCCGCCCGCACGCGAGCAGATGCTCGACCGCGAGCCGGCCGCCCTCGACGTTGTCCGGCGTGAGCGACAGGTCGCGCGGATCATCCGATGGGGCGTAGGCGTAGACCACCGGCACAGGGATGCCCTGCCCCAGCGAAGGCCGTGGGTCGGTCTGCCGGCCGACGACGATGATCCCGTCGACGCGTCGACTGAGCAGTTCGCGGAGGTGATGCTGCTCGCGGATCGCATCGCCGCGCGCGTCGCACAGGAAGACGTTGATCCGTCCTGCGCCGAACGCATCCTCCGCCCCCATGAGGATCGGCAGCATGAACCGTCCCTCGAGATCGCTCGTGAGCAGACCGACGGTCCCGGTCCGACCCGCCAGCAGGCCCCTCGCCATCGCGTTGGGGGTGAACGCCAGCTCCTCAGCCGCCGCGAGCACTCGGGCGCGGGTCGCGGCCGCGACATCGCCGCGGTCGTTGAGCGCTTTGGATGCCGTGGCGATCGAGACGCCGGCACGCAGCGCGACGTCATTGAGCGTCGCGGCCTTCGCCGCGGTCTCGCCTGCTGCCACCGCATCCTCCTGCGTGCCGACCTGTTGCTGAAAGGTTATCGGACAACCTCTTGACCACCCGATGACTCACACGGTATACCTTTTCGAAAGGGGTTTCGGTGATTTTCGATCCGGCTCCGGAATCCATCGACAGCATCCGCTCGAACCGCTCGAGGAAGAGCCGAGGAGGCACACCCATGCACACCCCCCGACGCCGCACGATCAGACGTGCGGCCATCGCCTTCGCCACCGCCGCAGCACTGGTCGGCTCGCTCGCCGCCTGCGCGAGCGGTGGCGACCCGCAGGGCCCGGTCGAACCCATCCCCGCGGAGGGTGTGGACGACGGGTCGACGCTGACCCTGTGGACCCGTGCTCCCCTGGAGCATCAGGCCAAGCTCCTGGTCGACGCGTACAACGAGACGCACGAGAACCAGGTCGAGCTCACGGTCGTCCCGAACGACGACTACGTCGCCAAGGTCGGTGCGGCGGCCGGGTCGGGCGGGCTGCCCGACCTGTTCGCGGCCGACATCGTCTATGTGCCGAACTGGGTGCAGCAGGGGCTGTTCGCCGACATCAGCGAGCAGGTCGACGGCCTCGACTTCAAGGATTCGATCAACGAGGGCCACCTCTCCGCCGGCACCTACGAGGACAAGGAGCACGTGCTGCCGTTCGTGCTCGATCTGTCCATGCTGTTCTGGAACAAGGAGCTCTTCGCCGAGGCCGGCCTCGACCCCGAGAAGGCGCCGGCGACGCTCGAAGAGTTCGCGTCCGCCGCTCAGGCCGTGCAGGCGCTGAACAAGCCGGACACGTACGGCACTGCCACGGGTCTGAACTGCGGCGGATGCCTCGTGTTCACGTGGTTCCCCTCGATCTGGGCATCCGGCGAGGAGGTCATGAGCGAGGACGGAACCGAGTCGCTCCTGAACGGAGACGCCGCGCAGGAGGTCTACGACACCTGGGCCGGCCTTCAGGAGGCCGGCGCGATCCTGCCGAGCTCCACGGATGAGGCGGGTCCGACCTGGACCGCCGCGTTCAGCGAGGGCAAGGTCGGCGTCATGCCGTTCCCCGCGACGCTGCTGCCCACGCTCGAGTTCGACGCGGGCGTGGCAGGTCTGCCCGGCGTCGACGGCGGCGCATCCACGTTCGTCGGCGGCGACGGCATCGGCATCTCGAAGGACTCGGAGCAGTCCCCGCAGGCGTGGAACTTCCTGAACTGGATGATGTCGGAGCAAGCGCAGGTCGAGGTTCTCGCACAGGACGGCAACGCCGTCTCCCGCGGCGACCTCGCCGACAACGAGTACGCCGCAGCCGACCCTCGTCTGGTGACGATCAACGAGGTGGCGGCTCAAGGCGACACCCCGGTGGCGATCAACTTCCAGCAGGCGTTCAACGCGCCCGGCAGCCCGTGGCTGAACCTCGTGCGCAACGCGGTCCTCAAGGGCACCGACTCGGTCGACGCCGACAACGACGAGATCACCGCGATCCTCTCGCAGTGACCATGGCCTCGACCGCACTCCCCAGGGGCCGCCGGCGCTCGCGCACCGGGTACGGCGGCCCCGTGCAGGGCTGGCTGTACGCCGCCCCGACGGCGATCTTCGTCGCTCTCCTGTTCATCGTGCCGCTGGTGCTCGTCTTCCAGATGTCGGCATCCGACTGGCCGCTGCTGAGCGGCAACCAGGGCGTCAACTTCCCCGACAACTACGTGGATGCCGTCACTCACCGGCTGTTCTGGGACTCGATCTGGTTCACCCTGAAGTACACCCTGATCGCGACCGTGCTGCTGATCGGCCTCGGCCTCGGCCTCGCACTGCTCGTCCAGGAATCCACCCGCTGGAAGGGGTTCCTGCGCACGGCGTTCCTCATCCCGAGCGCGCTGGGCCTGGCATCCGCATCGCTGCTGTTCTACGTGCTGTACTCCCCCATCGCGGGCCCCTTCGCCGATCTCATGAAGTCCTGGGGGATCACCTTCCTCGGCACACCGGAGGGCGCACTGTGGTCGACGATCTTCCTGATCGTGTGGCGCTACGCCGGGTTCTACATGCTGCTGATGCTCGTGGGGCTGCAGGGCATCCCCGACGACGTGTACGAGGCCGCCCGCATCGACGGCGCGAGCCGCTGGCAGACCTTCCGCGACATCACTGTTCCGCTGCTGCGCCCGACGTTCGCCCTGACCATCGTGATGTGCGTGACCGGGTCGCTGCTCGCGTTCGAGCAGTTCTACATCCTCACCAAGGGCGGGCCGGACAACAGCACCATGACGGTCGTGCAGCTCATCTACAACGTCGCGTTCCAGGGGCAGAACAGCCTCGGCATCGCCGGCGCCCTCTCGGTGATCGTGCTGCTGGCGCTCATCATCATCAACGTCTTCCAGCTGCGCGCCTTCCGGCGCCCGGATGAGAACTGAGTCGAGAGCCGATCCCATGTCTCAGACACTGACCCGCACCCTCGTCGCACCGGACCACCAGCCGACGGCCCCGCGCTACCGCTCCAGGGCGAAGCGCCTCGTCTACGGCATCCCGTACTGGGTGTTCACGACGGCCCTGGCCGTGATCTTCCTGTACCCGCTGATCTGGACCGGCGTCTCGAGTGTGAGTCCGCTGGCCGGGACGAGCCAGACCGACGGCTGGGGCTTCGGCAACTACGCCGCGCTCGGCGAGTACCAGGCCGGCATCTGGGTGTACCTGGGCAATTCGCTGTTCGTCTCGGTGCTGACCGTCGCCCTCACCCTGTTCATCTCGCTGCTGGGCGGCTACGCGTTCGCGCGGTTCTCGTTCCCCGGCAAGAACGCGCTGTTCCTGCTGACGCTGGCGATCCTGATGGTGCCGTACGCGACGCTGCTGATCCCGCTGTACGTGATCCTGAATTCGGTCGGCCTGCAGAACTCGCTCGTCGGCGTGGCCCTGGTGATCACGATGTTCCAGCTGCCGTTCTCGATGTTCATGATGCGCATCTCGTTCGAATCGATCCCGCGCGAGATGGACGAAGCCGCGATGGTCGACGGATGCTCCAGCTGGAGCGCCCTGTGGCGTGTGCTGCTCCCCGCGGTCAAGCCGGGACTCGTCACGGTCGGGCTGTTCGCGTTCCTGACCGCATGGAACGACTTCATGGCTCCGCTGATCCTCATCAGCGACTCCAACCGGATGACGCTGCCGCTCGCCGTCGCCAACCTCCGAGGGCAGGTGCAGGGCGTCGTCGACTACGGCGCCACCGAGGCGGGGGTCGTCGTCCTCGCACTCCCCTGCATCCTCCTCTTCCTGATCCTCCAACGGCACTACGTGCGCGGCTTCATGTCCGGCGCCTTCAAGGGATGACCATGACCCATATCTCCGCTCCCGTCGTCCCCTCCCACGGTCGACTGCGCCCCCTCGGCCTCGAAGAGGTCTCCATCACCGGCGGGTTCTGGGCCGAACGCCAGCGCGTGAACGGTTCGGCGACACTCGCGCACATCGAATCCCGCCTGGAATCCGAGGGCTGGCTGGGCAACTTCGATCTCGCGGCATCCGGCGCTCTGCCCGCCGGCCGCCGAGGGCGGGAGTTCGCGGACTCCGAGATCTACAAGTACCTCGAGGCGCTCGCGTGGGAGATCGGACGGACGGATGCCGCGGCATCCTCACCCCTCGAGGAGCGCTTCCGCGCGATCGTCGCCCGCGTGGCCGCCGCCCAGGAGCCCGACGGCTACCTGAACACGGCGTTCGGGCGACCCGGCCAGGGCGCACGCTGGTCGGATCTGGAGTGGGGGCACGAGCTGTACTGCCTCGGCCACCTGTTCCAGGCCGCGGTCGCCCGTGCGCGCACCCGAGCGGATGCCGACGACGGTCTCATCGGGATCGCCCGGCGTGCCGCGGAGCTGGTGTGCCGCGAGTTCGGCGCGGACGGACGCGATGCGATCTGCGGGCACGCCGAGGTCGAGGTCGGGCTCGCCGAACTCGGTCGCGCCCTGGGCGAGCAGCGGTTCGTCGACCAGGCCGCACTGTTCATCGAGCGGCACGGACGAGGGTCGCTGCGCGACATCGAGTGGGGTCGGAAGTACTACCAGGACGATGTTCCGGTGCGGGAGGCGTCGGTGCTGCGCGGCCACGCGGTTCGGGCGAACTATCTGTCGGCGGGGGCCGCGGATGTCGCGGTCGAGCGCTCGGATGCCTCGCTGCTTTCTGCGTTGCGTCAGCAGTGGGCACGCACCGTCGAACGGCGCACCTACGTGACCGGCGGCCAGGGCTCGCACCACCAGGACGAGGCGTTCGGAGACGATTGGGAGCTGCCTACCGACCGCGCCTACTCCGAGACATGCGCGGGCATCGGCTCGGTGATGTTCTCGTGGCGGCTGCTGCTGGCGACAGGAGACGCTGCCTTTGGCGACCTGATCGAGCGCACGCTGTTCAACGTCGTGGCGACGTCGCCTTCGTCGGACGGCAAGGCGTTCTACTACGCCAATACGCTGCATCAGCGGGTTCCGGGGGTGCCGGCCGACCCGGACGCCACGTCATCACGGGCGTCGTCGTCCCTGCGCGCGCCGTGGTTCGAGGTGTCGTGCTGCCCGCCGAACGTCGCCCGCACCTTCGCCAGTCTGGACGCGTACGTCGCCACGGCGGACGATGACGGCGTGCAGCTGCACCAGTACGCTCCGGCGCGAGTGCGCACGACGCTGCCCGACGGGCGCGTCGTCGCGTTCGACGTCGCGACCGAGTACCCGGCGGACGGGCGCGTGCGGATCACGATCGCAGAGGACGGCGAATGGACGCTGACCCTGCGGGTCCCGGCATGGGCTGACGGGGCGACGCTGCGGGTGAATGGCGCGGACGCGGCCGTCGCTTCGGGGGCCGTCACGGTGCGACGAGCATTCCGACGCGGGGATGTCGTCGAGCTGGACCTGCCCGTCGCGCCTCGCGTGACGGAGCCCGACCCTCGAGTGGATGCCGTCCGCGGCTGCGTCGTCGTCGAACGAGGGCCCGAGGTGCTCGCGCTGGAGTCGACTGATTTCGGCTCGGACGTGGTGGATGCCGTGATCGCCGGCGATCCGGTGGAGCGCGACGGCCGGGTCGTCGTGCCGGTACGGAATCGATCGACCGGTTCCGTGGTGGAGGCTCCGCTCGTGGCGTACCACGACTGGGCGCAGCGCGGACCGTCGACCATGCGCGTCTGGTTGCCGACGAGCTGAGGTTCCCCCGGCTCCTCGGATGGCGGCATTCCGCCGCCCCTTGTCGCTCTTCGCGCTCGCCGGACGCGGGCGTGTTCATTACTCTCGCCTCATGCGCATCTCCGACTTCGCCGTCCCCGACACCCCTGCTGCGCGGGGAGCCCGCGCGCTGATGGACGAGTACCACTCCCCTGCGCTGAGCCACCATGTGCAGCGCTCCTGGCTGTGGGCCGAGGCGTTCGCCGTCATCGAAGAGCGCACCGGTGTCGACCACGAGCTGCTCTACGCCGCGGCGCTGCTGCACGACATCGGACTCGCTCCGGCGTTCGACAACCACCTGCTCGGCTACGAAGAGGCCGGAGGCCATGTCGGCGGGGCGATGGTGGCCGGTGCCGGATGGCCCGCCGAGCGTCGGCGGCGCATCAACGAGGTCATCGTGCGGCACAACTGGCCCGAGGTCGACCCCGCGTTCGACCTCGAGGGCTACCTGCTCGAGACCGCCACCGGCCTCGACATCTCCGGACGCCGGGATGCCGAGATCCCGCTCGAGTTCCGCCGAGAGGTGCTTTCGGTGCACCCGCGACTGGATCTCGCCGAGGAGTTCGGCGCTGGCGTGCGGGAGCAGGCGCACCGCAAACAGCACAGCCACGCCCGCCGCCTGCTCGACGGCGGCCTCATCGACAAGCTTGCGGCGAACCCGCTGGAACACCTCTGAGGTCGGCGCCCGCTACTCCTTCTTGCGCGTCACCGCTCGCTGCAGCAGCACGAACACGAGCAGGATGCCGCCGGTGATGATCGTCGTCATCTCCGGCGGGATGCCGCCGTCGCGCGTGATCAGCACGTTCATGAGCCCCAGCACGAGCGCGCCGATGACGGAGCCGAGCACGTACCCGTACCCACCGGTGAGCACGGTGCCGCCGATTACGGCGGCGGCGATCGCATCGAGTTCCCAGCCGATGCCGGTGATGTTCTGCGCGGTGCCGATCCGGGCCGTGTAGAGCACGGCGGCGAGGCCGGCGAGCGTCCCGCTGATCACGTACACGAGCACCTTGGTGCGGTTGACCGGGAGGCCCATGAGCAATGCGGAGCTCTCCGAGCCGCCGATCGCGTACACCGTGCGACCGGTGCGCGTCCGGTGCAGGATGAAGAACGCCACCGCGACGACCACCACGGCGATGATGACCGCCGGCGTGATCACGAGGTCGTTCACCTTCGGGCCGTCGATGATCTTCAGCTGCTGTCCCAGCCAGCGGATCGGCGACTCCTCACCGAGTCGCTCGGCCTTCGTGCTGAGCAGCGAGGCGAGTCCTCGGCCGAGGAACATCATCGCCAGCGTCGCGATGAACGGCTGCACGTTGAAGTATCGGATCAGGATGCCGGAGACGAGGCCGAACGCCGATCCGATGAGGATCATCGTGATGACGACGGCGAACGCGTTCCATCCGGCATTGGCCAGCATGACGCCGGCCACCGAGGAGACCGCGATGATCGCACCGACCGAGAGGTCGATGCCGCCGGTGATGATGACGAACGTGAGAGCGACGGCGAGCACGATGAGGTGCGCGTTGTTGATCAGAAGGTTCGACAGGGTGCTGGCCTGCACGATGCGCCCGTAGGCGATCTCGCCGTACACGACCATGCCGACGAAGATGACGACCGAGGCGATCGTCGGCAGCACCGACGGGTTCGCTTTCACGGCACGGCCGATGCGACCAGCGAACGTCGGGGACTCGGACCGGGTCTCGGTCACCGTGAGGGCGGTCATGCCGCCACCTCCTCTTTCGCCGGGGCGGCGGGCGGTGTCGGCACCGCCGTCTTCCGTCCGCGGAACCAGTTGCGCACCCGCTCGGACTGCAGCAGGCACAGCACGACGATCACGATCGCCTTGAACGCCGGTGTGGCGGACGAGGAGACGCCGAGGTACAGCACGGTCTTGTCGAGCGTCGCGATCAGCAGGGCGCCGACGAAGGCGCCACTGAGCGAGAACTTGCCGCCGGCGAGCGATGCGCCGCCGATGACGACGGCCAGGATCGCGTCGAGCTCCAGCTGGTAACCCGTCCGTGAGATGTCGACGGTCATGACGCTGCCGACCGCCATGATTCCGGCGATGCCGGCGAGGATGCCGCTGAGGATGTAGGTCGTCAGCAGCAGGCCCTTCGGCTTGATGCCCGCCATCCGGCTGGCCTTCGGGTTGATGCCGATCGCCTCGATCATGAGCCCGAGGGCGCTGCGCCGCACGACCCAGCCGACCAGGAGCACGATCAGCACCGCGAGGATGAAAACGACCGGGATGCCGAGGACGTAGCCGTTCGAGATCCAGCGGAAAGCGTCGTTCGATGCCGTCGTGTTCTGCCCGCCCGTGATCACCTTCGCGATTCCGCGGCCGGCGAGCATCAGCACGAGCGTCGCGATGAACGGCTGCAGTCCGACATAGGCCACCAGCACGCCGTTGAGCGCGCCGAGGATGCCGGTGATGAGCAGCGCGAGCCCCACCGCGGCGAACGCGGCGCCGACGGAGCCGTCGGCCGCGCTCAGGAACTCCATCGACACCGCACCGGCGACGGCCATCAGCGAGCCGACCGAGAGATCGATGCCGCCAGTCGCGATCACGAGGGACATGCCGATCGCGATCATCATGATCGGCGCCGCCTGTCGCAGGATGTCGATCACGTTGCCGACGAGGTGGCCGTTGTTCGGGTTCACCGACATCGCGAGGTAGGTCGGGTCCTTGATCAGGTTCAGCGCGAGAAGGGCGACGATCGCGACGATCCCCCAGAAGAACGGCTTGTGGATCAGCTCACGCCAGAACGACGTGCCGGATGCGGCGGTCATCGCGCTTCCTCCTTGTCTGCGGTGTGCGCGATCGTATCGGGTGCCGCGCCCTCCGTCTCCTCGAGTGTCTCGGCGGCGGCTTCGGTGCCGTGCGCGGCGATCACGTCGACGATCTCCTGTGCGGTCACGTCCGGGCCGTTCTGGATCTCGCCGATCTTGCGGTGGTCCTTGAGCACGACGATCCGCTCCGACAGCCGGACGACCTCTTCCAGCTCGGACGAGATGAACACGACCGCGACACCGTCCTCGGCGAGTTCGGCGACGGCCTCCTGGATCTCGGCTTTCGCGCCGACGTCGATGCCCCGCGTGGGTTCGTCGAGGATCAGCAGGTCGGGCTTCGTCGCCAGCCAGCGTCCGAGCAGGACCTTCTGCTGGTTGCCGCCGGAGAGGTTCTTGATCATGCGATCGGGGTCGGCAGGGCGCACGTTGAGCTCGGTGATGTACTTCTCGACGATCGCGTCCTGCTCCTTGCGCGGCATGGGCTTGGCCCAGCCGCGTTCGGCTTGCACCGCGAGGATGATGTTCTCTCGGACGGTGAGATCGCCGATGATGCCCTCATCGCGACGGTTCTCGGTCGAGAACGCGATGCGCTTGGCCAGCCCGTCGGAAGGGGACTTCAGGTCCGTCTCGACCCCGTTCACCGAGATCGACCCGGCATCGGGGCGGTCGGCGCCGTAGAGCAGACGAGCGAGTTCGGTGCGTCCTGAGCCGAGGAGACCCGCGAAGCCGACGACCTCGCCCGGACGGATGTCGAGATCGGTCGCCTCGACGGACCCGCGGCGGGCGATGCCGGATGCCGACAGCACCGGCTGCTCGTCGGTGTCACGCGGTGCGGTGCGCCGGTTGCCGCCGAGGGATTTCAGCGAATCGAGGTCCTTGCCGATCATCGTGGAGATGAGTGCGTGGCGGTCGAGATCGCGCGTGAGGAACTCGCCCTGGTACTGACCGTTGCGCAGCACCGTCAGACGGTCGCTGATCGCATAGATCTGGTCGAGGAAGTGCGAGACGAAGAGGATGGCGACGCCCTGGTCGCGCAGTGTGCGCATGACCGTGAAGAGGCCTTCGACCTCGGCGGCGTCGAGACTCGAGGTGGGTTCGTCCAGGATCAGCACCTTGGCCTTGATCGCCATGGCGCGGCTGATCGCGACGAGCTGCTGGACGGCGATCGACAGCGTCGACAGCGGCTTGTGCGTATCGAGATGCTCCAGCCCGAGTCGGGCGAGCGCGTCGGTCGCGGCACGATGGGTCGCGCGCCAGTTGATGCCGAGCGGACCGCGGACCTCGTGTCCGAGCATCACGTTCTCGCCGATCGACAGGTTCGGGGCGAGGTTGACCTCCTGATAGACCGTGGAGATCCCGGCATCCTGAGCGTCCGACGTACCGGCGAAGCTGCGCTCCGCACCGGCGACGACGATCGACCCGGAGTCGATCCGGTAGACACCGGTGAGCGCTTTGATCAGGGTCGACTTGCCGGCGCCGTTCTCTCCCATGAGAGCGTGCACCTCGCCCTGGAACAGACGGAAGTCGACGCCGTCGAGGGCTTTCACCCCGGGGAACTCGATCGAGATCCCGCGCATCTCGACGATGGGCAGTTCTTCGTTCATCGCTGACTCTCAGTTTCGAAGATGGGATGCCGGGGCGGCGCAGGTCGCTGCGCCACCCCGGCAGTCAGTGCGATCGTGAGCGATCAGTACTTGCGGTCCGCGAGGACGGCCTGAGCGGCCTCTGCGGAGTCGAACGCCTCGCTCGGCACGACGATGTACGACTCGACCTCCTCGCCGGCGAGCGTCTTCTCGACGACCTCGAGGGCGGTCTCGCCGAACAGCGGGTTGTACTCGTGCACGTAGCTGAGCTGACCGTCCGCGAGCGCCTGCATGGCGTTCTTGGTGCCGTCGATCGTGGCGATCTTGACGTCGGTGCCGATCACGAGACCGGCTTCCTCGGCGGCCTGCGCCGCCCCGAGGCCCATCTCGTCGTTCTGGGCGAACACGAACTGGATGTCGTTGCTGTTGGCCTTCAGCATGGTCTCGAAGACGCTCTTGCCCTCTTCGGCCGACCAGTTGGCGGTCTGCGCGTCGACGAGCGCGAGCGAGGAGTCGGCGAGGCCCTCTTCGAAGCCCTCATTGCGCTCGTTGACCACGCCGACGCCGGCCGGCCCCTCGAGCACGACGTAGTTGCCGCCGTCGGGGAAGGTGGTGGCAGCCCAGGCGCCGACCTCCTTGGCGACCTCCACGTTGTCGGGCGCGATGCGGGTGACGTACAGGCTGTCGTCGTCGGGCTCGATGCCGCGGTCGAGCAGGATGACGGGAATCTCCGCCTCCTGTGCTCGCTTGAGCGAGTCCTCCCAGCCGGATGCCTCGGTGGCGGAGAGCAGGATGACGTCGACGCCCTCGTCGACGAACGACGTGAACGCGTCGATCTGCGACTTCTGGTCGAGGTTGGTGGCGGGTGCGTACTTGAGTTCGTATCCGGCATCCTCCGTGAAGGTGTCCTGGATGTTCTGCTCGTTGGCCTCGCGCCATGCACCCTCGGGGCCGACGGCGACGAAACCGACGGTGGTCAGCTCGCCGGAGCCGGTCTCGCCGGTCGAGCCATCGCCGCTGCCGCCGTCGTCGCCGGTCGAGCAGGCGGCCAGGCCGAACACCAGGGCGCCTGCGGCGGCCAGGCCGAGTACGGTGCGAATGCGCTTCTTCGCGGACATGTTTCTCCTCCTTGAGACGCCGAGATTGCCCCGGCCGGACCGACGTGGTCCCCTGCGTGATTGCAGGACGCCTGAGGGCGTCCTGTCCGTGATGTTACCGGGAACATTCTGTGGAACACAACAAGGTGCTCAAACCGTGACTTTTCAACCGGATTGTTCGCCGTTACCGGTCACAGCTCGTCGATCGCGCCGCGATCGGCCGCGATCATCTCCACCACCGTGTCGACCGTGACGCCGGGACCGTTGGCGAGTTCGCCGATCTTCTCCCGGTCCTTCAGCACGATGATCCGGTCACTGAGGCGCACGACTTCCTCCAGCTCGGACGAGATGAACACGACGGCGACGCCGTCGCCCGCGAGCTGCGCGATCCGACGCTGGATGTCGATCTTCGCCGCGATGTCGATGCCGCGCGTCGGCTCGTCCAGGATGAGCACGTGCGGGCGGACGGCGAGCGCACGCGCCAGCAGTACCTTCTGCTGAGTGCCGCCGGAAAGCAGCTGCGCCGGCCGGTCGAGGTCGGCGGGGTCCAGGTGCAGCGCTTCCACGTAGGTATCGATCAGCGCCGCCGCTTCGGAGGGCGAAAGAGGACGCGACCAGCCGCGCAGCGCCTGGATCGAGAGCACGATGTTCTCGCGCGCAGTGAGTTCGGCGATGATCCCCTGCGTGCGGCGGTTCTCGGTCGTCATCGCGATCCGGTGCTTCAACGCCGCGGACGGGCTGCGCAGATCGACTCGCGCACCGTCCACCCAGATCTCGCCGCTGTCCGCGCGCGCCGATCCGCTCAGCAGCGATGCCAGCTCGGTGCGGCCGGAGCCGCGCAAGCCGGCGAGACCGATGATCTCGCCGCGCTGCAGCTCGACATCTGTCCTGTCCATCTCGCCGCGACGGCCGAGCTCGGTCGCCTGCAGCGCGGGTGTCCCGTCCGACGCGTAGTGGTGGCCCTTGCGCTCGGATTTCAGAGCACGCAGGCTCTCGATGTCCTTGCCGAGCATCTGCGAGATCAGGTCGGCGCGCTCGAGGTCGCGGGTCGCGTGCTCGCCGATCCACCTGCCGCCGCGCAGGACTGTCATCCGGTCGCTGATCGCGAATGCCTGCTCGAGGAAATGCGAGACGAAGAGGATCGCCACTCCCCTCGCGCGCAGCCCTCGGATCACGCGCATCAGGGTGGCGACCTCGGCCTGATCGAGACTCGATGTGGGCTCGTCGAGCACCAGGACGCGCGGGTCATCGACGACGGCCCGCGCGAGGGCGACCAGTTGCTTCTGCGCCGGTGAGAGCGTGGACAGCGGCGTCCTGGGGTCGAGGTCCTCGAGCCCGAGCCTGGCGAGGGCGTCCGCGGCATCCGCGTGGGTGCGGCGCCAGTCGATGCCGAACACGCCGCGACGCTCGCGCCCGAGCATCACGTTCTCTCCGACGCTGAGGTTCGGAGCCAGCTGCGTCTCCTGGAACACGGTCGCGATGCCGGCGGCTCTGGCGTCGGCGACGCCGGAGAAGCGGCGCTCCTCACCGGCGACCGTGACCGTACCCGTCACGGGCTCGCACGTTCCCGTGAGCACGGCGATGAGCGTGGACTTGCCCGCACCGTTCTCGCCCATCAGGGCGTGCACCTCGCCGGGGAACAGGCGGAAGTCGACGTCGTCGAGCGCGCGCACGCCGGGGAAGTCGACCGTGATGCCTGCGAGTTCGACCAGCGGCTCGGCATCCTGAGCCATCACCGCTCCTCCCGCGGCGCGGCCGACGACGCCCGCGGCACGAGCTCGGTCGGGATGCGGGTCAGTGTCGGGATCTCGCGCTCCTCGATGGCCGCACGCAGCATCTCGACCACGGCGCCGCCGAGCGCGTGGAAGTCCTGGCGGACTGTCGTGAGCGGCGGGATGAAGTGCCGCGCGAGCGGCACATCATCGAACCCGACGATGCTGAGATCCTTCGGCACCTCGAAGCCCTTGTCGTGCAGGCCGTGGATGAGACCGATCGCCATGTCGTCGTTGGCGACGAAGACCGCGGTGTAGTCCGGCAGCCGATTCAGCCCCATCGCGAAGTCGTACGCGAAGTCGGCCGTCCAGTCGCCGACCACGATCGGACGCTCGCGGATGCCCCACGACTTCGCCCTGGTGTGGAACGCGCGCTCCCTGGCGCGTGCGTCCAGCCAGTCCAGCGGGCCGGCGATGTGCAGGATGTCGCGATGCCCGAGGGCGACGAGGTGATCCACCACGAGCGTGGTGCCGGCATGCTGATCGATCGAGACCGTGAGGAAGGTCGGATCGGCGTCCGCCTTCACGACGAGCATCGGGACGCTCAGCGAGATCCTCCGCAGTGCAGCAACGGACGACGACCGAGGGGCGATCACGCACAGCGCGTCGACACCCTGGGTGACCAGGTTGTCGACGGCATCCTGCGGTGAGAGCGCTTCGTCCTCATGAAGCGCGACGGCCGTGACGGAGTAGTCCGCGGTGCGGGCGGCGAGTTCGACTGCGCGCAGGATGCTGGTGGGGCCGAACGCGACCGGACTCTCGATGATCACGCCGATGCGGCGCGTGCGCTGAGTGGCCAGCGCTCTGGCGACGAGGTTGGGGCGGTAGTCAAGCTCCTCGATCGCCTCGAGCACGCGCCTGCGGGTGTCTGGCTTGATGTTCGGGTGATCGTTGAGCACCCGCGACACGGTCATGTGGGACACGCCCGCGATCACCGCGACCTGGCGGATATTGGGCTTGTCCGAGCCGACGTTCGCCATGCGCACCTCCGTCGGCCTCGCCTCCCGAGATGTTACCGAGAACAGCACCGGAGGCGCAATCGATGGGCGCTCGGGCAGGACCTTGCGTCGGAGTCCAATAGGCGAGAGGCTGCGACCGATGCCGCCGCTGCTCCCTTCGCCACTTGTCCACAGAAGAGATTTTCGAGGTTCGAATGTCGGTGGCCAGGTGTTCAATAGTAGTTATGAACAGCACCTCGGCGGTTCTCGATCGGGTCGTTTCCGACCTCGATCGCACGATCGAGTCCGCGGTGCGCTCGACCGGGCTGGATGGCATGTCGGATGCCGAGAAGCTGAAGGTTCTGCGGCGCACGGGTGAGGCGCAACGTCGCCTGGACGCTCTGGTCGTCGAGACGTGCGCGACCGTCGACACCCGCCCGGCGGGGTCGGGGGTGCCGACCTTTCCGGCGGTGTTCGGGTGCCGGAACATGAACGAACTCCTCCAGCGTGTGCTGCGGGTGGACGCGGCAGGGGCCTCGAGGGTGGTGAAGGCCGCCGGTGCGGTGCACCGGGATGTGGAGATCACCACCGGCGCCCGGTTGCCGGCACAATGGCCCGGGTTGCGGGAGGCGATGCTGGACGGGGTGGTCGGGATCGCCGGACTGCTCGCCGCGATCGACCCCATCGACCGCACACGGGGGCGGATCAGCGGGCAGGACCAGCTGCGGGCCGATGCCGCGCTGGCGGACTGTGCGCGCGGGATCGACGGCGCGGGTCTCGGGGACGCGGATGACGCAACCGACTCGGCGGACACGGCGGAGGCGGGGCCGGCGGCGACGCCGGATGACCTGCGGCAGTACGCGCAGCTGATCGCCACGTATCTGGACCCGGACGGGCGGGCACCGTCCGAGGCGCAGGCCGCGCTGAACCGGTCTCTGACGTTCGGGCGGCTCCGCGACGGCGTCTACCCGATCCGCGGGGCCCTGCTGCCCGAAGTGTTCGCGCAACTGAAACTCATCATCGACGCCCAGACCAACCCCAGAACGGCGGGACCGGCGGACTTGGGCGTCGCGTTCACCGACAGCACCGGAAGCGCCAGCGGCAACGACCGCGCAGGCAGCGGCAGTGCGGTCGTGCGCGACGAAGCGGATGATGGCTTGTTGGCCGGGTGCGGATCGGCGGAGGACCCGTTCAACACCGACCCCCGCAACGTGATCGACACCCGCACAAGGCCCCAGAAACAACACGACGCCCTCGCCACAGCCCTCGGCATCGCCGCCCGCCACCACGACATGCCCACCCTCGGCGGCGCCGCACCCACCCTCGTCGTCCAGATCGACGCCAAAGACTACGCCACCGGCACCGGATGGGCGCACATCGCCGGCGTCGACACCCCCGTCTCCACCTCCGTCGCCGCCCACCTCGCCTGCCATGCCATGATCCAACGCGTCCTGATCGACGAAGGCCGCATCATCGGCATCACCACCACCGACCGCATCTTCAACGCCTACCAACGCCGCGCCATCATCCTGCGCGACAAAGAATGCCTTATCCCCGGCTGCCACGTCCCCGCCACCTGGTGCGAAATCCACCACGTCATCGAACACTCCCACGGCGGCCCCACCAGCACCAGCAACGGCGTCCCCCTCTGCTACTGGCACCACCGCACCATCGACCACTCCGGCTGGCACATCCGCATCCAAGACGGCAAACCCCAAATCCAAGGCCCCTCCTGGTGGGACCCCCAACAAAAATGGCGCACCCCACGCCCCCTCCTCCCCCAATGGGTCGGCGGATAACGTGCCCTCCCTCGCTCGTCGAGCGAGGGGGTAGACGAAGCACGTTCTCGACGCCTCGCTGCGCGCTCGTCACTCGACGAGCAGGAGAGGAACCGGACTCAGCCGCAGCTGGCCGCTTCGGCGGCGGCCTTCCGCCGGGCCTCGACCTGCTCGCCGTTGATCGCGGCCGTCGCAGCCACAGTCACAGTCACGTCGACGAGAACGCCGGCTTCGACGCGACCGTCACCGTCACCGTCACAGCCCGGTTCTCGGGCGCCACCTCCTCGGCGGATTCCTGGTCGAGCACCGGCATCCCGTCGGCCGAGAAGTGCACCCGACGCACGAACATGTCGCGTCCGGTCAGCCCGTTGTGGTCCGTGCGCGCGTGGAAGACGTACAGCAGGTTGCCGTCCTCGTCGGACGACCACATGCCGTGGCCGGTGCCCAGTTGCCACTCGCCGTTGAACATGCCGGACTTCTGCACCGGATAGTTCAGCTTGGTCCAGGATGCCGGGTCGGCGAGGTCCGCGCCCGCACCCGCCGTGGCCGTCGCGAGCCCCGTCGTGTACGTGTCGCCCACGGTCGATCCGGAGTACAGCAGGTAGAGCGTGCCGTCGCGCTCGAGCACGTTCGGGCCCTCGGCGATGGTGTTGTCCCACGCGTACTCGGGGGCGAGGACCCGCACCGGCTCCGTCGTCAGACGGGTCGGCTGCGCAGGGTCGACCTCGGCGAGGTAGATCGCACCGAGCATCTGCCACGCGTAATAGGACTTCCCGGAGTCCTGGAAGAACGTCATATCGAGCGAGATCTGCTGGACCGGGTTGAGGATGCTGCCATCCGCGCGCACCACCGGCTCGGCCTTGGACCAGTTCGCCGGGACAGCCGGGTCGAGGTCGTTGCCCGCGGCATCCTGCTGCAGCTGGATGATGCTGGCGCGGCCCGTCCACATGTCCGGTCGACCGCTGTCGCCGTCGTAGCAGGGCATGAACAGGATCGACAGCTTGCCGTCGATCACGTGGAACTCGGGCGCCCAGAAGCATCCGGTCATGGCGTTGCCCGCGGCATCCAAATCGCCAGCCTCGAGCAGGTCGATCTCGACGTTGCGGCCGGCGGCGATCGCATCATCCGAGAGGTCGTCGATCGTATCGGCGATGCGGATCGGCATGTGCGGCCCGTTGGCCGGGTCGACCGGGTTGAGGTTGAGGTCCTCGGTCGCGATCATGAGGAACCGGACCCGTCCGTTCGCCTCATAGCGGAACACCGAGGGGTCTGCGCGTTCGTCCGCGAACGGGGTCGGGTACTCGGGCTGCTTGACGGTTCCGGTGACGGTGTACTCGCCCGGCACCGACGTGTCGACGGCCGCGAGCTCGTCCGCGTTCCACGCGATCGCTCGCGTCGCCTCGGATCCGTCGCTGTAACCGAGTCCGACGCGCTCCGGTAGATCGGATGCCGAGACCTCCGCGCCCTGCGCCACCGTCACGCCGTCGAGCGCCTTCGCGCTGGTGTTCGAGATCGGGCCGAAGCGCACCTCCAGCTTCTCGGCCGTCTCCGTCGGGATCGGCAGCGCGTTGCCGGTGGCGTAGTCGGCGACGCCTTCTGCCGACGCACCCGCGGCGGCCGCGATCCTCCCGCGGCGCACGTCGCCGCGGGTGCTCTCGTCCGCCAGATCGGCGAAGGTCGTGTAGTTGCTGACGCCGGAGTCGTTCGTCCAGCTGACGACGTAGCGCTGAGCGGCGGAATCCCACACGGATGCCGGGTCGTTCACGCCGTCCGTGACGCCGAGGTCCAGCATCCCGACCTCGGTGTACGACAGCAGGTCGTCCGTACGGGCGAACAGCACCTGCGAAGCCTGCGTGCCGTCGGACGCGCCGCCGCGGGCGACGCGGGTCGCGACGATGCCGTACCCGCCATCGGGCAGCGCGAACAGGTGCGGGTCGCGGAGGCTGCGGATGAGCGACTCGGACGGGCCGTTCGCGGGCACGGGCTCCGACGTCTTCGGGAAGAAGATGCCGTAGTTGTCGTTCAGCGGCGCCCAGCCGTCGGTGCCGGCGAGCGCGAGATGCATGCTCAGCGCGACGTCGGCGTTGTTCGCCTCGTTCGCCGAAGTGGGCGTCCGGCTGTAGGCGAGCAGATCGACGGATGCCGAGGCAGGAAGAACGGTCACGGCGAAGCGCCGGACGATGCCCGAACCGGAGGCCGCGTCGGTGACGACGACATCGATCTGCGCGGTGACAGCCGCGGAGCCGACGAGGCGGATGACGCCGGCCTCCACGCTGACGCCGTCTCCGACGACCTCGATGACGGCGACCGCGGCGCCGACCGGCGCCTGGGGCAGGCTGGTGCCGGAGGCGACGACCGGCGGGATCACGAACTGCTGGGCGAGACGATCGGCGTTAGCGGTCATATGGATTCCTCCTGCTCCGGAACGGCGATGTGTGCCGAGGGCCCGACCACTCTACAACGTTGTACTTGCGACAGGCCTCCCCCGCGTTAGGCTGGCCCGCATGACAGCGACGACGCCGACTCGCGCGACGATGAAGGACGTCGCCGCGCTCGCAGGCGTCTCGCCCAAGACCGTTTCGAACGTCGTGACGGGCACGATCGCCGTCCGGGAGGAAACCAGGGCGCGCGTCGAGGCCGCCATGGCAGAGCTCGACTTCGTCCCGAACCTCAGCGCCCGCGGGCTGCGTCAGGGACGCTCGGGAATCATCGCACTCGCCCTCCCCGATCTCGCGACGGCGTACTCGGCCGAGCTCGTCCACCGGATCGTCGAGGCCGCCCACGAGCGCGGGCTGGCCGTGCAGATCGAGGAGACGGCACGCGAGCCCGACCGCGAGAAGGAGCTGCTCTCCCGCGCCCGCGCCCATCTCGTCGACGGGCTGATCCTGAATCCGATCCGCCTGGAGGACAGCGTCATCCGCTATGCCGACCGGCTTCCGCCGATCGTCGTGATCGGCGAGGTCGAGCAGCACCGCGCCGACCAGGTGCTCATCGACAGCCGCCTGGCAGCAGCCGACGTGACGAGACACGTGATCGCGCGCGGTGCACGCCGGATCACCGTGATCGGCGCAGACGAACGCGGCGAGGTCGCCACGGCCACGAGCAGGCTCCGCCTCGAGGGCGTCCATGACGCCCTGCGCGAAGCGGGTCTGCCCATCGATCGCGCATACGAAGTGAATCGGCTGCCGTGGTCGATGGCCGCAGGGGCCGAGGGGATGAAGGAGCTGCTCGGCCGCGGAATCGCATTCGATGCCGTGATCGCCTTCACGGATTCGATGGCCGCCGGCGCCTTGCACGCGCTGCACGACCACGGCATCGACGTCCCGGGCGACGTCATCGTCACGGGCTTCGACGACGTCGAGTTCTCGCAGTTCACGTCTCCTTCGCTCACGACGATCGGGTTCGACCGGCAGACATTCGCGGAAGCCGCGCTCGAACTGCTGCTGACGCGGATCGACGAGCCGATCGCGCCGTTGCAGGCCCGCACGATGCCGCATCGGCTGCTCGACCGCACGAGCACAGCGGCTGCGCCGCGCGGCTACACCGCCTGAGCAGCACCCAGTTCCGTCAAGCGCTTGCGCACCTGATTACCACGATGTAATGATGAGTCACCCGATCCAACCGAAGCAAGACGACTGTCACGAAGGAGTGACGATGACGCCCCCGCTCGACCTGTCTCGAAGGCAGTTCCTCGCTGCCGCATCGGTGGCCGCCGGCAGCATGCTGCTCGCTGGCTGCGCCCCCGGAACGACCCCGGGTTCCACGACCCAGACCCTCCAGTTCTGGCATCTCCTGTCCGGTGGTGACGGCGTCACGATGACGTCGTTGCTCGACGGGGTGAACCAGGCCCAGAGCGCGTACGCGATCCGGCCGACGGTTCTCGCGTGGGGAACGCCGTACTACACGAAGCTCGCCATGGCGGGTGCCGGCGGACGCGCACCGGATGTCGCGATCATGCATGCCACCCGCACGGTCGGCTGGGCGCCAGGTGGACTCCTGGACACCTGGGACCTCGACAAGCTGGCCGAGCTGGGCGTGGACAGCTCCACGTTCCCGAAGCCGATCTGGGAGAAGGGCTTCGTGGGCGAGGGGATGTACAGCATCGCCCTCGACGCGCACCCATTTGTCCTGATGTTCAACACCGACATCTGCGACGCGGCCGGCGTGCTCGAGTCGGACGGCTCGCTCACCGAGACCAGCTCGCCGGAGGAGTACCTCGACCAGCTCCGCGAGATCGCCGGGTCGTCCGGCGAGCACGCCCTGTCATACGGATATCTCGGCGATGGGGCCCAGATGTGGCGCCTGTTCTACGGCCTGTACGCGCAGCACGGTCTCGAGATCGAACTGCCGGTCGGCGGCAAGGCCGTGATCGACAAGGATGCCGCGGTGGAGGTCCTCACCTTCATGCAGACCCTGCTCGACGGCGAGATCGCGAACACGCAAGCCGACTACGGCACCGCGGTCGCCGAGTTCGCCTCAGGCAAGAGCGGCATGTTCATGACCGGTGTGTGGGAGCTGCGCACCATGCAGAACGCCGGCATCCCGTTCGACGCCACGATGATCCCAGCGCTATACGGGCAGCAGGCGGTATACGCGGATTCGCACTCGTTCGTCCTCCCGCACCAGACCAACGCCGACCCCGTCAAGCGCGACCTGACGTACCAGTTCGTCGCCGACATGCTCAAGGGCTCGTTCGGATGGGCGGAGGCCGGTCACATCCCGGCGTTCCTGCCGGTCACCGAGTCGCCGGAGTACGACGACCTCATCCCGCAGGCCCACTACGCCGAGGCCGCCCAGCACGTCGTGTACGACCCGATCGCCTGGTTCACCGGTTCCGGATCGAACTTCCAGGGCGAGTTCGGCGCCGCCGTGCAGGGAGTGCTCCTCTCCGGCGACGACCCCGGCGCTGCCATCGACCGCTTCGAGTCGCGCGTGAACACCATGCTCGCTCAGCCGAACCCGGCCGACCCGGAAGGGACGTGGAAGTCATGACCACCACCGCCTCCTCGTCCACGCGCGTGATCGTGACCGGCAAGGCCGCCGATCACCGCGGTCGCCAGTCCGGCCCCGTGAAGCGCGAGCAGCTCATCAGCTGGGCGTTCCTCGCGCCGTTCCTCGTCGCATTCCTGCTGTTCCTCATCTGGCCCATCGTCCACGGCATCTACCTGAGCTTCACAGACCAGTCGCTGACGGGTGCCGGCGGATCGCTGGTCGGCTTCGCGAACTACGCCGAGGCGCTCACCGACCCCGTCATGTGGCAATCGCTGTGGAACACCGTCTGGTTCACACTGCTGTCCACGGTCCCGCTCGTACTGATCGCTCTCATCATGGCGGCGCTGGTCGACCGCGGGCTGCCCGGTCAGTGGCTGTGGCGGCTGTCGTTCTTCATGCCGTACCTGCTGGCATCGACCGTCATCTCCCAGATCTGGGTCTGGATCTTCAACCCCCAGATCGGTGCGGCCAACAACATCCTCACGTCCCTCGGCCTCGAGCCGATCGCGTGGCTGCAGAACCCCGACACCAACATGCTGTCGATCGTCATCGCGACGGTGTGGTGGACGGTCGGGTTCAACTTCCTGCTCTACCTGGCCGCGATGCAGAACATCCCGCCGCAGCAGTACGAGGCGGCGTCTCTGGACGGCGCAGGCGCGTGGCGCCAATTCTGGTCGATCACGCTCCCGCAGCTGGGACCGGCCACCGTGCTGATCCTGATCCTGCAGATCCTGGCATCCCTGAAGCTGTTCGATCAGGCGTACCAGATGCTCGGCGGTGTCGCGAGCGACACCACCCGATCGATCGTGCAGTACATCTACGAAGCCGGATTCGTCAGCTACCGATTCGGGTACTCGGCAGCCATCTCCTACGTGTTCTTCGCAATCATCGTCATCATCGGCGTCGCCCAGGCCCTGGTCGTGCGCCGCCGGAAGGAGCAGTGATGTCCACCGCAACTCTCTCTCCGACCGAGGCGATCACGGTCGCGAAGCCGCGCCGCGCGCGTCACTCGCACGCCCCCGGCCAGAAGCCCTTCGGTCCGCTGCGCGTCACGGCGTTCATCGTCCTGCTGCTCATGGCGATCGGCTGGCTGCTGCCGTTCCTGTGGGCGGTCGCCACCGCCTTCAAGACCGAGACGGATGCCGCATCGGGCGACCCGTCCTGGATCGGCGCCTCCGGGCCGACCGTAGAGGCGTTCGCCGCGATCCTGTCGCAGGGCAACGTCTACATCTGGGCGTTCAACAGCCTCTGGACCTCGGTGGCGGTGACGGCGATCACCCTCGCCATCTCGGCACTGGCCGCGTACGCGTTCTCGCGACTGGACTTCACCGGGCGCAAGTGGCTGTTCGCCGTGATCATCGCGTCGATCGTCGTGCCGCCTCAGGTGCTGATCATCCCGCTGTTCTACCAGATGCTCACGTTCAACATGATCGACACCTACTGGGGTCTGATCCTGCCGCAGGTCGTGGCGCCGGCGATGGTGTTCATCCTGAAGCGGTTCTTCGACGCCATCCCGATCGAGCTCGAGGACGCCGCTCGGGTGGACGGCGCGAGCCGGTTCCGGATCTTCTGGTCCATCGTGCTGCCGCTGTCGCGGCCGATCCTGGCCTCGGTCGCGATCTTCGTGTTCATCGGCGCCTGGAACAACTTCCTGTGGCCATTCCTCGTCATCAACGACACGACGCTCATGACGCTCCCGGTCGGTCTTCAGACCGTGATCAGCGCCTACGGCGTGCAGTACGCGCAGGTCATGGCCCAGGCCGTGCTCGCCGCCCTGCCGCTGATCATCGTGTTCATCATCTTCCAGAAGCAGATCGTCAAGGGCGTCGCGACCAGCGGCTTCGGCGGTCAGTAGTCCCCGCACCATCCACACAAGGAGAGCAATGAGTCAGGCCCGCATCACCATCGACCGCGACTTCACGATCGCCGACGTGCCCCGGAGGCTCTTCGGGTCGTTCGTGGAGCACATGGGACGCTGCGTGTACACCGGCATCTACGAGCCGGGGCATCCGCAGGCGGACGAGCGCGGCTTCCGCCGCGATGTCCTCGCCCTGGTGCGAGAGATGGGTCCGACCGTGATCCGGTATCCGGGCGGGAACTTCGTCTCCGGGTACAACTGGGAGGATGGCGTCGGGCCCGTTGCCGATCGCCCCGTGCGCATGGACGGCGCGTGGCACACGATCGAGACCAACGCGTTCGGCCTGCACGAGTTCGTCGACTGGGCCCGAGAGGCCGAGGTCGAGGTCATGGAGGCCGTCAACCTCGGCACCCGCGGCATGGACGAGGCCCGCGCGCTCGTGGAGTACGCCAATCACCCGGGCGGCACCTACTGGTCGGACCTGCGCCGTCGCAACGGTGCCGCCGATCCGTTCGACATCAAGCTCTGGTGCCTGGGCAACGAGCTGGACGGGCCGTGGCAGATCGGCGGCAAGACGGCCCAGGAGTACGGCCGGCTCGCGCAGGAGACCGCCAAGGCGATGAAGCTCGTCGATCCGTCGATCGAACTGGTCACGGTGGGGTCGTCGAACCGACAGATGCCGACCTTCGGCAGCTGGGAGCACACCGTCCTCACGCACGCGTACGACGAGGTCGACTACATCTCGATGCACGCGTACTACCAGGAGCACGACGGCGACACGGAGTCGTTCCTGGCGGATGCCGTCGACATGGATGCCTTCATCGACGGCGTCATCGCCACGATCGACGCCGTCAAGGCCGCGGGCAAGCACACGAAGCAGGTGAACATCTCGTTCGACGAGTGGAACGTGTGGGACCAGCACAAGTACAACAGCGTCGAGGCCGACGAGATCGAGGCGGCTGGCTGGAAGCAGCACCCCCGCCTGATCGAGGACACCTACTCGGTGACGGATGCCGTGGTCGTCGGCACGCTGCTGAACAGCCTGCTGCGTCACGGCGACCGCGTGAAGATCGCCAATCAGGCGCAGCTCGTCAACGTCATCGCCCCGATCCGCTCTGAGGAGGGCGGTCCGGCCTGGCGGCAGACGAGCTTCTGGCCCTTCGAGCGCATGGCTCGCCTGGCCAAGGGCCGGGTCCTGCGCCTCGCGGTGAATGCGACGCAGATCAGCACCAAGCGCTACGGCGACGTGGACGCGGTGGACGCCGCGGCGACCTGGGATGAGGAGACCGGCCGGGTCGTGGTGTTCGTCGCGAACCGCTCGCTGGAATCGCCCAACGACCTCACACTCGACCTGCGCGGCTTCGGCGAGCTGCGGGTCGCCGCGGCCGAGACCCTCACGATCCCCGACGGCGGCGACCGCCTGACGGCGAACCTCGAGACCGCCCCCGACCGCGTCGGCATGGTGGCGCTCGCGGGCGTCGAGGTCGTCGACGGCGTCGTGCGCGCGACGCTTCCGCCGGTGTCCTGGTCGGTGATCGAGCTCGCGTAGCTCCTTCCTCCCCTCCCCCTTCGTTCGGCGAGCGAGCGCGGGCTGCGCGACCGTAGACTGCGACCGGAGCGGCTTCACCTCGCCGCTCGTCGTATGAAGACGAGGATCCGATCTTGGACAGAACGAAGGCGGGCATCGGTCGGACACCTGTCATCCTCGTCCACGGCTGGGCCGGCAGCTCTCGCGCCTGGGACCGCGTCTCGGCGGAACTCATCACCGCGGGCGTCGCTGGGCCGGTCCTTACGGTGGACCTGCCCGGTTCCCCGTCAGGCGGCACAACGGGTGACCCGACGATTCCGAGCGCCGTCGACCACGTGATCTCCATCGCGGAGTCGTTGAGCTCTCCAGCGGTGCTCGTCGGGCACTCGATGGGCGGGCAGATCACTCTCCGTGTCCATGCACGGCGACCGGACCTCGTCGCCGCGGAGGTCGTCCTAGACCCGGCGTACGGCGCGGCGGCGAGCGATGCCGCGAGCATGGCGATCCTCGAGGACGCCATCAGATCGAGTGGTCCAGGAGCGCTCGTCGACTTCTTCGAGTCCGGGTTCGGACAGCTCGATGCAGACAATCGTGAAACCATCCTCGCCGACCTGCACGCTACGGGTTCCGGAGTCCTCGCCTCTTATCTGCGTTCGGAGTACCTCGACCCCGATTCCATCGGTTTCCGACCGTCGACAGAAGTCGCCGCCGCGCTCCGCACGAGGCCGCTGCTGGCCATTCATTCGTCCGAACGCGCCGCCGGAATCGAACGCGAACTCCTGCCACCTCCCGGATCGGTCGTCCAGCTCTGGCACGGACACGGGCACTTCCTCCACCTGGAGGATCCGGAACGGTTCGCACACGTGGCCGTGAACTGGCTCCGCGACATGGAACTAGTTACCTGAACTGCAGCCGGAAAGCGCCATCCATCGCGTAGATTTCCTTTTGTGAGCATCACCACGGGCGATGAGACCCCCGCGCGGCGCAACGCGTCGCCGGGACCGGAGAGGTCCGGCGGAGCCAACCTCGCCGACGTCGCGCGCCTGGCCGGCGTCTCACGCGCCACGGCTTCCCGGGTGCTGGCGGGCCGCGCCGCCGGCAAGGCGGCCAGCCACGCGCGAGTACTGGCGGCGGCCGAGGAGCTCGGGTACGTCGTCAACGGCCTCGCCCGGTCCATGATGGGTGTCGGTATGCGCAGCATCGCCTTCGTGTCCAGCATGATGGTCGGCCCGACGTTCGCCTCGATGGCCGCCGGCGCGGAGGATGTCGCGACCGCCAACGGACATCTGTTCACGATGTGCACCACCGGCGGCGACGTCGAGCGAGAAGCAGCCCTGATCGACACG
Source organism: Microbacterium sp. M (assembly GCF_045181065.1). Taxonomy (GTDB): domain Bacteria; phylum Actinomycetota; class Actinomycetes; order Actinomycetales; family Microbacteriaceae; genus Microbacterium. Next base: position 444,061 of record NZ_CP173721.1, on the reverse strand, counting down.
CTGACCGAACAGCGCGTAGCCGCGGTCCTCCTCGTCGGAGCGACCCCGGCCACCGAGGAGTTCGAGCAACGCGCCCAACGCTATGCTGACGCTCTCAGCCGCGTGGGCGCTCAGCTCATCCTCTGCGGCCGTGCAGCGCTGCCCCATCTTCCGCACATCGCGTCCATCGACTACGACCACCGCGGCGGGGTGCACCGCGGTGTCGCGCACCTCGTCGGGCTCGGACACCGACGCATCGCGTTCGTGGGTTCCCTGGACGAGACGACGACGTCCCATCAGCGCTTCCTGGGCTACCAGGACGGACTGTCCGACGCGGGGCTCCCCTTCGACGAGGCGCTCAGCATCCCGAGCGGCAACACATCCGACGAGGCCGCGAGCGCCACGCGCGACTTCATCGCGAGCCACCAGGACGTCACGGCCATCGTTTGTCAGACCGACATCATGGCCGTCGGCGTGTGCCGTGCGCTGCACGAGGCCGGTATCCCCATCCCGCAGCAGGTGTCAGTCGTCGGCTTCGACGACATGCAGCTCGTCGCCGACCTCACGCCGTCCCTCACGACGGTGCGGGCGCCGTTCCACGATGTCGGCGAGCTCGCCGGGCGCATCGCGGTCGGGATGCCGTACAACGAACCGATCGTGCTGCCGAGCGAACTGATCGTGCGCGGGTCGTCCGGGCCCGTGGGCGGGTAGCGCGGAGAAGACGATGTGAAGGGCTGACCGTGCTCGGTCGGCCCTTCACCGTCAGTATGCTCCGAGATCCACCCAGGGACCGGATGGATCTCCCGGTTGCTGGTTGCGGGTCCACCACTCGGCTCGGAAGGCGTGCCCGTCGTGCGCCACGATCTCGCCGCCGGTGTAGACCCAGGATGCGGTCCAGGCGCGCACCTCGTCGCCGGCGTCGACGACGAGCGCTCCCTGTTCCATCCACGATCCGGTGACTGCGCTTCCGGGCACCTCGCTCCTCGACCACCATTGCGCGACGTAGGTCTTCCCGTCATGCGACACCTGATCGCCGGCGCCGTACGTCGCCGCGGCGTCCCAGGCCGGCGCGGGAGTGCCGACTGGCTTGACGCTGCCGAACAGACGCAGTTCGGCGACCCCGAGGATCTGCCCGTTCGCGATCCGCACGTAGCGGAACGGTGCATCCCCGTCGACCTGCCACTGCTGCCAATCGAGCGTCTTCACCGGAACACGAGGCGTCAGGCGCGTCCACGTCTGCAGGTCGTTCGACCCCTCCAGCCGCATGTCGGCGATCCGCGACATGCCATAGCCGTCCTGCCGCACCAGCAGTTCGGCTCCCGTCAGCGAAACGACCTGAGCCGCACCGAAGTCCCACAGGTTCCCATAGATTCCCGCGTTCAATCGGGTATCCGAATGGGTCGCAGGGTCGCCGTCCAGCATCCGCGCGGCGTACTGCGTCCATGCCGAATCGATCTGCCCGTCCGGCCGCAGCGACGCCGCGGCGCGGAACGCGTCGTCGATCAGACCGACGTCGCTCGACAGGTACAGCTCGGATCCGTCGGTGGTCGCGAAGATTCCGTCCGCCGGCCCACCATCAGGGTCCCGGAACTGCACAGCGAACGAGACCGCGCCGCCGGTCTCGGCATCTGCGGGGATCGTGGCCGTCGCCAGCCATTCACCGTCGGCAGGCGAGGTCACCTCCGCCGGAATTCCGAGCACCGTCACCGCGACATCGGAGTTCTCGGCGGGGCCAGCCAGGTGCAGCTCCACTCGATCGTCCGCGACGACGCGACCGGCGACGGCATCCGGTGACGAGATGCTGACGGTGTCCATCGAACCAGCGGCCTCGCTGCGTACACCGTCGATACGGATGTCGGCGATGCTCCACAGGCCGGGATAACTCGGGTCCGACGGCACCCCGGGCTCATCGACCTGGAACTTCAGGAAGCGGTAGCGTGCCTCGCGCACTTCGGCGCGCACATCGACCCATTCCATCTCGGCGTCCTGGCCGGCACTCGGATGCTCGGTCAGCAGCGTCCAGCTCGTCCCGTCGTCGGAGCCGTAGACGTTGGTCCCCTCCGAACGATTCGCGAAGGTGTCCCTGGCCTGGAATCCGAACCGGTCCGCGCTGACGCGGAACCCGGGTCCGAAGTCGAACGCGATGCTCGCCACGCGCTGATCGCCCCAATGGGTCTGGTTGTCTCCGTCGGTCAGCGCGATCAGCTGCGCGGTCGCCAGCGGTGGTGCTGTGACCAGCGTCCGATAGTCGAGCGAGCCGTCCGACAGTTCCGGATTCAGCAGCACCAGACCCGCCACGGCTTCGCCGAGCCGGTCCAACAGCGCGGCGAACTCCGCCGCATCCGTCGTGCCCGCCTCCTCGACGGCCTCGTCGCGTGCGGCGCTCAACGATGCCCAGCTCGCCGCGGTGTAGTCCGCCTGGTCGCCGACTTGCGCGTTCCACGTCTCGATCGCCGCTGCCCTGGTCTCGACGACGGTGATCGCGATCGGCAGAGCGGTGATGGTCGTCCCGTCCGATGCTGCGGCGACCATGTTCACGGTGCCGGTCTGCTCCGGCGTCCACGAGATGTCGGCTCCGTTGAGCTCAGCGCCCGCCGGCGCATCCTGCAGTGCGAGCGAGATCGTCTCACCCCCGCTGTCCGTCGTCTCGAGCCCCCGCGTGAGCGCCTCGCCGGCAACCGCGACGATGTCGAGGGCGGGCGCGTCCGCGAACTCCGGCGGGGTCAGCGTGCCGTTGGCCTGAGCGAGCACGCCCGCCACGTCGACGCGTGCGTCCGAGCCGTGCGCTCTGAGGAACACGATATTGTCGCCCACAGCTCCTGGCGTCTTCGCCTGGTCGAGATCCATCCACACGTATCGCCACGCACCATCGGTGTCCGGGACGACGACCTCGGCGAACGGCTCGTCGGCAGACGTCCGCGACACCTCCAGCCAAGCCACGGCGTCGCTGCGGACCCGCACGCCGACCAGAGACCGCGTGCTCCGATCGCCCCAGACCGCGCGACGGACCGCGACCTGCGCGTCCTCCGCGCCGGCGTCCAGACGAACGAATGCCGTTCCGTCGGCATCCTCCTCACGCTGCGTCCCACCTCCCAACGGGATGCCGAATTGTTCGACCGACAGCTCGGCACCGTCCCCGACCGGCGCGACGGTGTCCTCCGCCTCCGCGAGTTCCTCGGGGAATGCGACCCAGTACTCGGCTCCGGTGTAATCCGACCCGCGGTCGTTCCAGAAGTTCTGGATACCGGTCCCGTAGTAGTAGAGCGGGCCGTCGCGCTGCTCGTACAGTTCGGCGACGTGGGGGGCTTCGGTCTCGACGTCGACGCCGGCGACGTAGCGATACTGCAGGTATGTCTCGCTGAGCGGATCCTGCAGTCGCCCACGATAGGCCTGGGAGAGGGAGCCGCCCTCGGTCGCCGGGACGTACGGAACTTCCTCACCCATCATGAACGCGTAGAACGTGTCCGCGCCGTCGAGGATGCGATGGTCCAGGAAGTCATAGGGAGAGACGGCGCCCTCGGCATCCGACACCGTGCCGTGCACCGGATCGAGCTTCGTCCCCTGCGTCTCGACGATGCGGGCGAGCGCGACCAGGATGTCGACGTCTCCCTGGCCGTGCGCCTGGTCGCGCAGCATCTCCATGTGCTGGATGAAGCTCTCGCCGGTGGGGTTCGCCGGATCGTCAGCGGGAATCTCGCGGAAGAGTTCAGCGAGCGAACCGTTCACGTTCCCGCCGTACAGGTCGTGCTCGCTCTCATAGCCGGCATTGACGGTGAACCATTCGACGCGCTCGGCATAGAGGTCGGCGTCGTCGAGGAAGATCGCGGCCGCGACCATCCCGATCACCCCGTAGAGATGCTGGTTCCACAACCTGTTCTGCGAATAGAGGAAGGTGTCCATCACGGGTCGGACGAGGTTGTCCTCGATCCGCTGCTGATCCTCGGCCGTCCACCGCAGGTCGTATCCGTCGAGTTCGGCGTTGACCGGCTCGGTGCCGCGGATCACCTCGGCGGCGATCAGCATGTAATACAGCGGGACTCCCGTGTGGATGTGCGCGTCGCCGAAGTACGCGTATTTCTCCGGGTCCAGGCTGCTCCAGGTCCGCAGGACGTGGAGCGCATTCGCGCGGTATCGCTCATCACCGGTGACGACGTACTCCAGCGCCTGCGCCATCGCGCCGAGGCTGTCCCTCAGGGCACTGGACCGCATGCCCGCACTGGCGTAGGCGTCGTTCTTCGGCAGGTCCGTGCCCGGCTGAGCGTTCTCGGCCCGGAAATCCACGGCCGCGTAACGCGTCTGCGTCATCGCCTCGTGATAGCTCGACCATGGCTCGACACCGGCGAGCACCTGAGTGCGCATGTTCCCGAGCTGACCGGCGGTGAAGCCGATGCCCGGGTGCGTGAAGCCCGCGTCGCTGACGGTCGTGACGATCTCCGGCGGCGCCTCGGCCGCGGTTGCGGGCTGCGTCGCCGTCACAGTTCCGCCGAGGACGATGAGCCCCGCAGTGACGGCGCCGATCACCCGCCGTATCGCGGGTCGTTCGTGGATCTTCATCGATCTCTCTCCCTTTCCGTGAAATGCGCGCTCACTCCGGTGAAGTCAGCGCTCCACCCTCGACCGTCGAGGTCGTCGGCACGAACGCCGAGGAACATCCCGGTGAATCGGAGCCGTGACCCGTGGTCGTCCGAGAGCGTCCAGGCCGGATAGACGCCCGGAGCATCGACCCATCCTTCGTCACCATCGATCGCACTGATGTCGAACCGCAGTTCAGGCCCGTCCACCCGGGCACGCATCCGCAACGCTCCGTCCGGAACGGCCACGGGGGCCGATCGGGTCGTGCCGTCTCCATCTCGACAGACCACCCGCACGTGCCGCCCCTGCTCGGTATCCCAGCCCAGTTGAAGCCAGATCCAGCCTCGGCGGTCGTACCAGGCGATCAGTCCGGCCAGCTCCCGCGTGGACGTCGGCTGCGCATCGATCACGGTCGCGAAGACTGCATGGTGTTCCTCGACACGGGTCACGATCATCGACTGATCGAAGACGGATGCCGGTGAATGACCGCCGCGTAGGCGCAGCCATCCGGGTCGGCTCGCCAGGTCGACGGTCTCGGGCATCGGGGCGACGCGCAGCGTCGACCAGCGCGTGGAGTCCAGCGTTTCGTCTTCGAACTCGTCGGTCCACGACGTCTCGCCCACCTCATCCGGTCCGGCGAAGGCATGATGTCCGCCGTCGGCCAGCCGCAGCCAGTCGTCGTCGTCGAACACGACGTGCTGAAGGCAGGTCTCCCGACCGAGAGTGCTGTACCGCTCGCCGAGATGCAGCGTCGGCCGACTGGCCAGATGCACGAGCATCCACTCGCCGTCCGGCGTCTGGACCAGTTCACCGTGGCCGGCCTTCTGCAGCGGGATGCCGGGGGCGTCGCGGCTCGTCAGCACGAAGGGCTCCGGGTCGCGTTCGTATGGACCGGTGCGTTCCCGCGAGCGCGCGACCGTGATCGCGTGATTCCACCCGGTGCCGCCGGCGGCGAGCAGCAGGTAATACCAGTCGCCGATACGGTACAGGTTCGGCCCCTCGACGAGGGTGGGCTCCTGGTACAGCAGGGCGGCATCTCCCGATGTCCGCCCCTCATCGGGCAGGTACTCCTCGAGCACGATCCCCGCGAACGATGGGTGCTCCGGCCGCTGGTCCCACTGCACGCCGGTGATCCAGTGCGTGCCGTCCGCATCGTGGAAGAACGAGAAGTCGAACCCGCGGGAACCCAGATGGACCGGTTCGCTCCAGGGCCCGTCGATGCTCTCGGCGGTCACGAGATAGTTGTCGATGTCCTTGTCGTCGCCGTCCATCGTGCGGACGATCGAATACGCCAGCCAGAACTTCCCGTCCGCGTGCGTGAGGCTCGGCGCCCACACGCCTCCCGAATCGGGGATGCCGCGCAGGTCGAGATCCAGCGCATGCCCGACGACCGTCCACGTCCGCAGGTCCTTCGAGTGATGCAGCCGCACCGCCGGGTGGTACTCGAACGTGCTCGTCGCGATGTAGTAGTCCTCGCCGACGCGCAGGATCGACGGGTCGGGGTTGAAGCCCCGCAGGATCGGGTTCCGAAAGGATGCTGTCATCGCGCGCTCGCGAACCCCGGCACCTGCTCGAACGCATGGAAGGGCTCGCCCGCGACGTAGCGGGCGACTTCGTCGACGACGTCGCGCCCGAGGCGGTGCAGCTCGTTGCCGGTGGCACCCGCGATGTGCGGTGTGAGGATCACGTTCGGCAGGCTCCACAACTCATCGTCGGCAGGCAGCGGCTCCGGATCCGTCACGTCGAGGATGGCGTCGATCCGGCCGGTGCGCACGTGGACGCGCAACGCCTCGTGATCGACGAGAGATCCGCGGGCCGTGTTGATCAGGACCGCTCCGTCGCGGAGCAGCGCCAGTTCGGGGGAACCGATCATGCGCTCGGTCTCCGCGGATGCCGGCGCATGCAGCGACACGATGTCGGACGCCTCCAGAAGCTCGTCGAGCCCGACCTTCTGCGCACCGAGCGTCGTCACTTCGGTCTCGGACGCATACGGGTCGTAGACGAGCACACGGAAGTCGGTGGGCATCAGCAGCTGCGCGGTTCGCCGGCCGATCCGTGAGGCTCCGATGATGCCCACGGTGCGGCCGAAGTTGCCCGTGTCGGCGAGCTCGCGTTCGCGGTCGATGAAGACGCGCCCATCCCGATAGAGCTGCTCGGCATAGCGTGCCCGCTTGCCCGCGAGTACGATCGTGGCCACCGTGTACTCGGCGACGGCCTGCGCGTTGCCCTCGCCGGCGTTCGTGAAGCCGATGCCGCGCCGGGCGGCTTCCGCCGTGTCGAGAACAGCAGAGGCCGATCCGCCGGCGAAGACCACGGCCCCGAGCCGCGGCATCCGGTCCATCAGGTCGGCATCGATGCGCGGACAGCCCCACCCTGCGAGAAGGATCTCGGCATCGGCGAGCCGCACCAGCGCGTCTGCGCTGGTGAAGTCGGTGAGCACATCGCCAGGCAGGTCGACCAGCTCCTCCAATCGCGACCGATGCGGGCCGAACAGGTTGTCCATCAGCGCGGGCGGGTTCATCGCTGCCTCTGCGCGCGGGCGAGCCGTCACGTCGTCATCTCCTCGAGGTTCCATTCATCGCGCCAGACCAGCTCCGCGCGACCGTCTTCGATCCGCAGCGGCAGCCACACGGGTGCCGAGGATGCGAGGTCGTCGCGATCCCACCGGTCGCCGAAGTAGACGTGCCCACCATCCACCGGCAGCACGACGCTGACCTGCGAGTCGAAGGTGCGGCTGCCGGCCGGTGCGAAGTCCTGCCACGTCGACCAGGGGCCTTCGAGCGCCGTCGCCGTGGCGTACTTGTTGTCGTTGAGATCCCACCCGGTCAGATCCGATCCGAAGAGGTAGTAGACGCCGCCGTGCTTGACGAGGGAAGGCGACTCGTACCCGATCTCGGGTCGATCCTGCTGACGCAGCGTCGCCACGATGGCCTCCACGCCGCAGTAGTCGTCCCGCAGGCGATAGATGTGCAGACCGTTCTCACGGTCTTCGGAGAGGAGATAGCCGACGCCATCCTCCTGGTAGACGCCGATGTCCCGGCTGATATTGCCGAGCGGACGCTCGCTCCCGAGGTACTCGTACGGTCCCTCGGGCCGGTCGGCGACGGCGTATCCGACCTTCGCCCCCGCGTAGTCGGCACTCTCGACGTGCAGGATCAGCACCCACCGTCCATCCGGCCGTTGCAGGGCCTTCGGGCGCTCGATGATGCGGTCCGGTGCGAGGTCCTCCGAGCGATAGCACGCGACCGCGGTGAACCGATCGCCGGCGATCTTGTCCTCGCCCCACGCGTACCAGTGCTCGCCGACACGCTGGATGCCGATGCCGTGGAGCTGGGCGACCCGCCCACGGTCGTCGATGAAGAGCTCGCCCGTCCGGATGCCGGCGCTCATGCCCGTTCCTCCCTGACGCGGAACACACGAGCCCCGACCCCCGCGCTGGTGTCGATGCGGATGCCATCGCTCGCGTGATCGAGGGTCCACGAGGTGTCGCCCTCGGGAAAGAGCTGCACGACGTCGCCGGTGATTCCCGGCAACTCGATGGAGCGGACGTCGTCCGCACGGTCCCAGACGAACAGCAGCGCTTCCGCCCCGCCGCGCAGTCCGAGGCACACAGCATCGTCCTCCCAGCCGGGGAGACCGAGCGGCCAGAACGGCTGCGAATCCGCAAGACTGCCACGCAGCTGCTTGTGCAGCGCGACCGCCTCGGAGACGAGTTCCCGCTGTGCATCGCGCAGCTCGCCGAGGAAGCCCGAGAGATACAGCCGGCCGCTGAGTCCGGTCACGAGCGTGAACGCTGTCTCGGCGTCCGTCATCCCAACAGCCGGGTACGCCCAGTTTCCGCACTGCTCGGGCAGGATCGATGCGGGCGCGGATGCCGCGATCGGCGGATAGAAGCGGAAGTCCTGCTGATCGCTGGTGGACTGCAGGTGCGTCCGCGACAGGAACGCATAGTCTGCACGCATCGCGCCCGAGGCGCAGTTCTCGATCAAGAGGCCGGGATGCCGCGCCTGCACGCCGTCCAGCCATTCGCCGAAGGCTCTGACGTGTCCGAGCAGTCCGTCACCGGCCGCGGTCGCGAGCCCCTCGGTACCTGCGCCCGGGTTGATGTTGTAGTCCAGCTTCAGGAAGCTGACCCCGTAGTCGTTCACGAGACGATCGACGGTCTCATCGAGATGGGCGCGCGCCGCCGGGTGACGGAAGTCGAGGTGGTATCGGTCGTGCTCACGCACCCGGGTGCCGAAGCGGCGGAAGAACGCGTCCTCCGGGAGCGCCGAGGCTGCGGCGCTTCGAACACCGACGACCTCCGGCTCCAGCCAGAGACCCGATCGCATGCCCGCCACGTGGATCTCGTCGATGATCCCGCGAAGGCCACGGTCGTCGAAGCGACGCGTCGCCTCCCGCCATTCCCCGACGGTGTCCCACCAGTCGCCGATCTCCGGATCGGCGAACCACCCGGCATCGATGCAGAACACCTCGGCACCGGCATCCGCCGCCGCCGAGATCAGGGGGCGCAGCGCTGCGGAACTCGGCTGCCCCATCAGCGTGTTCATGAAGTCGTTGTAGACGATCGGAAGTGCCGATCCGTCTGGCCGACGTGTCGCCCGACGATGAGTCGTGAGACCGGCGAACGCCGTCTCGATGTCTGCACCGACGGCGAGCGCGACCGGAGCCGTGACGAAGACGTCGTCACCGGACAGCGTGTGGGCGAACTGGTGCTCCAGATCCGTCGGACCGAGGAGCGAGACCGTGAGGCCGTCGAGTCCCTGACTGATGTCGACGTGCCAGCCGGCGCCGCTCTCGATCTGCCAGGCGACGGTGTCGCCGGAACCATCGACGAGTGCACCGACGGGCAGATGCTCTCCCGTCGGCCACGCACCGTGACTGGTGAGCGACGCGTGCCCTCGCCCATCCTGCGCATGGATGGGAAGCGAGAGCGGAGGAAGCTCGTCGGTGAGCGGTCGCCGGTGCCAGCGGTTCTCTGCCAGCCATTCGCTGCGGGCGGTCAGCAGGTCGTAGGCCGAGCCCGCGTCGGCGTTCTCTCCCAGGCCGAGGGTGAGCGAACTGACGGCGGTCACGACGACCGGGTCGGTGGTCGCCCGGACGATGTGCTGCACGCGCAACGCCGTTCCCGAGAGCGTGAACGAGCTCGTCACCTCGAGTCCGGTGCGCACGTCGCGCTGCACGATCGTCACGGCATCGGCACCGACCTCCGAGTCGATGGGCCGCAGCCGCGATCCGACGGCCGAACGGACGTACGCCTGGCTCGTCCGCGCGCGTTGCTCGGCTGCGGTGAAGATCTCGACGAACGGCACGGCACGGCCGTCGATCACCGAGACCGTCGCAGGTCCGTCGTTGTTCCACCCGACGATGACGTCACCGAGCCGGGCGGTCATGCGCCCACTCGCTCGTGCGCGCTCGCGAGCCCCAGCGTGCGGTTGCAGATGACGGCGCCTGCGGCGGCGAGGGACGGTGCGGAGAACCACGCGACCGCGCCCACGACGGGCAGTGTGGTCGCGAAAACAGCGATGCCGGCGAGCAGCAGCCACGTCAGCGCGAGATGCGGACGCAGCAACGCGGCACGTCCCGCGGCGACCGCGAGCACGACACCGCGCAGCTCCGTTCCCTCGGCGACCAGGAAGATCGAGGAGAGCAGCACGACCGCCGCGACCGCGGCCAAAGCGGCACCCACCAGGAGCACCCCGGCGTCCGCTCCGAGAAGTGCGACGTCGTATCCGAGCACGAGCACGCCGGCGACGACGGCGAGTGCCGACGCCCAGCGGGTGCGTACGGCATCCGCGAATGATCGCCAGAAGACGCGCCATGCCTGGGCGCTCGCGCCCCGAGTCAGCAGCCGATCGGCGGCGACGACCAGTGCCTGGAGCGCCGGAGCGAGCGGCAGCAGCGACACCGCCCCCAGCCACAGCGCGAGGTGCGTCAGCTGCCACCCCACCAGCGCCTGGAACACCAGCGCCGGCATCAGGCACGCGACGAAGGAGGCCGAAGCGAGGAAGTACTGGAACACCGTAAGCAACAGGGTGGCGACGGCACCGTCGTAGCCGAGAACACGGCCGATCTTCGAGGTCGTCACCGCGCTCATCCCTTCACCGCCCCGACCGACATGCCCTTGATGAAGTAGCGCTGGAAGCCGGCGAAGATCGCGATCGACGGGATAATCGCCAGGATCGCGCCGGTGTAGATGAGCTGCCACTGCGAGGTGAGCAGTCCTACCATGCGGTTGATCGCGACGTTGATCGTTCCGGCCGACGACGAGTCGAGGAATACCAGCGGGATGAAGAAGTCGTTCCACAGCCCCAGCGCCTGGATGATGACGAAGGCGCTCGTCACCGGCATCAGCATCGGGAAGACGATCAGCCAGAACGTGCGCAGGCGTCCGGCGCCGTCGACGTGCGCCGCTTCCTCGACCTCGACCGGGATTCCCTTGATGAAGCTGCAGTACAGCAGGATGCCGAAGCTCGCAGCGCCGCCGAGGTGCACGAGGATGACGGCGGTCAGAGTGCTGTACAGACCCACTTCGTTGAAGCCCTTGACCAGCGGGATCATCCGGACCTGGAAGGGGATCATGAGTCCGGCGATGAACAGGACGTAGAGGAACCGTCCCGTCCACCCCCCAACCCGCTCGATGCCGTACGCGGCCATCGGAACGATGGCGACGAGAAGCACCACAGTGCCGACCGTGATGATGAGCGTGTTCAACAGCGCCTCGGCGTAGTCGGTCTGCTGGAACAGCGCGATGTAGTTGTCCAGAGTGAACTGCGTGGGCAGGCCCATCGGGTCGATCGTGATCTCCGAGTACGACCGGAACGACTGCAGCAGCGCGTAGATGACGGGGGATGCCACGGCGATCACGAGAATCGACAGGACGATCATCACGACGATCTCGCCGATCGACCATCTCTTCTTCTCGCGCGGAGTCCGCGTCTTCTTCGGCAGCACCTGCGCGCGCGTGGCGTCTGCAGCACTCATGCTTGGATCTCCCTCTTGCGCATGTAGGCGTTCGCTCCGACCGTGCTGATGATCACGACGAGGAACAGTACGACCGCAGCGGCCGAACCGAACCCGGCCCGGTACTCGCCGAAACCGACCTTGTAGATGAAGAACGCCATGGTCTCGCTCACGAACCCAGGACCGCCCGCCGTCAGCACCATGACCTGATCGAAGATCACCCAGCCGGCGATCATCGCCAGCGTCATGTTGACCGTGACGGCCCCGGCGATCATCGGCCACGTGACGTTCCAGAACACCTTCCAGCTGCCGGCCCCATCGATGCGCGCTGCCTCCAGCAGTTCCTGCGGCACCGACTGCAGGTTCGCGAGGTAGATCAGCGTGGTGTTGCCACCCAGCGTGAAGCAGGTGATGAACAGGATGACCCAGACGACGATGCTGCTGTCACCCAGCCAGTCGCGCGCCCAATCGGGTAGTCCGAGGTCGCGCAGCATCGTGTTGACGATGCCGAAGTTGTAGTTGAGCAGGTACTTCCAGATCGTCGCCATGATGAACGCGCTCACCAGCGCAGGCAGATATACGGCGGTGCGGAAAAGCCCTTGGGCGTGGTTGAGCCTGTCGAGCATGAGAGCGACGACCAGCGCGATCACGTTGATGACGAGTGCTGAGCCGAGCCCCAGGATGAGGGTGTTCTTCACCGCGTTCCAGAAACGGTCGCTGGACAGGATGTCCTCATAGTTCCGGACACCGACGTAGTCGTACGACTCGCTGATGCCGTCCCAGTTCGTGAAACTCAGCTGCACGGACTGCAGGGACGGGATGATCACCATCAGCAGGTAGATGATGAGCGCTGGCACGACGAACCCGACGAGTACGAGTCGCGCCCGCGTCGCGACGCGCAGACCGCGCCTCCGTGGTGACGCGGGCGGAGCCGCATCCGGTGCGCCCTTGAGTGGCTGTTCTCCGGTGAGCAGTGCTGTGGCGCTGACGATGCCGGCACCACCCTCCATCGAGCTCTGGTCGCTCATGTGTCCTCCTACGAGCACGGGATATGGACGGATGTCGGGGGTCCGAGCGGCGACATCGTCGCTCGGACCCCTATGGCGACAGACTCAGCCGGCTGCTGCGACCTGTGCGTCGAGCTCTGCCTGCGACTTCTCGATCATCTGGTCGATCGTCGTCTGCTTGTCCTGCATCTCGATGCGCGACTGGCGGAAGAAGGTGTTGAAGGCACTCATCGTGCTGAGTTCGGGCTCGTTCTCGTACCAGACGAGGTTCGGGTTCTCCAGCAGCGCGAAGTAGTCAGCGGCGCCCGGGATCGAGTCGTTCTGCGTGACCTCATCCGACTTGACGATGTTCGGCGACAGCCAGCCGTTCTCCTGCATGAGGTTCGCGGCATCCACGGAGTAGAAGTAGGTCAGGAACTCCACCGACGACGCCATCACGTCCTCGTCCTCCGCCGCCTGCGAGGAGATCGCGAGACCGCCTGCGGTGTCGCCGATCGGGCTGTTCTTGAGCACGTAGATCTTGCCGTCCTGCGCCGGGATGATGAACATGCCGGCGTTGAAGTCCGGGTCCACCTTGCTGATGTCCATCAGTCGGCCGAGTCCGGCAGAGGACGTCGCCATCACGGCTTGATCGTTGACGAGGAGCGTCGTGGTCTGGGCATCCGCCGTGGACTGCCAGCCCTGCAGCAGGAAGTTGTCGGTGATGTACTGCAGCTGCTCGAGCGGCTCGCGGAGGTCTTCGACTCCCGCGCCGCCATCAGCGGCGACGTTCCAGAACCCGCCCTGGTCGCCGTACTCGGCGAAGGTCGGCGCGGCAAGCGGCTTCCACAACTGGTCCGCCGGCCAGACCTCGGCAGCGGCCGTGGCGAGCGGAACGTCGCCGTTCGCCTTGATGTCCTCCATGAGCGAGATGAACTCGTCGTAGGTCGTGGGTACCTCGAGGTCATGCTCTTCGAAGTAGTCCTTGTTGTAGACGACGTTGATACCGATCTCGCCGTTGAGGGCGCTGTAGGGCAGCGTGTAGACGTTTCCGTCGGCAGCGGCGGCGAACGCCTCCGGCTGCAGCAGATCAGTGACCTCGGTCGGGATCGGCGCGAGCTTGCCGGCGTTGACGTACGTCAGGGTGTCTCGCATGTCGACGATCGCCGGCCACTTCCCCGTGGCGTCTACGGTCTTGAGCGCGGTCGCGTAGTCGCTGCCGGCCGGCAGCGGGTCGAGTTCGACGACCGTCGAGTCGCTCTGCTCGTTGAAGTCGGCGACGAGGGCGTCGACCGTGCTGTTCCACGTGTCGTCGCCCGTGGCGTAGAGGAATCGGATCGTGGTCTTGTCTCCGGCAGCACCGGCGTCGCCTGCACTGGAGCAGCCGGCGAGCGCGAGCACCGATACGGCTGCCGAGACGGCGACCAATGCGACCCGACGATTCGTCGGACGCATCATTGCGTGTGTCATTGCATCTCCCTTGATCATGGGCCGTAGCGGCTCCGTCAAGGGGACTGTAACTCACGCGGCGAACGCTTTCCAAGCAAAATGTGAAACTAGTTGCATTACGATTGGATATCGGCCAGAATCGACACGACCGACGTTTGCCGTGCCCACCCAGCGTCGTGTCGCCATGCCTCATTCATTGATCGCGGAGGGCGGCGCCGACCGGCGCGAATCGCGTCAACGACTGAGTCGCGTCAGAGGGCGACGGGAATGCGCGAGGTGAGCAACCCGGCATCCACGAGCGAGCGCTCCAGGGCGATCATCGCGATGCCCGAGGCGACCGGGTTGCCGCGCACGGTGGACACCTCGAGGGCGAGCGCCGTGCCGGCCCGTCCCGGCGACTGCTCGCGCATCCGCTGCGCGGCCGGCGGCAGCAGCAGGTCTCCCAGTGCCCACGTCGTCCACCCGGTCAGCGTGATGACCTCGGGATTCACGATCGCGACGAGGTCGGCGAGCGCCGAACCGAGGTAGTAGGCGGTGCGGGCCACGGTCTCGCGGGCCGCGGCATCCTGTTCCGGCTCGGCCACCGCGGCGGCCAGCGCCATGATGAAGTCCCGCTGCATGTCGACATCGGCGAGCGGATGCTCGGGGGCGAGCTCGCGCAGCGTCTGCTGGATGCCTGGCACACCGATGTACGCCTCGACGCAGCCCCGACGCCCGCAGCGGCACAGTCGTCCGTCCAGCTGCAGCAGCGAGTGCCCCCACTCGCCGGCGGAGTTCGTCGAGCCGCGCAGCACCCGGCCCTCCAGCACGATCCCGGCACCCACGCCGGTGCCCAGGTTGACGGTCGTCATGCTCGACGCCGACCGCCCTCGGCCGAGCCAGAGTTCGGCGGCGACCATGGCCTTGAGGGGGTTGTCGATCACGAGCGGAAGGCCGACCCGCTCGCGCAGATGCTCCAGTTCGACGCTGCGCCACTCCCAGTTCGGGACGACCACGGCGATGCCGGTGGGCTCCTGGATGAGCCCGGGAAGCGAGATGCCGACGCCGAGGATCCCCTCGCGCGCGACGCCTGCCTGTACGAGCAGATCGTCCAGCACCAGCCCGATGGCTTCGACGATGGAATCCGGATCCAGCAGATGTTCGTCGTGCGCGCGCTCGATCTGCGTCAGCGGATTCAGCGACGCGTCGAACATCACGCCGCGCACGTAGGTCTCGGCGACGTCGAGTCCGACCACGCGGCCACGCTCGGCGTTGATCGCGAGCACGGCTGTCGGCCGCCCGACCTGGCCGGCCGTGGTCTTCGTCTCGACGATGATCCCGCGGTCGATGAGCTCACCGGCGATCGTGACCACGGTCGCCGCACTCAACCCGGTCTTGTGCGCGATCTCGTTCCGGGTCGTCTCCCCCGTCGACAGCACGGCGTGCAGGACATCCACCATCGAATCGCTGCGGATGTCTCTCGACGTCCGCCGCGGCATCGCACCCCTCATAGCTGAACCGTAACAGCCTCGATGCCGGTCCCGCTGATGCGAATGCTGGCCTGCTCCCCCTGGCGCACGTAGGCGATCAGCCGCCCATCGCGCGTGCGGCGCTCCAGGCTCCGGTAGGCCGTGACGTCGGCGAGATCGCCGTTCTCGAGACCGAGCAGCGCGCCGCCGCGCACCTCGACCGCGATCGTCGCCTCCGTCGAGCCGATGGAGCCGTCGCTGTCGAGCAGCGCGCACTCGATCTGCGCGACGTCGTCGATGTCGATGCCGGCGGCGCGGCAGCGCCGGACCGCCTCCTCCGGTGCCCGCCAGAGGACAGCATCCAGCCGCGCGGGTGAGCCGGCGGGGCGCAACTCGTCCCGCGCGACCACGCGCCCGGCGGCGGACACCTCCAGGCTCAGCTCCGCAGCGGATGCCGGGGCCACCGCCCTCCAGTAGCCGCCGTCGCCGTCGAACTCGAGCGGCACGTGCACGTCGTCGACGATCAGCTTCGGGTCGCCTCCGCCGACGAAGGCGACCACCTCGATCACGCCGTCCCCGGCCGCCCACCGCCGGGAGACCGGATGCCGCCAGAACACCTTCCGACCGGCATCCGGTTCGTGCGCGCGAACGACGAGACGGGCTGTCGGCTCGTCCGACCACCAGCTGCGGCGCAGGTGCCACTCGTGCTTCGGGAAGCCGGCGAGAGTCAGCAGACCGGCCCCTGAGCCGTGGACCGGCCAGCCGTGCGCCTCGCCGAGGTAGTCGATCCCGGTCCAGAGGAACTGACCGGCGATGCGCACGTCGTCGGTGACCGCACGCCATTCGGCGTACCCGTGCCAGTTCTCGCTGCCGAGGAACGGCTTGTCGGGGAAGCGCTCGTGACCCTCGGCGTAGAGCTGCTCCTTGTAGTTGTAGCCGACGACGTCGAGGTCGTCGAGCAGGCCGGTCCGTGCGGAGAGCTCGGGGAAGGCCGCCGCAAGCGTGACCGGACGACTCGGGTCGGCGTCGCGGACGATCTCGCCGAGCCGGCGGCCGATCGTCGTGAGTCGGCGGATATCCGGACGGCTCGGGTCGTAGAGGCGCTCCTGAGCCGGCTTGTTCGCATCGTTGTTGCCGGTCATCTCCTGGAAGAGCGGGCTGGCGTAGGGGTCGTTCGGGTAGTCGACCTCGTTGCCGATGCTCCAGGCGATGATCGACGGATGATTGCGGTGCGCGCTGATCATGTCGCGCAGGTCGCGTTCGTGCCAGAGCGGGAAGTGCGTGGCGTATCCCTCGTGCTTGGGCGGGTACACGTTGTGCCCCTGCCACCACTTGTTCTTCGGGCTCTCCCACTCGTCGAACGCCTCGTCGATGACGTAGAAGCCGAGCGCGTCGCACAGCGCGTAGAGGGCCGGATCGTGCGGGTTGTGCGCCATCCGGATCGCGTTGCAGCCCATGTCCTTGAGAGCGAGCAGCCTCCGAAGCCAGACCTGAGCCGGCACTGCGACGCCGAGGCATCCGGCGTCCTCGTGCAGGCAGACTCCTCGGAGCGTGCGCGGCTCGCCGTTGACGAGGAGCCCTCGGTCCGCCGTGAAGACGATCGAGCGGATGCCGACGATCTCGGTGCTCTCGCTCCGACCCCGCCCGTCGGCGGTCCGCCAGCTCACGATCGTCGTGAGCCGGTACAGCGACGGCTCGGCATCCGACCAGAGCTCGGGGTGCGGCACGCGGCCGTCGACGACGAGATCGACCGACGCTCCGGCCGACACCTCCAGATCCTTCTCGAACACGTGCTCGTCACCGGACGAGAGCGAACGCAGCTCGTGCCGGACGCAGGCGGTCGCCGTCTGCTCGAGGTCGTTCACCACGGTCTGCGCGATGCGGATGAGCGCTGACTCGACGGTGACGTCCGCGACGGTGAAGGCGGTGCTCTGCGGTGCGACCCTGATCGGACCGTGCACCTCCAGCACGACGGCACGGGTGATGCCAGAGCCGTTGTACCAGCGCGAATCCGAGATCTCCGTGCGATCCACCCGCACGCTGATGACGAGGTCGTCATCCGGCGCGTAGGAGAGGATCTCGGTGAGATCGAACGAGAACGGCACATGACCGTTCGGGCGACCCCCGAAGTGATAGCCGTTGACCCAGACGTCGGCGTTCTTGTACACGGCGCCGAAGGACAGCCGGAGGTGCGCGTCCTCGGAGAGGTCGAGCGCGCTCAGCGGTACGTGGGCGCGGTACCAGCCGACGCCGCCAGGCAGATAGCCGGTGCCACTGGAGTGCTCCGGCGCGAAATCCTGCTCGACGCTCCAGTCGTGCGGGACGACGACCTCGCGCCAGGTCGTGTCGTCGAACGCCTTGGTCCATGCTTCGCGGTGATCCGCGAGCGCGAAGCGCCATCGCTCCACGCGGTGCGCCCGTGCCCCGCTCACGCGGCGACCGCTGCGGCGGTGTAGCGGGCGAACACCCTGGTGAACACGACGGCGTGAACCACGGCAAGACCTCCGAAGCCGATGAGAAGCCAGAACAGGCCGTAGCCCGTGACCTGCGGGGAGAACACGGTCACCACGATCGCCAGCACGGTGATGGCGAGCACCGCGAGTGCCGCGAGCGGATGACGCAGCCCGATCAGCCGGGCGTTGCGGAGCACATCGCGCGTCGTGTCGTCGAAGGTGGCGAGGTAGGGGAAGACGAAGAGGATGGACGTCGCCGCCACGAACAGGAGCACGTACCAGGCCGCGAGCAGCACGAACTGCAGCACGGCGTCGGTCACGAGCTGCGTCACGACGAAGTACCAGGCGGCGAAGGCCCCGCCGATCGCGGCGAGCAGCAGCGCGATCACGGTCGACTGGCGGAAGTCGCGCCGGAACGCGGTGAAGTAGTCGCGGGTGATGGAGTGGTCGTTGCCCGACACGATGCGCAGGGCTGTGGCGTTCAGCGCCGTGAGCGATGCCCCGATCGTCACGATCGGCAACGACGTCGCGATGAACAGGATGTTGAGAATCATGACGTCCGCGATGCGCGTGAGCGTGCGCATGAGCGCCGAGTCGGCGGCGAAGATGCCTGGCATTGATCGATCCCCTCGTCGTGGAAGTGGGCGGAGCCGGGTGGGCCACTGGGGCCCACCCGGCTGCGCAGGTCAGCCGAAGTCCTGCTCCTCGGCCCAGGCGTCGATGTCCGCCTGGAGCGAGTCGCGGGCATCCTCGTAGCCGGCGTCGGTCAGTTTCTGCCGCATCTCCTCGATGGCGGCGGCAGGGTCGTCGAACTTGCCGTACTGCAGCTGCGGGATGTACTCCGACAGCACGGCGCCCATGGCGGCGAGCGTCGGATCGATCATGCTCTTGTCGATGATCAGCGTGGAGTACGGGTACTCCTTCGCGACCTCGTCGAGGGAGGCGTAGATCTCGTCCTTGTTCGGCGCCTCGGTGACCCGCTGCGGTTCGAACTCGTCCATGCGGCCGGCCCAGAAGTTCGATCCGAGCGAGTCCGTCGACGGGTCGTATCCCTCGGGGAAGCCGAGCATGCCGTCGTCGGTCATGACGTAGTCGGTGCCCTCGATGCCGAAGTTGAGCAGCTTGTAGAGCTCCTCGTCGTTGCGCAGCGCGTCGTACACCTGCAGCGCCTTCTCGGGGTTGCTGGAGTTCGCGCTGACCGCCATCGCACCGTGCGTGAGGATGTCCTTGTAGACGTTGTCGTTCTCCTGGCCCCAGTAGAACATCTTGGGGTCAGAGCCGGGCTGCTTCTTCGTCATGTTGTCGACGATCGCCCCGATGTACGTCTGGGTGTGGTGCTGGTCGGCACCGCTGAGTCCTGCGTAGAACTCCTCACGGGTGTCGCCGTCGTAGTTCAGCGCGTCCTCGCGCCAGACCCCGATCTCGTTCCACTCGCGCGCCAGTTCGGCCGCTTCGAGCAGCTCGTCGCCCTCCATGTAGACCGATGTGACGGTGGTGGGGTCGGATGCCGAGAGCTGGAACGGCATGTAGATGCCCGAACTCACGCCCTGAAGGGTGACGAGGTCGGTGTGGCCCTGCCAGTATCCGGTCAGCGCCGCCTCGTTCGCGCCGACGACGTCCCACGGGTACGCGTCCGGCTTGTTGTCCTTCACCCACTGGAAGTACGTCGTGAAGTCCTCGAACTTCGTGATCTCGCCGTTCTCGAATCCGGCCTCGGTGGCCCAGTCACCGCGGTAGAAGAAGCCGTGATTGGTGTACTGGGTGTAGTTGTCCTCCGGGATGAACATGATCTCGTCGTTCAGCTTCGTGAGATCCCAGTTGCCCTCGGCATCCACCTGCTCCCATGTCTTCGGGGCGTTCTCCTTGAGCATGTCCTCGGTGAGCGGCAGGAAGGCGCCCTTCTCGGCGTTCTCCCACGCGTACAGCCAGTCGGTGGCGGTGGTGATCAGGTCGATGTTGTCGTCGCCGGACAGCAACTGAACGTTGTACTGGGTCTGCCAGTCGGCCCACTCGACGTAGAAGAAGTCGAGGGTCGCGCCGACCTTCTCCTCCAGCTTCGGGTTGAGCTCCTCGAGCATGGCTTCGAGACGCCCGTTGGTGGGCTTGTTGCCCAGGACCAGCATCGTGATCTCGGCGGTCTCGCCGCCTTCGTCGCCGCCGGCTGGTGTGCAGCTCGCCAGCATCGCGGTGCTCAGGCCGACCGCGGCGACGGCCGCTGCGGACGTGAGGATCCTTCTTCTTTTCATGTGAGACTCCTTCGGCTCGGTGTGAGGGTGGTGCAGAGGATGGCCGAGTGGGCCGGGGAACGTCAGCGCGGGCGGGTCAGCCCTTGACTGCGCCGACCGTGATGCCTGTGACGAAGTACTTCTGGACGAACGGATAGAACAGGAGGATCGGCCCGGTGGCCACGACAGCGCTCGCCATCTTCAGGGTGTTGCTGGGCAGATCCGCGATGCTCACGTTCGCGCCGGCCACCGAGTTGCGCAGCGCGCTGGCCGTGTTGATGACGTTGTACAGGTAGTACTGCAGCGGTTTGAACTCGACGGTGCTGCCGAGATACAGCGACGACAGATACCACTCGTTCCAGTAGGCCAGCGCAAGGAACAGTCCGATGGTCGCGAGCGCCGGCTTCATCATCGGCAGTGTGAGCTTCGCGAAGATCCGGAAGTCTCCGGCGCCGTCGATCTTGCCCGACTCGACGATCTCGTACGGCACGGTCTTCATGAAGTTCTTCATGAGGATGATGAGCCACGGCGTCATCAGCAGCTGCAGGAAGACGGCGAGATAGGTGCCTCGGAGTCCGAGATCCCGTCCCACCCAGAGGAACGTCGGCGCGAGACCCGCGGAGAACAGCGTCGTGAAGTAGATGAAGAACGAGATGTGATTGCGGAACGGGAAGTCCTGCCGGTACAGCGCATACCCCGTCATCGCGATGACGAACAGGCCAATCGCGGTGCCGAACACGGTCATCGACACCGTGACGGCGTAGGCGCCGAGGATCTGCCGAGGGGACTGGAAGATCAGTTCGTAGGCCGCGAAGGTGAACTCCTTCGGCCACAATCCGAACCCGTCCGCACGGATGGCCGATTCGCTGGAGAACGACGCCGACACGATCAGCACGAACGGCAGCAGGCAGAACAGCGCGAACAGGGTGATCCACACGTACGAGATCCCGCGCAGCCAGCGATCGCTCGCCGACAGCTTGATCGCGCGCGGCTTGGGCGACCGGTCGAACAGGCTCTTGCCCTTCTTGGGAAGCAGCAGTGTCCTGGTCGCGCCTGTGTCGGAGAAGTCGGCGGCCGGTGCCGTCATGGTGACATCAGAAGAGGGCATAGTCCTTGTTCATCCTTCGCACGATCCAGTTCGCCGTCATGACGATGGCGAAGCCGAAGAGGGATTGGTACAGCCCCACGGCGGTGGAGGTCGTGAAGTTGTTCTGCGACATGACCATCCGGTACACGGAGGTCTCGATGATGTCGGTGGTCTCGAAGAGAGCGGCGTTGTTGCCGACGAGGTTCCAGAACAGGCCGAAGTTACCGCTCATGATCCCGCCGAGTGAGAACAGGAACAGGATGATGAACGTCGGCTTCAGGCTCGGCAGGATGACGTAGCGGATGCGCTGCCACGCGGATGCCCCGTCGATCTCCGCCGCCTCGAACAGCCCCTTGTCGATGCCCATGATCGCCGCGAAGTACACGATCGATCCGTATCCGGTGCTCTGCCACAGGTGGACCACGATGATGATGAGCGGCCAGATGCCGGCCATGCTGTAGATCTTGATCGGGTCGCCGCCGGTCTGCTCGATCAGCGTGTTCAGGGCGCCGGTGTCGTAGTTCAGGATGTTGAAGGCGATCACGCCGATCAGCACGACCGAGATGAAGTACGGCAGGAACATGATGCCCTGTGTGATCTTCTTGAAGAACTTCAGCCGGACCTCGTTGAACATGATCGCGATCGCGATCTGCAGGATGTTCCCGAACACGATGAACGCGATGTTGTACAGGATCGTGTTGCGGGTGAGCTCCCACAGCATCCCTGACTTGATCAGGAACTCGAAGTTCTTCAGCCCGACGAACGGGCTGCCGAAGATGCCGTCTCGGTAGTTGAAGTCCGTGAAGGCGATCCAGATCCCCGGGAGCGGTGCGTAGTTGAAGACCAGGAAGAACGCGATCGCCGGGACGCACATGAAGATCAGCATCCTGCTGGTCTTGATCTGCGCCCACACGGATCTGCGCCGTCGTGGTGCCTGCGTCAGTGCCATCCTCCGCCTCTCTGCGGTCGTGGCGTCAACACTGACGTCACGGATGAACAGGGATAAACCTAACCCCTGATTTAACTACCGGCAAAGCTAGCAGAGAGGCCGCGTCCGGCCAAGGACTATTTCTTCGACGGGACCTCGGGCCAGCCGTCGCGCCACGTGATCGGGAGCAGACCGAGGGTCGGGATGCCGCCGGAAGCGCCGTCGTAGAAGTGGAACGCGAGCATGTCATCCCACACCGACTGACCGCCGGGGCCGATGCGATCGCCCTCGGAGGTCAGCACGGGCGTGCCGCCGTCGTCGAGGAGCGCTCCCCCATCGGCATCCAAATACGGTCCCGTCACGGCATCCGAGCGGCCGACGATGACCTCGTACGTGCTGTCGGCACCGCGGCAGCAGAAGCCGCGCGAGGCGAACAGGTAGAACGCACCGTCGCGCGGGACGATGTACGGCGCCTCGATCGCGTTCTCGGCGAGGCCTCGGTCAGCGATCGTCACCGGCTCCGATTCGTCGGCGCGCAACCCGCTCGGCCACTCCAGCGGAACGATCTTCAACCCGCTCGAGAACGACCCGAACGCCATCCACGGCTCGCCGTCCTCGTCCTCGACGATGCCGGGATCGATCGCGTTGTAGTCCGTGCCCGCCGACGCGATCACCTCGCCCCGATCCACCCACTCGTAGTCCGGGTCCTCCGGGTCGAGCGTCGTGTTCGTCGCCAGCGCGATCACCGAGGTGCTGCTGCCGAAGGTCGAGGCCGAGTAGTAGAGATACCAGGTGCCGTCGTGCTCGAAGAGCTCGGGCGCCCAGAGGTTGTCGACGCCGGGGACGGCATCCGACAGCCAGGCCGGCTTGGTGTCCCAGACCTCGCCGGCGTACTCCCAATCCGCACCGTCGTCGGAGGTGCGGACCTGGATGTTGCCGTCCGCGATCTGCCCGTTGCCGGTCGAATACACGAAGTATCCGTCGTCGGTGGCGACGTACGCCGGATCGTGGACGAACAGATCACCCGACAGCTCGGGAGCGACGGCCGCGGCCGGCGCGCACCCGACCAGCGCTGCGGCCGCGGTGATGACCACGGCCGCAGCGCCGGTCAGGCGCAGCGCGGGAGAGCTCACGAGAGGGCGATCGCCGACCAGGAGACGGGAGGCAGCGTGACCGTCAGCACACCGCCCGCGAGCTCCGCGCCTTCGAGATGCTTGAGCCCGACACGGTTCTGGTCGGCGAGCGTGTTCTTCGCGTACACGTCGTCGTCCCAGACGGTGACGGCCTCGGCGATGGTCGAGGCCCCCAGCTCGGCGACGTCGACCGTGACGGTGATCGCCTCGGTCTGGCTGCGGTTCACGAGGAACACCGCCGAATCCGTGCCGTCGGTCGTGACGACCGAGTCGACCAGCGGAGCCTCGCCGTACACCTTCGTCTCGTAGGTGCCGGCGTCGATGCGGGGCTTGAGGATCTCGCCCTTCGCCAGACGCGACGTCACCGAGAACGGGAAGAACGTCGTCTGGCGCCAGGCCGCACCACCCGGCTCCGTCATGATCGGAGCGATCACGTTGACGAGTTGTGCCAGGGATGCCGAGGCGACCCGGTCGTGGTTCTTCAGGAGCGTGATCATCAGGTTTCCGAGGACCACGGCATCCGCCACGGAGTAGACGTCCTCGAGCTGGCGCGGCGCGATGCGCCACTCGTCGTTGACCTCGTCGGATGCCTGGTGCTCGTCGAGGTACCAGATGTTCCACTCATCGAAGGAGAGCTTGATCTTCTTCTTCGACTTCAGCTTGTTGCCGACGTGATCGGCCGTCGCGACGACGGTCTCGATGAAGTACTGCATGTCGAGCGACGAGGCGAGGTACGAGCCGAGGTCGCCGCCGCGCTCCTGGTAGTAGGCGTGGCAGGAGATGTAGTCGACGTGGTCGTACGCGTGCTCGAGCACGGTGCGCTCCCAGTCGCCGAAGGTCGGCATCGACGAGCTCGACGAGCCGCACACGACGAGCTCGAGCGAACGGTCGGCGGTCTTCATCGCCTGGGCGGTGCGGGCCGCGATCTTGCCGTAGTCCTCGGCCGTCATATAGCCGGTCTGCCACGGGCCGTCCATCTCGTTGCCGAGGCACCACATCTTGATGTCGTGCGGCTCGACGGTGCCGTTGGCGATGCGCTGATCGCTGAGCGCCGTGCCCGACGGGTGGTTGCAGTACTCGAGCAGGTCGAGGGCTGCTTCGATGCCGCGGGTGCCGAGGTTGACGGCCATCATCAGCTCGGAGCCGGTGAGCTTCAGCCAGCGCGAGAACTCGTCGACGCCGACCTGATTGGTCTCGATCGAGTGCCACGCGAGGTCACGGCGCACCGGACGCTGGTCGCGCGGTCCGACCGAGTCCTCCCAGCGGAAGCCGGAGACGAAGTTGCCGCCGGGGTAGCGGATGGTCGAGGAGCCGAGTTCGCGCACGAGATCGACGACATCCAGGCGGAAGCCGTCCTCGTTGGCGGTCGGGTGGCCCGGCTCGTAGATGCCGTCGTAGACGCAGCGGCCGAGGTGCTCGACGAACGAGCCGAAGATCCGCCGGTTGAGCGGTGCGACGACCGCGGCGCGGTCGACGGAAATGCGTGCCTGAGTCACGTTTCTTCCTTATCTGGGACAGGCCGCGCTGCGGGCAGCACGGCGTGCGGGTAATGGGGTCAGGGGGAACCGGGGCTGCTCAGTCCGCATCCTCGATGCGATCCAGTCGCGCGTCGATGAGACGCGCAACGATCGCGAGCGGGATGGCTGCGCCCACCAGGGGCAGGAGCACGGGCAGGACCGAGACGGTCAGCGCCCACGCGACGACGGCCACGAGCACGCCGGCGCTCATCGCGAGCGATGTCGGCGGCAGCACCAGGGCGTAGCGCAGCACAGCGGCGGCACCGTCGTCGTAGCGCGACAGCAGGGCGATCGTGGTGGCGAACGTCACGACGGCCGCGAGCAGCAGCGCGCCGGTGAAGACGAGCAGAGCCGCCGAGATCGGGCCGGCGAGCTGCGGCAGCACCATGAAGTCGGCTGCGAGCAGGACGCCGACGATCCAGAACGGGATGCCCGCCCTGTTCGCGCGCCAGAACTCGGCGCGGTAGGTCGCCCAGAACGTGCGGAGCGCCCCGTGCTCGGCAGTGCCGAGAAGCACGTCGTTGCGCCCGAGCACCGACGCCGCCGCGACCGCGGCCGGCATGGTGCCGAGGATCACGAGCCCGGCGAGGGTACCGAGCAGGAACAGGACGTTCACCAGGACCAGCGTCGTGATGACCCGGAGCCACTGCATGACCCTTCCGGTCCAACCGAGGGCCACGTCGTCGGCACCGTTCTCGATCATGGTGGTCCGTGAGGCGCGCGCGGTCACGACGCCACCTGCGGCGATCCGGTCCAGACGACGCCGGACTCGTCGATGCCGGCGAACGCCAGCACCGCGCGCTCGGCCACCGGATCCCAGGCGCCGAACACGACGCCGTCCAGAGTCGTGGTTCCGGATGCCGAGGTGAGCTCGAGCTCACCGGCGACCGCCTCGCCGGCGCTCGTCAGATCCGCCGACACCTGCACGGTCTCGGCGTCGATGAGTCCGGCTTCCTCCGGCGCGAAGCGCACGGCGTTGCACCGGCCGGACACGGATGCCGCGGCATCCAGTGTCTCGGCATCCGAACCCGCGTACGGGAACGGGGAGACCAGCGGCCAGCCGCTGCGTGTCCAGTGCACCCGTCGGATCTGGGCCTCGTGCCGAGTGGGGGCATCCGCGAGCCGCACGTGATGGACCATGAAGGTCGCGGCGCCGTCGTGGAAGATCGAGTTGTGGCCCGGCGCGATGAAGCCTGTGCCGCCGGGGAACCGGTGGCCTCCGAGCACCTTCGTGCCGACGACGGCCGCCTGCTCGGGGGTCGGGTCGGTGAGGTCGTTGCCCGCGGCATCCCGATACGGACCGGTGATCTCGTCCGCCACGCCGACGCGAACGCTGTACGTGTTCACGAGCGAGTCGTACGACACGAACAGGACGAAGCGGTCCTCCTCGGGGCGGTACACCACGTACGCGCCCTCGATCGCGGTGTCCACGTTCGACGGGCGGCGGGCGATGAGCGCACCCATCTCGTCGCGCACGCGCATGCCGGTCTCGAGCGACAGCTCGACGATGTGGATGCCGCCGAAGAACGATCCGTAGATCATCCACGCCCGGCCGTCGCGATCGAACGTCACCGCCGCGTCGATCGCATTGTGGCCGTCGCGATCGTGCTGCGTCGCGACCACGATGCCCTGATCGGTCCAGGGCCCCGCGAGGGACTCGGCCGTCGCCAGGCCGATCGCCGAGGTCCGGGATCCGAAGGTGGATGCCGAGTAGTACATGTGCCACCGCACCGACCCGTCGGCCGCCGGCCAGCGGACCACCTCGGGCGCCCACAGACCTTCGGCGCCGCTCCACTTCTTGGCCGGTGCCGGCACCTCGCCGAGCGCGGTGCCGTGGAAGGACCACGTCACCAGGTCGGGCGAGGTGCGCACGTGGGCACCCACCGGCATGCCGCTGACATCGGCTGCGGCGTCCGTGGAGAACATGTACCAGAGGCCGTCGTCGCCGCGGACCACCGTGGGGTCGTGCGCGTTGCGCGCGCCCCACGTGGTCGGATCGCTGGTGAGCGTGCTCATGTCAGCCCTTCGATCCGCTCAGCGCGACCGACTCGATGATCTGACGCTGGAAGATCAGGAACACGACGAGCACCGGGATGAGCGCGATGAACGACGCCGCCATGATCAGCGGGTAGTCGGTCTGGCTCGCGTAGGTCGCGTTGAAGGTCGCGATCACCAGCTGCAGGGTCTGCTTCTCTGGCGAGTTCAGGTAGATGATCGGAGCGAGGTAGTCGTTCCAGACCGCCATGAACCACAGGATGAACTGCGCGGCGATCGCCGGACGGATCACGGGGAAGATCAGCGTGAAGAAGATGCGCAGATACCCGGCGCCGTCGAGCTTGGCCGCCTCGATGATCGAGTCGGGGATCGAGTTGAGGTACTGCTTCAGGAAGAAGATCATCACGATGTTGCCGAAGATGCCGGGGAGGATCAGCGGCCACAGCGTGTCGACGAGGCCGGCATCGCCGAACATCTTGAACTGCGGGATCATGATCGTCGGGAACGGGATCATGATCGCGGAGAGCATCGCGAGGAACACGATGTTCTTGAACGGCAGACGCATCTTCGCGAACGCGAAGGCCGCGAGCGAGGACGTCACCGCACCGACCACCGTGACGCTGACCGACACGATCACGCTGTTCATGATGCCGCTCGCGAGCGGACCAGCGGTCCACACGCGGACGTAGTTCTCCCACTGCACCGGGTCGGGGATCCACTGCGGCGGAAGGGCGAACACGGCCTCGCGGGTCTTCAACGACGTGCTGAAGGTCCACAGCAGCGGCGCGACCATCAGGATGCCGCCGATGGAGAGGACGATCGTGACGATCACGTTCATCATGCGGTAGGAGCGCGTGCGGCTTCCGACCGCCTGCGCGGAGTTGCCGGTGCCCTTGCCGATCGGGTTGCGTGGCAGACGCCGTCGGCGTACGGCCTCGGGCAGGACGGTGGTCATGGTTCCAGGAGCTGGAGCTGTCTGAGTCATGGCTGCCTCACTCGATCGAGAACTGGGAGCGACGGTTCATCTGGAACTGGATCGCCGTGACGATGAAGACCAGGATGCCGAGCACGACGGACATGGATGTCGCGTAGCCCATCTGGAGGTAGTTGAACGCCTTCTGCCAGATGTACCAGACGATGGATGCGGTGGAGAATTCGGGTCCACCGGTGGGGGTCATGATGTTGATCTCGATGAAGATCTGCGCGCCGCCGATGATGCTCGTGACGACGAGGAAGAACGTCACCGGCTTCAGCATCGGGACCGTGATGTGCCGGAACTGCGCGAACGTGCCTGCGCCGTCGATCGCGGCGGCCTCGTAGAGGTGGCGCGGGACGGACTGGAGGGCCGCCAGGTAGAGGAGCATCGAGAAGCCGAGGCCCTTCCACACGGACATGATGATGATGGCGGGCTTGGCGGTCGCGGCATCCTGAAGCCAGTTGGGTCCGTCGATTCCGAAGATCGCGAGGACCTGGTTGACGAGGCCGAAGTCGCCGTTGTACGCCCACTGCCACAGGATCGCGACGGCAGCGAGCGACGAGATGACCGGCACGTAGTAGACGGTGCGGAAGAACGTGGTGCCGCGCATCTTGCGGTTCAGCGCCAGCGCCAGCAGCAGCGACAGGAGCAGACCGATCGGGATGCCGATCATCATGAAGATGGTGTTGCCCATCGCCTGCCAGAAGTACCGGTCATTGAACATCTCGACGTAGTTGTCGAGACCATTGAAGACCGGTTCGCTCAGGCCGTTCCACTTCGTGAACGAAGCGTAGACCGCGAAGATCAGCGGGTAGGCGATGAAGATCAGGAAGCCGAGCACGGGGGCCGCGATGAATGCGACGGCCGCCAGGTGCTCACGGCGGTGCAGCCGGGATCGACGAACAGTCGTCGTAGACATGGTCACCTCGATGGTTCAGAAGCGGGCGGGTTGGTTCCCGGGGCCGACTGATGCCGGCCCCGGGATGTTCGAAGGCCGCCTGGGATCAGGCGCGACCCGCTCAGCCGATTCCGGCGTCCGCGTTCGCCTTGTCGAGCAGCTCCTGCATGCGCGGCTGCACCTCTTCGAGGTACTCCTGCGCGGTCTGGTCGCCGTCGAGCACGGGCTGGATGTTCTTGAACAGCTCGTCGTACCACTCGGCGCTGTACGTCGTGTTCGCCGGCAGCGCGCGACCGTAGTCCTGCGCGACGTCGAGGAACTCCTGCTTGTTGGCCGGGGGCAGCGTGCTGGATGCCACCCACTCGTCGGCCATGTCGATGAGGTTCGGGATCTGCACACCGGCGTCCACCAGCGACTGCTGCGCGGTCGGGTCGGTGGAGAGGTAGATCGCGAGCTCGGTGGCGAGGTCGGCGTTCTTCGTCGTCTCGGAGACGGCGATGCCGAGCGTGCCGATCCAGCTGGCGGGCTCACCCGTGGAGCCGACCGGGTAGGGGATCAGGTCCCACTCGAAGTCGAGCGTCTCGTAGGTGGGCACGTCCCACGGTCCGACCGGGAAGAAGCCGATCTGTCCCTGCATCCAGCGCTGGTAGGTGTCCAGCGTCTGAGCGTCGGAGGTCGACGGGGTGACGCCGTCGACGAGGGAGAGGTCGGCGAACCACTGCAGCGCCTCGACGAACTCGGGCTCTGCGACGGTGACCTCGGTGCGGTCCTCGTTCAGCCAGTCGCCGCCGTTCGACCACACGAAGGGCTGCAGGTTCCACTGGACGTTCAGTCCGGTGCCCCACTGGTCGAGCGTGCCGTCGCCGTTGGTGTCGAGCGTCAGCTTCTTGGCGACGTCGACGAACTCGTCCAGCGTGTAGGGCTTGTCCTTGTCGGGCAGCGGGACGCCGGCAGCCTCGAACATGGTCTTGTTGTAGCCGAACGAGAACGGGCCGATGTCCTTGGGCATCGCGTAGATCGCGCCCTGGCCCATGAGCTCGCCGTCGAAGCGGTAGCTGTCGACGCCGTACTGCCAGAGGTTGTCGAGGTCGACATCGGCCTCGACGGCCTCGGTGATGTCCTTGACGATGCCGGACTTGACGTAGGCCTGGACGCTGCCGGGGTCGATGTAGAAGACGTCGGGGATCTGCTTGCCCGTGATCGCGGCCTTGAGCTTGGTGGAGTAGTCGTCCGCCGTGGTCATGATGATCTTGACCTTGGCGTCGTGGTCCTTCTCGAACTGCTTGATGGCAGCCGTGTAGGCCTCCTTCTCCGCGTCGTTGCCGCGGAACATGAAGGTGATCTCGTTGCTGGCGCCGCTGTCGCCGCTGCCACCGGCGCAGCCGGTCAGTGCGGCGGCCGCGAGGGCGGCGATGCCGACTCCGGCCAGAATTCGTGACTTCATTGTGCTGTGTCCTCTCGGGGCTGACTTCGATGTCGCCTCGCGCGCTCCCGCTGGTGAGCGCGGTGCGATTCCCAATCGATCTACAACGTTGTAGTAAACGTTGTAGAAGACATTCTGAACCGACCGTGAACGATTGTCAATCGCGCGCCCGAATCGTTATCGACGCCCCGAGCACCTCCTCAGCGGGCGGCGTTCGCCTCGGCGTCTCCCGCCTGGAGCGCGAACCGGTCCGCGACCGGATTGCGTCGTCGGGCGAGCCCTTCCGACGACTCGACGAGGTCGTACAGCCCCATCGTGAGCAACGAGTCCTCTCGCGGAGTCGATGCGTGCCGATACGTCCATTCGTACATGTCGAACAGCGGCCACCACGTGTATCCCACGATATCGACTCCCTCGGCACGCAGATTCCGGACGCAGGCCACGGACTCATCGAGCCAGGCGACACGCACCTCCGGCGTATCCGTCACGCACGTCTCGGTGAGCATGACCGGCGCACCGTAGCGATCGGCGTAGGTGCGCAGCAGCTCGGCGAGCCCGGCGACACCGTCGTCGTGCACGGGCCACGGATCCACGAAGCCGCCGGCGTGCGTGATGCCCTCCTCCATCAACTGGGTGGAGTGCCGCGGATAGTAGTTGACCCCCATGATGTCCGGCTGCACCGCGTGCTCGCGGAACCAGGTCAGACGCTCGTCGGAGATGCCGGTGCGCGCCAGACTCCTGGCGAGCGGATGATCATGGGCGACGCGGCCCGTGATCAGATCCTCCACGAGGAACGATTGCGCACGCTGAAGCTCCACGAGCTCACGATGACCGCCATCGACGTCCCCGGCGAAGCGTGCGGTCGCGTCGACGTGGACGAACGTCGCTCGATCGCCCAGGATGTCGGCGATCGCTCGCTGCGACCGGACGAAGCCTTCGGCGAGCGCGACGGCGATCGTGTTGTAGCCGCTCTCGCCGGTGAGCTTCGGCGGCCAGTAGCCGATCTCGCCGGAGAACCGAGCGTGGAGCATGGGCTCGTTCACCGGCGTGTAGTCCGTCGCGATGTCGGCGTACCTCTCGGCTGCGCGCGCTGCGAACTCCTCGAAGTACGACGGAAAGTCCGGATGCGCGAACTCCCGCTCGATCCACAGCGGCGTCCCGTAGTGCAGCAGATCGACGATCGGGCGCACTCCGAGCTCGGCGAATCGCGCCATCACGGCATCGACCCATCCCCAGTCCCATACGCCGCGGCTCGGATTGACGCGATGCCAGGGGATGCCCCATCGCACGAACTCCGCGCCGACATCGGCGGCGAGGCGGAGGTCGCCGTGCCACTGCTCGTAGTGCTCCGTCAATTCGTACTCGTCCAGCGCGCGCTCCCCCGGTCCGGACTGCGGAATGAACGTGTCTTCGATTCCGAGGCCGAAATGGAGCCTCCCGTCAGTGAGCCAGCTCATCATGTCATCCCTTCAATCCAGTCATGGCGACCCCCTCGACGAAACGACGCTGCACCAGGAGGTACAGGATCACCAGGGGAAGTACAGCGATCAGTGCGCCGGCCATCATCACGCCGTACGGCGCAGTCGCCGTGGCAGAGCCGGTCACGAGCGCGAGTCCTGCGGTCAGCGGGCGCACCTCCGAATCGCTCGTCATGATGAGCGGCCAGAGCAGGTCGTTCCAATTGCCGACGAACGTGAACAGGGCCATCGTCAGCAGTGCGGGTTTCGTGTTCGGCAGGATGACCGACCAGAAGATGCGGAACTCCCCTGCACCGTCGATCCGCGCCGCGGAGTCGAGATCCCGCGGCAGCGTGATCATGAACTGGCGCAGCAGGAAGATCCCGGCCACATCCGCCGCGCGCGGAACCACCAGCCCGACGAACGTGTTCACCCAGCCCAGCGAGGAGGCGATCTGATAGATCGGCAGCAGCAGCGCCTGGAACGGCACCATCATCGTGGCGATCAGCACAGCCAGCAGAGCTCCGCGCCCGCGGAAGTCCATCCGTGCGAGTGCGTACGCGGCGAGCGTGTTCAGCGCCAGCGAGCACAGCGTCACAGCGCCGGCGAAGACGAACGAGTTCCACGACTGCTGGAACACCGGCAGTCGCTCGATGAGCCCTGTGAAATTGTCGAGGGTCACGTGGGACGGGATCAGTCGCGGAGGCCATTGGTTCACCTCGCTCTGCGGCGAGAACGCGGCGATCGCGATCACCACGACGGGGAACGCCGTGATGATCAGCAGCGCCAGGAGACCGAGGATCACGAGAACGCGTTCGGCCGATGGCGTTCGCGTGCTGGAGCGTCGGACGCGGCGGCGGTCAGAGGTCACGACGGCTGCGGTGGCGGTCATTCGAGTTCCTCCTCGTGGCGCGCATTGATCCGAAGTTGAATCAGACCGAGAACGAGCGTGATGATCAGCAGCAGGTACGACAGCGCCGAGGCGAATCCGAGTTTGA
This sequence comes from Microbacterium sp. M, assembly GCF_045181065.1. GTDB lineage: Bacteria > Actinomycetota > Actinomycetes > Actinomycetales > Microbacteriaceae > Microbacterium. Next base: position 411,574 of record NZ_CP173721.1, on the reverse strand, counting down.
AGTCGCGGAAACCGTCGGTGTAGATGCGATAGACGAGCGTCTCGGTGGCGTGATCGGGGCCACCCTGGGTCATGATGTAGATCTGATCGAACGCCTGAAAAGCTCCGATGATCGCGAGGATGATGACGAAGGTCATGGTGCTGCGCAGGCCGGGGAGCGTCACCGCTCGGAAGGTCCGCCAGCGCCCTGCGCCGTCGAGACGGGCCGCTTCGTAGAGGTGCCGGGGCACGCTCTGCAGGCCGGCGAGGAAGATGACCATGAAGTAGCCGAAGTTCTTCCATACCGCGATCGCCGTGACGGCAGGGAGCGCTGTGGCCGCGTTGCCGAACACGTCATCGAGGTCGATGCCCACCAGGCTCACCCAGTAGGTGACCAGCCCGAGATTCGGATCCAGCAGGAAGCTCCACGCGATCGATGCCACCGCCATCGAGATCACGAACGGCAGGAAGATCGCAGTGCGGAAGAATCCGCGAAACGGAATGTCATCACGGTTGAGCAGCAGGGCAGCGCCCAGACCCGCGAGGATCACGCCCGGTGCGTACATGACGGCGTAGAGGAACGTGTTGAGCAGAGCTCGCAGCACCGGACCGGAGCCCAGTGCCTCGATGTAGTTGTCGAGACCGATCCAGGCCGGGTCGCCGAAACCTGATGCATCGGTGAACGACGTGATCAATGCCTGCACTGCGGGCAGCAGGACGAAGCCGATGAGGACGAGCAGCGCCGGCGCGAGGAAGACGTATGCCTTGACCGCACGTCGTGCGTCAGCTCGGCGCAGTTCGGGGCGACGCCCGCCGAGGGGCGTGGGCGGTCGATACCGCCGGGTGGAGGTAAAGGTGCTCATGAGAGGTGCACTCCTGTCGGCGTGGGCCGGCGCTCGCCGACCCACGCCAGGTCAGACGATCACTGGAACGGAGCGACGATGTCCTTGAGCTTCTGGTCGGCGTCCTTCACCAACGACGCGACATCGCCACCGGAACCGGATGCGATGTGCACCGACAGCGTGTCCAGCTCGGTGTTCACGTCGGTTGCGCCGCCGGGGATCGTGGCGAGCGCGATGTATGCGTCCTTCGCTTCGGGCGTGAGCGCGGCGATGAGGGGGTTCTCCGCCAGTTCGTCGACGCTCACATCCGTGCGATTGGGCGGATAGTTCGCTTCCAGGGCCCAGCGCACCTGCGCATCGTGCGAGTTGAAGTAGGCGAGGAACGCCTCGGCGCCCGACGTGACGGCGTCATCGTCTGCGCCCTGGCTGGTCAGCCACCAGTAGTTGGCCGCAGCGGGAGTCGCCACCTTCTCGGAGCCCGCCGGAGCGGGGAACTCGCCTACCTCGATACCTGCAGCGTCAGCGCCCGTGACCACCCAGGGACCGATCCACGTCATCGCGGCCTTGCCGCCGGTGAACAGCGCGACGGCATCGGCGAGGCCGATGTTCGTCGGGCTCCAGCCCTTGGCGTACTGGTCTCGCCACCATTCGAGCGTTTCGATGTTCTGCGGTGTATCGAGGACGATCTCGCCGTCCTCGACGACCTCGCCTCCCCCGCTCTGCAGGATCGTCGGAAGGAATGTGCTCTGCTTGTCTGCGAGCGAGAGACCGTAGATCTCCGGCGTCGTCAACTGCTCGGCGAGGGCGATCAGTTCCTCCCAGGTCTCCGGGAACTCGGTGATGCCCGCATCGGCGAACATCTGCTTGTTGTACCAGATCGAGAACGGTGCATAGCCCATCGGGACCCCGAACTGCTCGCCGTCGAATTCTGTGTATTCCACGACGTGCGGGTGGTATGTGTCGGTCTCGTTGTCCGGGTCGTCGTAGAAGTCCTGGAGCGGCGCGAATGCCTTCTGCTTGACGTACCCCTGTGCGGCGTCGACGGTCTGCACCACGAGATCGGGGCCGTTGCCGGACTTCAGCGCTGGGAGCAGCTTGTCCGAGATGACGTTCCAGGGGTTCACCTCGATCTTGACCTCGTAGTCCGACTGCGAACCGTTGAAGTCATCGGCGATCGCCTGCACCACTTTCCCGTCCGCCTCGGTGAAGCCGTGCCAGACGTTGACCACCGTGGGCGACCCGTCGGATTCGCTCGGACCCGATGCGGAGCATCCAGTGAGCACGAGCGCCGCGGCGGCCACGAAACCGGCGGCGCCACGCGCCCTCCTCTGGAGAGTTGACATGCTGTCCTCCTTGATAGCGATGATTCCTGGCGAGTTCCGCGTCCCCAGATGCGCGTTTACATCGATGAAGTTCATCGATGTAAACCAAGAGTGCAGGTTGGCTCGACGACTGTCAAGAGAATCTTGTTCATCGATGTAACATGAGGCGATGATGAGGGAGCACGTGACGAGCCAGCCCACGATGCAGGACGTGGCGCGACTGGCCGGAGTGTCCTCGAAGACCGTCTCGAACGTGATCAACAGTCACCCGAACGTCAGCGTGGCCACGAAGACTCGAGTCGAGGGCGCCATCGCGCAGCTCGGGTACAAGCTCAACCTGGCCGCTCGCAATCTGCGATCCGGTCGCAGCGGCGTCATCGGGCTCGCCATCCCGAGCCTGACCGTGGCCTACTTCGCCGAACTCGCCGAGGCGGCGATCACTGCGGCCGAGCAGTACGGTCTCGTGGTTCAGATCGAGCGCACCGGAAGCCTGGAGCGCGAACGCGCACTCCTGGACAGCCCGCGCCTCCAGCACATCGACGGCCTGATCTTCAATCCGATGGATCACCATGCCGAAGAACTGCGATCCGTCGATCTGACCGTGCCGACGATCGTGCTCGGCGACCATCCGGTCGGAGGTGCCACCATCCACATCAGCACGGATCAGCGTGCCGCGGCGGCATTGGCGACCGAACAGCTGCTGCTCACAGGCCGGCGTCGCATCGCGGCGATCGGGGCGCGTTCCGAAGACACGCACGGCGGAGCCGCGCAGCGCCTCGACGGCTATCGATCGGTGCTTCACCGCGCGGGGATCGACGGGGACGACGCCCTGATCGTCGAGGCTGATCCGTGGAATCAGGTCAACGGTGCGACGGCGATGCTCGAGCTCCTGCGGCGCGGCGTGAGCTTCGACGCCGTGTTCGCCTTCAACGACAGCCTCGCGCTGGGCGCCATGCGAGCGCTCGGGGATGCCGGCCGCCGCGTTCCCGCCGACGTCGCAGTGATCGGAATCGACAACATCGCCGAATCGAAGTACTCGTTGCCGTCACTGACGACCGTCGATCTCGGCAGCCGTCAGATCGCGGAGACCGCCGTACGACTGCTCGCCGAGCAGTTCGCACACGACGCGCAGCCCTCGCCGCAGCGCCTGCTCGTCGATTTCACGCTCGTCCCCCGAGAATCGACCGCGATCCGCACCGAGAGCTGAGGTCAGCGACGGGGCGCGGACTCGCGTTCGAGAATGCGGTAGTCCGCGAGAAGCGTGCGAGGAGCGGGCTTCTCATCGCCGGCGCCGATGCGCTCCAACAGGGTCTTCACCGCCGTCTTGGCGATCCATTCGCGCCCCGGGTCGACGGTCGTCAGCGATGGAATCGAGTACTCGGCCTCGTCCAGCCCGTCGAAGCCCACCACGGCGACGTCGTCCGGGACGCGACGGCCGGATTCCTGCAGCACGCGCATCGCACCGAGCGCCAGGGTGTCGTTGAGACCGAACACCGCGTCGAACTCGACACCGCGCCCCAGAAGCTCGCGCATCGAGTCGGCGCCGTTCGCGCGGTGCCAGAGCGTCGTGTAGCCGACGATCGAGTCGTCGTACGCGATGCCGGCATCCGCCAGCGCTTCTCGATAGCCCTGCAGACGCAACGCGGCGGAACCGATGACCTCGCCCTCGTGCGCACCGACGACGGCGATGCGTCGACGGCCGGTCTTCAGGAGATATTCGGTCGCGATCTTGGCCGCCTCGACGTTGCGCATCGTGACGTGATCGGTCGGGCCGTCGAAGATGCGCTCACCGAGCAGCACCAGCGGGTAGGAGACGTCCAGCGCTGCGGCATCCTCCTGCCCCATCCCGAGCGGGCTGAAGATCAGGCCGTCGGTGAGCTTGAGCCGCGGACTGCGCAGCAGGTCCATCTCGCGGGCGCGATCGGCACCGGTCTGCTCGACCAGCACGACCACCCCGGCGGCTTCGGCCTCGTGGATGACCTGCGCCGCGAGCTCGGCGAAGTAGGCGAGGCTCAGATCGGGCAGCGCGAGTGCGATCGCCCCCGTGCGCCCCGAGCGGAGATTGCGCGCCGTCAGATTCGGGGTGTAGCCGAGCTCGGCGATCGCGGCCTCGACCTTCTCCCTGGTCGTCGGGCGAATGTGCGGATAGTCGTTGATGACATTCGACACGGTCTTGATCGAGACTCCTGCGAGTCTCGCGACATCGTGCAGCGTCGCGGCCATGGTCCCACCCCTCTCCAGCGTCAGTCTACAACGTTGTAGATCTTCCCTGGTGCGTCAGAGCCGGACGTGGCGCTCATCAGGCCCATCGTAGAGCGACAGCGGACGGATCAGCGCGTTGGCGGCCGCCTGTTCGATCACGTGCGCCGTCCAACCCGTGACCCGCGCAGCGACGAAGAGCGGCGTGAACGTCAACGTGTCGAATCCGATGAGGTTGTACGCCGGCCCGGAGGGGTAGTCCAGGTTCGGGTAGATGCCCTTGCGTGCGACGAACTCCTGCTCCAGCGCGTCGTACAACTCGGCGACATCGGCACGTCCGTAGTGCTCGACGAGAGTGTCGAGGGCCGATTTCATGGTCGGCACGCGCGAGTCGCCGTTCTTGTACACGCGGTGACCGAAGCCCATGATCTTGCGCTTCTCGGCGAGTGCCTGGTCCAGCCACGGCTTCACGTTCGCCGCATCCCCGATCTCGTCGAAGATGTGCAGCACGGCCTCGTTGGCACCGCCGTGCAGCGGCCCCTTGAGCGCCCCGATCGCCCCGACGACCGCGGAGTACAGGTCGCTCAACGTCGAGGTGATGACGCGAGCAGTGAACGTCGACGCATTGAACGAATGCTCCGCGTAGAGGATCATCGAGCGGTTGAACGCGTCGACGACCACCGGGTCTGGCACCTCGCCGAACGTCATCCAGAGGAAGTTCGCCGAGTAGTCGAGGTCGTCCCGCGGCTCGATCGGCTCCTGCCCCCGACGGCGGCGCTGCCCGTAGGCGACGATCGCCGGCAGCGCCGCGAACAGTCGGATGCTGCGCGCGAGGTTCTCCTCAGGGCTCGCCTGCGCATCCAGCGCGGAGCCTGCGGCATCCGTCGCGCCGATGACGCTCACGGCGGTGCGGACCTCGTCCATAGGGTGCGCCTCGCGCGGCACCAGATCGATGGTCGCCTTGACCTGGTCGGTCAGGGCGCGGTGCGCGCGCTCGGTGGCACGGAGCTCGGCGAGCTGCTCGGCATCCGGAAGCTCACCGTTCCAGAGCAGGTAGGCGACGGCTTCGAAGGGCTGGGTGGCGGCCAGCTCCTGCACGGGGTATCCGCGGTAGAGCAGGCTGTTCGTCTCGGGGTTGACCTTGCTGATCGCCGTCGTGTCGACGACGACCCCGGCCAGGCCTTTGCGGATCTCGGGGTCGGTCATTTCCTGCTCCTTCGCACGGTCACTGGTGGTCGATCGTGAAGTTGTAGACACCGGAGTCGAAGTGGTTGTACGACTCGTAGTCGATCAGCTCGTAGAGGTCGGCGCGGTGCTGCATCTCCCCCAGTTTCGAGGTGAGGTGCCCTTCCTCGTTCAGCGTATCGAGTGCGCGGCCGGCCGCGCCCATCGAGATGCGCAGCAGCGACACCGGCCAGATGACGATGCTCACGCCGGCATCGCGCAGCTGCGCCGTCGAGAACAGTTCGGACTTGCCGAACTCGGTCATGTTGGCGAGGATCGGCACCTCCAGCGCCTCGGCCATCGCCTCGAACTCGGCGAGGTCGCGCATCGCCTCGGGGAAGATCGCGTCGGCTCCGGCATCCACCAGAGCCTTGGCGCGATCGATCGCCGCGTCCAGGCCTTCGACCGCGCGGATGTCGGTGCGCGCCATGATGAGGAAGTTCGGATCCCGCCGAGCATCGGCCGCGGCCCGGATGCGCTTGATCGCGGTGTTCTCGTCGACGACGGCCTTGCCGTCGAGGTGGCCGCAGCGCTTGGGGTTCACCTGATCCTCGATGTGGGTGCCGGCGAGTCCGGCGTCCTCGAGCGTCTGGATCGTACGCGCCACGTTCATCGGCTCGCCGAACCCTGTGTCGGCGTCGACGATCGCCGGGAGCTCGGTCATCCGCGCGATCTGCTGCGCACGGCCGGCGACCTCGGTGAGCGTCGTCAGGCCGATGTCGGGGAGCCCGAGATCGGCGGAGAGCACCGCACCGGAGATGTAGACCCCGTCGAACCCCTTCTGCTCGATCAGGCGGGCGCTGAGCGGATTGAACGCGCCGGGGAAGCGCAGCAGCTCACCCGACGCCAGGCGCTCGCGGAACAGCCGACGCTTCTCGGCCGGAGTGGTGGTGGAGTACAGCATCAGAAGCTCCCTTCTCGCGAGGACGCCAGCGCATGTCCGACTTCGTGCGGGTATTTCCGGACAGCACCCGCCATCTCTGCGACACGCTTCGGCTGCGTGTCCGGGTTACTGCGGGTCGAAGCCCGCCCGACCCGCATCTTCTCGGACACTGTCGGCACGAGCATCAGAACAGGCCCTTCGTGGCGGGTTCTGCCGACAGGATGCCGGGGCGCGCGATGATCGACAGCTCCTGCACCTCGGCGACTGTCAGCTCGGGAAGACGCTGCACGAGCGCGAGGAAGCGCTCGATCTCGGCATCCTCCAGCACGGGAGACGCGAGCAGACGGAACTTCGAGATGTAGTCGGCCCGCGCGAACGGGCGCGCGCCGAGCGGGTGCGCATCCGCGACGGCGATCTCGTCGACCAGAGTCGAGCCGTCGGCGAAGGCGATCTCGACGCGTCCGCCGAAGGCCTTCTCCGCGGGGTCGATCGAGTGATAGCGGCGGGTCCACTCGGCATCCTCCGCCGTGGTGATCTTCTGCCAGAGCGCGACCGTGTCCGCACGACCGGCGCGCTCGGGCAGGTACGAGTCGACGTGGTGCCAGGCGCCGTCCTGCAGGGCGACGGCGAAGATGTACGGGATCGAGTGATCGAGGGTCTCGCGCGAGGCGGTCGGATCGTACTTCTGCGGGTCGTTCGCCCCCGACCCGATCACGTAGTGGGTGTGGTGGCTGGTGTGCAGCACGACGGATTCGATCGCCGCGATGTCGATGCCCTGACCGTGCAGCTTGCGCGCCAGGTCGATCCACGCCTGGGCCTGATACTCCGCGGAGTGCTCCTTGGTGTACGTGTCGAGGATCGCGCGCTTCGCCTCGCCGGCCGCGGGAAGCGGCACGTCGTACGAAGCGTCCTTGCCGTCCAGCATCCAGGCGATGACGCCGTCCTCACCTTCGTAGATCGGCGAGGGCGAGGTCTGTCCGCGCATCGCCCGGTCGACCGCCTCGACGGCCATCTTGCCTGCGAATGCCGGGGCGTGCGCCTTCCAGGTGGAGATCTCGCCCTTGCGGCTCTGCCGTGTGGCCGTCGTGGTGTGCAGCGCCTGGCCGACGGCCTGGTAGATCGTCTCGACGGGAAGGCCGAGCAGGGTGCCGATGCCGGCCGCAGCCGAGGGTCCGAGGTGCGCGACGTGGTCGATCTTGTGCTTGTGCAGCGAGATGGCCTTCACGAGATCCACCTGGATCTCGTATCCGGTCGCGATGCCGCGGACGAGCGCCTGACCGTCGCGGTTCGCGTGCTGGGCGACGGCGAGGATCGGCGGGATGTTGTCGCCCGGGTGCGAATACTCCGCCGCCAGGAACGTGTCGTGATGGTCGAGCTCTCGGACGGCGACGCCGTTCGCCCACGCGGCCCATTCCGGACTGGTGCGCCGGTCGAGGGCGGCGCCGAACACGGTCGCTCCGCCGCCTCCGGTCGAGACGGGGTGGCTGAACGCCTGGTCCCTGGCCGCGACGATGGGCGCACGGGTGAGGGATGCCGCGGCCACCGCGGCGTTGTCGATGATGCGGTTGATGATCATGTCGACGACCTCGCGATCGACCTCGGCCGGATCGGCGGCGACCTCGGCGATGCGCCAGGCGAGCTGCTCTTCGCGGGGGAGCTCCTCGTCGGAGCGGTGGACGCGGACGTGGTGGGTGACGGTCATGGCTGTCCTTCGGTGTCGGTCAGGGATTCGAGGATGCTGGTGAGGGCGTTGCGCAGATGCACGTGCGTCGCGTGGGCGGCGAGCTCGCCGTCGCACTCGGCGAGCGCTTCGGCGATGAGGCGGTGCTCCCCCACGGACGCCTCCAGCCGCTCCGGCTTGTCGCGGGCCATGCGTCGCACGCGGACGAGATGGGTGCGGACGGTGCGCAGGGCCGCGGCCATGTAGTCGTTGGCGACGGCCTGGTCGATCGCGTGGTCGAGACGCGCGATCAGCGCGTAGTAGTCGTCCTTGCCCGTGCGCGCAGCGAGGTCGACGCCGCCGAAATCGGCCGCGAGCGCGGCGAAGACATCGGGGTCGCCGCGCTGAGCGGCGAGACGGGCCGCAACCTCTTCGAGCGCGCGCCTGGTCTCGAACAGGGAGCGGATGTCTGCGGCGTCGACCGCGGAGACCACCGTCACACGCGGCGACTGCTGCACGACCAGGCCGTCCAGCATCAGCTGCTGCAGCGCCTCCCGGAGCGGCGTGCGGCTCACGCCGAGGCGTGCGGCCTGATCGGTTTCGGCGAGGACCGCACCGGGCACCAGGGCTCCGGACTGGATCTCGTCCAGGAGCGCGGCATACGCCCGGTCGCTTGCTCGCATGCCTTCATCGTATACACAAACGGCAAATCCTGGCGCAGAAGTTCGCCTGAAGGCCCCGAGCGTATACAGAATGCGTGCGCTCAGGCAGCGCGCTCCGGCAAAGGTTCGACGAGTTCGGATGCCGCGGGTTCACCGAGCTTCACCAGCACCACACCGACGAGGACGAGCACCGCACCGAGGCCCTGGAGCAGATCGGGCAACTGGCCCAGCAGCAGCCAGCCGAAGAACATCGCCGCGACCACCTCGGCGAGAGCGATGAAGGACGCCAGTCGCGACCCCAGCATCCGGGTCGACATGATCCCCAGCACATACGCCAGGGCGGTCGCACCGAGCCCGATCGCGAGCACGGGAACGAACCACGGCACGCTGCCGAACCGGTAGGCGATGTCCGTGGTCGTCCAGGTCATGGGAACCACGCCGATGATGCCGGCCAGCGTCAGACCGACCGCCCCGAGCAGCAGCCCGAGGCCTGCGAGGGCGATCGGCGGCAGCCCGGTGTCGCTGCGCGCCGAGAGCAGGAAATAGCTCGCGGCCCCGACCATCGCGCCGAGCGCCCAGAGGATTCCGATCACGTCGGCACTGGCGCCGGTGACGACGTCCAGCATGAGGACGAGTCCAGCGAATGCGATCACAGCACCGATGATGCTGCGACGCGTCGGCTTCTCGCCACGACGCAGCCACAACCACATGACCACCGCGATGGGAGCGGTGTATTCGATCAGCAGCGCGATGCCGACATCCATCCGGGCGACCGCCTGGAAGTAGAAGAGCTGGGTAGCGGTGACCGCGAGGAGGCCGTAGGCGACGACCATGCCGGCATTGCGGCGGACCGCGGACCAGCGCCCGCGCAGCGCGATGAGCGTCGGGACGAGCAGCACGAGCGCGGCCACCCAGACGCGCGCCGTGACGGCGGCACCCGGAGTCCATCCTGCGTCGATCAGACCCCGCGCCCATGCCCCGGACATCCCGAACGAGAGCGCTGCACCGATCGCGATCGCGAGGCCGACCCCGACGCGGGAGCGGCGCGCCGTGTCACTTGTCATAACGCTCATGACCAATGACGCTAGTCCTGGATCGAGTAAGATGTCAACATGTTCTTCACCGATGACACCGGGGAGGCCCTGCGCGCGGCCGTGCTCCTGGCGAACACAGCGGAGACGACGGACACCCTGACGACGCAGGACGACGTCGGCACGTTCCTCGAACAGCATCCGTATACGGGACGGATCGACCGCGACGACGCGGAGCTCGACGCCCTCCGAGACCTGCGATCGCGACTGCGGACGATGCTGCTCGCTCCGCGCGACGAGATGGTCGATCGGGTGAACGACGCCCTGTCGGAGGTGCCTCTGAGCCCCCGGCTGACCAGACACGACGACGTGGACTGGCACCTGCACGCGGTCGCCGACGACCGGCCGCTGCCCGAGCGGATCCTCGTCGAGACGGCGATGGCGCTGATCGACGTCATCCGTGCGGACGAAGTCGGACGCCTGGGGGTGTGCGCGGACGACGACTGCGAGGCGATCGTGCTCGACCTGTCGCGCAACCACTCCAGACGCTACTGCTCCACGACCTGCGCGAATCGCAACGCCGTCGCGGCGTATCGCGCACGACGCGCGGCACCCTGACGAGTGCGACGCCCCTCTCGCCGAAGGGCGTCGCACAGGCCGTCAGCCGACCGGGGCCAGTTCTCGCCGGCCCACCGGCCTCGGGAGTCCGTAGTGCTCGCGCAGCGTCGAACCGGCGTACTCGGTACGGAACAGTCCGCGCTCCTGAAGGATCGGCACGACCCGTTCGACGAACACCTCGAGGCCGGAGGGCAGAACAGCGGGCATGATGTTGAACCCGTCTGCGGCACCGTTCTCGAACCACAGCTGGATCGTGTCGGCGACCTGCGCCGGCGTCCCCGTGAACGTGCGGTGCCCTCGGCCTCCGCCGAGGCGGCCGATCAGCTCGCGCACCGTGAGGTTCTCCCGGCGGGCGAGGGCGACGATGAGCGTGTAGCGGCTCTTGGCCCCTTCGATCTCGTCCTCGCCGGGCAGGTCGTCCGGCAGCGGCCGGTCGAGCCGCAGCGTTCCCGGCGCCAGCTTCAGCACCTTCTCGAGCTGATCGCGTGCGAACTCCGGCGCGATGAGCCGGTCGAGTTCGGCCTCGAGCTCGCGCGCCTCGGCCTCGGTGTCGGCGATGATCGGCACAAGCCCCGGGAGAACCTTGACCTGCTCAGGGTCGCGGCCGTTCTCGATCGCGCGGCGCTTGATGTCGGCGTAGAACTCCTGCGCCTCCTCGATGGTGGGCGTGGCGGTGAAGATCGCCTCCGCCCAGCGGGCCGCGAACTCCTTGCCGCTCTCGCTGGACCCCGCCTGCACGAGCAGCGGATGGCCCTGCGGACTGCGTGGCGAGTTCAGCGGCCCCTCGACGCGGAAGTGCTCGCCGCGATGCCCGATCGCGTGCACCCGGTCGGCACGCGCGTGCACCCCGGCATCCTTGTCCGCGATGATGGCGTCGTCCTCCCACGAGTCCCATAACTTGGTCGCGACCTCGAGGAATTCGGATGCTCTGGCGTACCGGTCGCGGTGCAGCGGCTGGTCCTCGAGTCCGAAGTTGCGGGCCGCGGCGTCCCCCGCCGTGGTGACGATGTTCCACCCGGCCCGCCCGTTCGAGATCCAATCCACCGACGACAGGCGCCTGGCGAGGTTGAACGGCTCGTTGTACGACGTGGATGCCGTCGCGATGAGGCCGATCCGCGAGGTGGTGACGGCGAGGGCCGTCACCAGGATCGTCGGCTCGAACCCGCCCACCGGGCGCCGCCCGACCTCGCCGAACAGCGCAGGCGAATCGGCCAGGAACAGCGAGTCGAATTTCGCATCCTCGGCGATCTTCGCGAGCCGCTGGTGGTAGGCGAGGTCCAGCAGGGCGTGCGGGTCCGACTCGGGCAGTCGCCATGATGCCTCGTGATGCCCGGTGTCGTGCAGGAACAGGTTGAAGTGCAGTTGTCTGGTCATGAGTTCTCCGTAGGTGTCGTGGTGGGGGCGGTGTCGCTCTGCACCCCGAGGGCTGCGAGCAGGAGGTCGCGCAGGCGGACGAACTCCGTATCGGCCGGCGTCCGCTGCTCCGGCAGGTCGATGCGCACGTCGAGCGAGAACCGTCCGCCGTCGATGACGAGCACGCGGTCTGCGAGCAGCAGTGCTTCGTCGACGTCGTGCGTGACGAGCAGCACGGCTGGGCGATGCACGCGCAGCAGGGTCCGCAGCAGCCCGTGCATCCGGATGCGGGTAAGGGCGTCGAGGGCACCGAACGGTTCGTCCGCGAGCAGGAGCTGCGGCTCGCTCACGAGCGACCGAGCCAGCGCCGCGCGCTGCTGCTCGCCGCCGGACAGCTCGTGCGGCCAGGCGCGCTCGCGGCCGGCGAGTCCGACCTCGGCGAGCACCTCACGGCCGCGCTCACGCGCGACAGAGCCCGACTGTCCGAGCACGACGTTGTCCAGCACCCGCAGCCACGGCAGCAGCCGCGAGTCCTGGAAGACCATCGAGACGCGACGGGGGACGTAGACCTCTCCGGATCCGTCGACGGTGTCGTCGAGGCCCGCGACGGCGCGGAGCAGAGTGCTCTTGCCGGATCCGCTGCGCCCGATCAGGGCGACGAACTCGCCGCGCGCGATCTCGAGGTCGATGCCGTCCAGGACGTCCCGGTCGCCGAACGATCGGCGCAGTCCGACGGTGCGGACGGCCGTGCCGACGGCCGCGGTCAGCTCGCGAGCGTGCGTCGCCATGACAGCACCCGCCTCTCCAGAAGTCGGACGAGGGCGTCCGAGACGAAGCCGAAGACGCCGTAGACGACGAGGCCGACCAGGATGATGTCCGACTGGGCGTACAGCTGGGCCTGCGCCATCATGTAGCCGACGCCCGAGGTGGCGTTGATGGTCTCCACCACGATCAGGGCCATCCACGATCCGACGACCGCGAGGCGGAAGCCGACGAAGAAGCCGGGCAGCGAACCGGGCACGAGCACGAAGCGGATGTACTGCCACCGCGTCAGTCCGAGCGATTCGGCGAGCTCGATCTGCTTGGTGTCGATGCCGGTCAGGGCGCTGTAGGTGTTGATGTAGATCGGCACGAGGACGCCGAGGGCGACGATGGTCACCTTGAACTCCTCGCCGATGCCCAGCCACAGGATGAGCAGCGGGATCAGCGCCAGCACGGGGATCGCCCGCTTGACCTGCACCGTGCCGTCGACGACCGCTTCGCCGAGACGGCTGAGTCCGGCGATGACGGCGAGCACCACGCCCGTCACGGTGCCGATCAGAAGGCCCAGCAGCGCCCGCGACAGCGAGGCCCCGACGTGCTCGGCGAGCGTTCCGTCGGTGATGAGCTGCCACGCGGTCACCGCGACCGTGCCCGGCCCGCTGAGCAGACGCGGGTCGAGCAGCCCCAGCGAGGATGCCGCGAACCACAGCACCACGATGATGAACGGCCCGAGCAGGCGTGCGCCAGGCAGCGACCTGCCGCGCCCGAGGCGATGGCGTCGCGATTGCAGGACGAGATCGGAGCCCGGCTGCGCCGGAGCCGATGGCGCCTGCGGTTCGTCGTCCGCCTCGACCACCGCGGTGGGTCTGGTCGTCAGCTTGGTCAGGGACATGTCATTCCTCCGTCACGTACTCGTCGGACACCGCGGTTGCGGCGTCGCTTTCGAACCGTCGGTCGAACAGCACCTCGGCATCCACTTCCTTGATGAACCCGCCGTCGGCGAGCAGATCCGCCGACGACTGCGCCCATTCGACGGCGGTGTCCCAATCGGTCGGGAACGAGGGCTTGCTGGCGAGCTTCCAGATGCGGTCGGCATCCTCGGCCGTCACGCCCTCCGTGTCGACGAAGTAGAACTGCTTCCACTCGTCGGGGTGCTCCCACGCCCAGACCTGGGACTGCGCCCACACCCGGATGTAGTCGCGCACCGCGCGCACGTTCTCCTCGTCATCCAGCACCGTCGTAGGCACCCAGAGGACCGTCAGCAGATCGGGGACCTCGGCGAGCAGCGCATCAGCGCCGTCCGCTCCGAACTGGTCGATGTACTTCGTCACCGCCGGCTCAGACAGCGGGGCGATGTCGACCTGCCCGCCCTGCAGCGCCGTGAGGAACTGCGTACTCGGCAGCTCGACGAACTCGACCTCGTCGTAGCCGATGCCCGCCTCCTGCAGCGTCCGCAGCACTGTGTCGCCCTGCGACTGCCCCTGCGAGAAGGCGATCCGCTTGCCGCGCAGATCCTCCCAATCGCTCAGGTCGACGCCAGGAGCGCTCGCGAACACGTAGCCCGGCAGCGGACGCTCGAGCACGCTCACGATCGTCGCGTCGAATCCGATGTCGTGCGCCTGGATGGGCGGGATGATCGCGTTGCTCGCGACATCGAGCGCACCGGCACGGAACGCCTGGATGACGTCGGGGCCTGCGGCCGCGTTCACCCATTCCGTGACCGCGAACTCCGGACCTTTCAATTCGTCGCCGGCCAGCTCGAGCTGCAACTGGGTGGTGCGTCCTGCGACGCGCAGGCCGGTGTCGCCCTCGGGAGCACCGGTCGGCAGGGGTTCGGATGCCGGGGCCTGGTCGACCGCGGCAGAGCCCGCACTCGCGCAACCGGCCAGGAGCACCAGGGCGGCGACCGCGCCGGCGACCGCGGGCACTCGCCTCATCGATCGTCGAGGGTTTCGGAGGGAGGTGGCCATGGCGTGTTCCTTTCGCTGGAGTACGGTGACAGGAATCCTCCAGCGCTCGCGCTCAGGGCGTCCACCAATGCGTCACACGTGTCAGCGCGTGACCGCGTGTTACCGGTGATCGTGCACGATCCCGCGAATCGCGTAGGCGCCGCGCGCCCGCAGCACGAACGACTCAGGGGCCGATCGCGCGTGGCGATCGGCCCCTGAGGATGCGTGGTCAGAGTTCCCGTGCTCAGCCCCCGACGACGCCCTCGAACAGGCCGATGTGATTGCCGTCCGGGTCGACGATGACCGCCCACGCGCTCGTGTCGGTGATCGGCTGCCGCTCGGCTGCGACGCTGCCGCCCGCAGCCACCGCTGCGGCGATCGTGTCGTCGATCGAATCGACCTCGACGTACGACCGCGGCTGCGTGAAGCCCGGGTCGCGCGGCGCGAGCCCACCACCGGAGATGCCGTTCGGCGCCTGCCACATCGGGTACCCCTCGAAGCCGGGCATCTCGGCGATCTGCCAGCCGAACAGCGTCGAATAGAACGTCGTCGCACGCGTCATGTCCCCCACCGGGATGTCGATGTGCGTGATGTCTCCGTGTGCCATCGGTCTCACCTTTCCGTCGGGCCTCACGGCCGCTCTGCCGAATCGTCGCGGCCAGTCTGCTCCGCGGTTCCGACATCGACAAGGGGGCAGTCTTGTCGCCGACCTGTAATAACAGGTACACTGCTTGTCATTACAGGCTCCGATCCGCACCGGAGCGCTCCAGCGACTGTTCAAGGATGAGCCCATGCCCGCGTTCCACACCCCGCCGATCCCGCCGATGGCGATCGCCTTCGATGCCGAGAACCTCACGCTCTCGCCCGAGGGGCCGACGCTGACCCGTCGCATGTCGGATCTGGAGGGGCTGTTCCTCGACGCGCAGGCGTGGGCCGCGGCATCCGACGCCGACGACCCGGTCGTCTACACCGTCACCAGTTCGCCTGTGCCCGAGATCGACCGAGAACTGCCCCAGTCGATCACGACGATCATGCCGGGCAACACCGCCGGCGAGCTGTGGATGACCAAGGGCCACCAGCATCCCGACCACCAGGGCGAGATCTATCTCGCTCTGAAGGGCAGAGGCGGACTGCTCATGTTCGACGGTGAGCGCACGGAGTGGCTCGACATGCTCCCGGGCACCATCGGGTACATCCCGCCGGGGTGGGCGCACCGGTCCGTGAACACCGGCGACGAGCCGTACGCCTTCCTCGCGGTCTACCCCGGCGGGGCCGGCCACGACTACGGGTGGGTGCTCGAACACGGCATGGGCTCGCGCGCCTACCGCACTCCCGACGGCCACGAGCTGCGCCCGTACTCCGCCTAGGCTCGCCCCGTGATCATCGCGCACGACCTCGGCACGACCGGGAACAAGGCCTCTCTGCATCACGACGACGGACGTCTCGTCGCGTCCGCGACGGTCGGCTACCCCGCGCATTTCGCCGCCGGCGGCGTCGCCGAACAGGATCCGCTCGACTGGTGGGATGCCGTGGTGCAGGCCACCCGAGAGCTGATCGCCCGCACCGGCACACCGGTCGCGGACGTCACGGGTCTCGTCGTGAGCGGCCAGATGATGGGCGCGGTCCTGCTCGACGCCGATGGCGAGCCGGTGCGCCCGGCGATCATCTGGGCCGACACCCGCGCGGGGGCGCAGCAGCGCGAACTCGAAGCGGGGCTCGGCGCCGAACACGCCTACCGCGTGCTGGGCCATCGGCTGAACCCGACGTACGCGCTCGAGAAGGTCATGTGGGTGCGCGACAACGAGCAGGACATCTGGTCACGCGTTCGCCGCTTCTGCGTCGCGAAGGACTACGTCGTCCTGCGTCTCACCGGACGGCTCGCCACCGACCGATCCGACGCCTCGGGCACCAACGCCTACGACCAGGAGGTCGGCGATTGGTCGGATGAGGTGCTGCAGGCGGCGCGGCTCGACCGCGCGCTCTTCCCGGAGATCCTCGACTCCACCGCGATCGTCGGCGCACTGACGGATGCCGCGGCATCCGCTCTGGGACTTCCGGCCACCGTGCGCGTCGTGATGGGCGGCGGCGACGGCCCCATGGCGGCGGTGGGCTCCGGAATCGTGGCCCCCTCGGATGGCGCCTACGTGAGCCTCGGCACCTCGTCGTGGATCTCCTTCGCGAGGCACGCCCCGCTGCACGACGCCGTGATGCGGACGTTCACGTTCGACAACGTCGTGCCCGGTTCGTTCGTGCCGACCGCGACCATGCAGGCGGGCGGAGCCTCCGTGCAGTGGATCGCCGAGGCGCTGTCGCCGGACCCCGCGCGCCCCGGGACGGGGCGGCTGATCGCCGAAGCGGGAGGCGACGTCGACACCGACGATCTCTACTTCCTCCCCTACCTGCTCGGCGAGCGCTCCCCGCACTGGGATCCGAACGCCCGAGGCGCCTTCGTCGGCATCGGGCGGCACCACTCGCGGACGCACCTCGTGCGCGCGGTGCTGGAGGGGGTCGCATTCAACCTGCTCACGAGCATTCATGCGTTCCGCGATTCCGGCGCATCGATCGACCGCATCGACGCCGTCGGCGGCGGGGCGCAGAGCGACGTCTGGCTGCAGATCCTCGCCGACGTGTGGGGCGTCCCCGTGCGCCGGCGCACGATCGTCGAGGAGGCCAACAGCCTCGGCGCCGCCGTCACCGGCGCCGTCGGGCTCGGCCTCGCCGACTTCTCGGCCGCGCGTGCCCTCAGCGAGGTCACGGCCGAGTTCGCACCGGATGCCGGGCGGCACGCCTCCTATACGCAGCGGCACACCCGCTTCGCCGATGCCTACACCGCGCTCGCCCCGTGGTTCGCGGCCGCGCCCCGCGGAGGCAGCTGATGGGCACCATCCTCATCACCAGCCGGTCGTTCTCCGACGGCGACCTCGACCTCGTCGCCCTGGCGAACACCGCCGGCCACCGGATCATGCGCGGGCCGGCCCATCACGACCTGGGCGAACTGCGTGCGCACCTGCACGGTGCAGATGCCTGGATCGCGGGAACCGGGCCGATCACCGCCGATCATCTCGCGGCCGCACCGCGGCTGAAGATCATCGCCCGCTACGGGGTCGGCACGGAGTCCGTCGACCTCGCCGCCGCCGCCGAACGCGGTGTGACCGTGACCAACACCCCGGGGGCGAACGCCGACGCGGTCGCGGATCACACGATCGGGCTGATGCTCGCGGCGCTGCGGTTCGTCGCGGACGGCGACCGCCGCGTGCGCGCCGGCGACTGGTCGGTGCGCCGCGGTCGCGAACTCGGCGCCGCCACGGTCGGGATCGTCGGGTTCGGGCGCATCGGCCAGGGCGTGGCGCGGCGACTGCGCGGCTTCGGCTCTCGAGTCGTCGCGACCGACCCGTTCCTGCCCGCCGAGCGCATCAGGGACCTCGGCGCCGAGTCCCTGACGCTGGACGAGCTGTTCCGCACGGCGGATGTCATCACCCTCCACACCCCGGGTGGCCAGTGCCTCCTCGACGCGGAGCGGTTGTCCGCCGTGCGCACCGGCGGCGTCATCGTCAACACAGCGCGTCCGGATCTCGTCGACGAGGATGCCGTGGCCGCCGCCCTGCGCGACGGGCGGCTCGCAGGATTCGCGGCTGACACGCTCGCCGGCGACACCGCGGCCACGTCGAGTCCGCTGCTGGCGGACGACATCGCGCCGCTGGTCACGGTCACCCCGCACCTCGGCGCCCAGACCACGCAAGCCGTCGACAACATGGGGGCGATGTCGCTCGACGACGTGATCGCCGTGCTGCGCGGCGACGAACCACGATTCCTCGTCCGAAAGGGGACGTCATGACCGATTCGGACTACATGGGCTTCGTCGGGGTCAGCACCGGCTCGTCGTCGATCATGGCGGTGTTCCCGCTCTGGGCCGACATCCTCGGCCTGCCGACCCGCACGCTCGTCGGCCATGATCTGCCGCTTGATGCGACCCCGGCGCAGTACCGCGCGCTCGTCGAGCAGATCCGCGACGACCCCCACCACCGCGGCGCCCTCGTCACGACGCACAAGATGAACGTCTACGCCGCAGCATCCGACCTGTTCGACGAACTGGATCCGTTCGCGGTCTCGTGCGCCGAGATCTCCAGCATCGCCAAGCGCGGCACGCGTCTCTCCGGGCGCGCGAAGGACCCGATCACCGTGGATCTCGCGCTGAACGATTTCCTCCCCGCAGACCACTTCTCCCGC
Source organism: Microbacterium sp. M (assembly GCF_045181065.1). GTDB lineage: Bacteria > Actinomycetota > Actinomycetes > Actinomycetales > Microbacteriaceae > Microbacterium. The sequence continues at coordinate 392,864 of NZ_CP173721.1, read as the reverse complement.
ACGGGGTCCGAGGTCGTGATCCTCGGCGCCGGCGGTTCAGGCACCGCGCTCAGCTGCGCGCTCTCCGAACGCGACGACGCGCCGAGCCGCATCACGGTCACGGCCCGCGATGACGACAAGCTCGAGCATCTGCGAGAGGTCCACCGCCAGCATGGCACCCGCGAAGGGCTGATCGAGTGCGTGCGCACCGACACCGTGCAGGATGCCGCGGCCATCGTGGCGGCATCCGCACCCGGTTCGGTCATCGTCAACGCGACCGGTCTCGGGAAGGACCGGCCAGGGTCTCCGCTTCCCGACGACGTCGTGTTCCCCGAGAACGCGTACGTGTGGGAATTCAACTACCGAGGGACTCTGGAGTTCCTGCACCAGGCTCGAGCCCAGCAGGATGCTCGGTCGCTGCACGTCGTCGACGGCTGGCGCTACTTCATCCACGGCTGGTCGCAGGTGGTCGCCGATGTCTTCGCGATCGCCCTCACGGCGGACGTCGTCGAGCAGTTGGCGGCGGCCGCGGAGATCGCACGACGATGATCCGCACGGTCCTCGGCGACATCGACCCTGCGGAACTCGGGCCGGTGGATTATCACGAGCATCTGTTCCAGGTCTCTCCGCTTCTTCCCGGCGACGAACTGGACGACGAGACGGCGTCAGGTGCCGAGGCCCGGATGCTGCGGCAGAGCGGCTTCGCCGCCATGATCGATGCGACCCCGTTCGGTCTCGGCCGGGATCCGGCCGCACTCGCGCGGATCAGCGCGACGACGGGCCTCGGCATCATCGCCACCGCAGGACGGCACCGCGAGGCCCATTACGCCGTGGACCATCCGACGCGCGCATCCTCCGTGGACGAGCTGGCGGCGGCGTTCACGTCCGAGATCGTGGAGGGGCAGCCCACTTCGGACGATGCCCCGGGCACGCTCGCTGCGGGTCCCGGTGGAACGGCCGTGCGCGCCGGCATCCTCAAGGGCGGAACCGACTACTGGCGGATCAGTCCGTTCGAGCGGGTCACCCTGGACGCCCTGGCCATCGCGCACGTCGCGACCGGCGCTGCGATCATGGTGCATCTCGAGTTCTGCACGGCCGCGCACGAGGTGCTCGACGTGCTCGGCTCCCAGGGAGTGCCGGCGAACAGGGTCGTGCTCGCGCACGCCGACCGGGATCCGGATGCCGGACTCCACGCCTCGCTCGCCGAACGCGGCGCCTACCTCGGCTACGACGGCTTCGCGCGCCCTCGCACGCGGTCGGATGCCGAGCTGCTCGCGCTGACCGCGGACGTCGTGGCCGCGGGCGGTGGTGACCGCATCCTGCTCGGCGGGGATGTCGCCCGCCGCACCCGGTACATCGCCTACGGCGGGATGCCGGGGCTCGTGTACCTCGGCGAGCGCTACCTGCCCCGGCTGCGCGCGGTCGTGGGTGACGAGGCCGTGGACCGGATGGTCGTGGCGAATCCCGCGCGGCTGCTCGACCTCGACTGACCCCTGCCGTCGTTCGCGGCGACGGGCGCGCACCGCGGCATCCGCTCGCCGGTCCGGTGCCGGGCCGACGACCGAAAGGGCCCCCGCGCCGCAGCGCGAGGGCCCTTGACCGTCAGCGTCGGGTCACTCGTAGAGGACCGCGGCGATCTCGGGGTCCTCGATGTTCGTGGCGTCGTACCAGTACGAGCCGGTGTCGTAGAACTCGTCGATCTCCTCGCCCTTGGCCGCTGCCACCGCCGACTCGACGGTGCGGGCGCCGATGCCGATCGGGTCCTGCGTGATGGCGCCGGCCATCGTGCCGTCCTTGATCGCCTGGATCTGCGCGGCGCCGGAGTCGAAGCCGACGATCGTGAGCTTGCCCTTCTCCAGTCCGAGCTCGTTCACGGCGTTGACGACACCGATCGCCGAGCCCTCGTTCGTGCCGTAGATGCCCTTGAGATCGGGGTGGGCGGCGATCATGGCCTTGGCGATGTCGGCCGACTTGAGGTGGTCGCCGTCGCCGTACTGGATGTCGACGATCTCGATGTCCGGGTAGTCCGCCTCGATCTTCTCGACGAAGCCGTCCCGGCGCTCGACACCTGTCGAGTTGATCTGCGAGTGGCCGACGATGGCGACCTCGCCCGATCCGCCGATGAGCTCTGCCATGTGCTCTGCGGCCAGCGCGCCGGCGACCTTGCTGTCGGTCGCCGCGAGGCTCAGCCCCACGTCGCTGTCGCACGGGGCGTCGAAGTAGACCACCGGGATCTCCTTCGAGGCGGCCTGATCCAGCGGCGCGATGCACGCCTCCGGGTCCAGCGCGGCATAACCGATGGCGTCCGGGTTCTTGTCGATCGCCGCCGTCAGCATCTCGAGCTGCTGGGCGATCTCGGTCTCGGCGGCGGGGCCCTCGAACGTGACCTTCACGCCGAGCTCCTCGGCCTTCTCCTCGGCGCCCTGCTTCACCGCCTGCCAGAACTGATGCTGGAAGCCCTTCGAGACCAGCGCGACGTACATCTCTCCGTCGCCGCTGCCCGTGTCGGGATCGGTGCCGCCGCCCTCTTCGATGACGTCGCCGCCACCCGCACAGCCCGCGATGACGAGGGCGGATGCGGCCATCAGCGCCGCGAATGCTGTTTTCTTCCCAAATCGCATGGAAACTCCTTTGTTCTTGTGGGTGAGGGATCAGGTGCGCTGGCGGTTGCGCAGCGAGTCGAAGAACACGGCCAGCAGCACGACGACGCCGACGACGACGTTCTGCCACTCGGTCTGGATGGACAGGATCCGCAGCCCGTTGACCAGGACGCTCATGATGAGCGCGCCGATCACGGTGCCGACGATGGATCCGCGCCCGCCCAGGAGCGAGGTGCCGCCGATGATGACGGCCGCGATCGCCTGCAGCTCGTAGCCCGTGCCGATCTGCGGTTGCGCCGAGTCGAGGCGTGAAGCGATGACGATGCCGGCGACACCCGTGAAGGCTCCGGCGAACATGTAGACGAAGATCGTCCAGCGCCGGGTGTTCACACCGGACAGCCGCGTCGCCTCCTCGTTCGATCCGATCGCGAACGTGTAGCGGCCCAGCAGCGTCTTGGACAGCACGAGACCGGCGATGAGGGCGAGCACGGCCGTGATCAGCACCGCGTTCGGGATGCCGGGGATGATGACGCCGAGCGCGATGCGCTTGAAATCCGGGGCCGACGTCGAGAAGTAGATCGGTCGGACGCCGGAGATGACGAGAGCGAGACCACCCGCGATCATCATCATGGCCAGCGTCGCGATGAAGGGAGGAAGACGGAGGAACGTGATGTTCACGCCGTTGACGAGCCCCATCAGCACACCCGTTCCGATGCCGCCGAGGACACCGACCCAGACCGGCATCCCGAGGTTCGTGATGATGACACCGGTCATCACGGCGCACAGCGCCATGCCTGTTCCGATCGACAGATCGATCCCGCCGGTGATGATCACGAAGGTCGTCCCGAGCGCGAGGATGCCGATGACGGCGGTCGACAGCAGCACGGTGGCGATGTTGCTGAAGGTCAGGAAGTTCGGGCTCGCGAGGGCGAAGATGATCACCAGCACGATGAGGGTGCCGAAGGCGAGCGACTGCTGGAGCTGTCGTTTGAGGAAACCGGAGACGTCTCGCTTGTCGGTGTTCTCGTTCACCGCCTGCTGGATGACGGTCGTCGTCGACCCTGGCTGTTCTGGGGTGCTCATCACGCTTCCTCCCCGTGGGCTGCGAGCTGCATGATCTTCTCCTGAGTGGCTTCTTCGTTGCGCAGCGTCCCCATGATCCGGCCGTTCGCGAACACCGCGATGCGGTTCGCGACGCGCAGGATCTCTGGGAGCTCCGATGAGATGACGATGATGGACTTCCCGGATGCCGCGAGCTGCTGCATCAGGCGGTAGATCTCCTCCTTCGCGCCGACGTCGATTCCTCGCGTCGGCTCGTCGAAGATGAGCACGTCGCAGTCGCGCATCAGCCAACGGGCGATGACGACCTTCTGCTGATTGCCGCCGGAGAGCAGCTTCACGATCTGGTTGACCGACGGGGTCTTCACGCGCAGCTGCTGCACGTACTGCTTGGTCTGGTTCTTGGCCTTGCCGTCGCGCATCCAGCCGATCGCCCCGGCGTAGGTGCTCAGCGACGCCAGCACCGTGTTGAAGGTGACGTCCTGCTCGAGCATGAGCCCGAGCATCTTCCGATCCTCGGAGAGGTATCCGACGCCGTGCTTCACGGCATCCTCGGGGTGGCGGATGCGCGCCTTGCGCCCGGCGATCGTGATCGTGCCACCATCTCTGTGGTCGGCTCCGATCACCGCTCTGGCCGTCTCGGTGCGTCCGGCGCCCATGAGCCCGGCGAAGCCGAGGATCTCGCCGCGGTGGAGCTGGAACGAGACGTCCTTGAGGAGCGTCCTGGTCGAGAGGTTCTGCACGTCCAGCACGATCGGATCGTTCAGGTGCTCGCGCGCCTCAGGGCGGGCTCCTTCGTCGATCGCGCGGCCGACCATCATCTCGATGATCGTCGGGATGGTGACATCGGCCTTTTCCAGTGATCCGATGTATGTGCCGTCACGGAGCACGGTCACCCGATCGGCGAGCCGCTTGAGCTCGTCCATGCGGTGCGAGATGTAGACGATGCCGGTACCGCGGGCGCGCAGCTGATCGATGAGGGTGAAAAGCGTCTCGACCTCGCTGTCGGTGAGCGCCGAAGTCGGCTCGTCCATGATGAGGACCTTGGCGTTGAACGAGAGCGCCTTGGCGATCTCGACCATCTGCTGCTTGGCCACCGTCAGCTCGCCGACGGGCTGCCGAGGGTCGAGGTCGATCTCCAGACGCCGAAGCAGCCCGGAGGTCTGCCGATTGAGCTTGCGCTCGGACAGGAAACCCCCGCTCATCGGCTCTCTGCCGATGTAGATGTTCTGCGCGACCGTGAGATCGGGCATGAGATTCATCTCCTGGTGGATGATCGTGATGCCCAGCTGCTGCGCCTGCAGCGGACTGGTCAGCTCGACCTCTCGGCCCTCGAAGACGATCGTCCCCTCGTCGCGCATGTAGATGCCGGAGAGGATCTTCATGAGCGTGGACTTGCCGGCGCCGTTCTCGCCCACGAGGACGAGCACCTCCCCGGAACGCACCTCGAGGTGGACATCCTTCAATGCCTGCACGCCGGGAAAACCCTTGCTGATGCCCTCCACCCTGAGGATGGGTTCGCTCATGCTCTCACCTGCTTCCTTGAAGGTTCGTGACGATGTCTCTTCGGGATGAAACATCGGGTCAATTGTGACGTGCGATCGATTTCACCGCAAGTTGTATCTAAATGTATCTAAGGATCGTTCTGAGGGGAAGACCTGTAATAACATCTTCATCACGAGCGCACGACGGACGTGCGCGGAGAAGAGGGATCATGCTCATCGGCGCGCATGCACTGGTATTCACCGGCACCTTCGACGAGTCCGGCCTGCGTCGCTCGATCGAGGGGACGCGGGATGCCGGGTTCGACCTGATCGAGATCCCGCTGATGGACGTGGACGCCTTCGACTCGGCGCTGGCCAGACGGATGCTGGAGGACAACGGACTCGCCGTCACAGCATCCCTCGGGCTCACCGAGGCGACTGATCTGTCCAGCGACGACCCGGCGGTCGTCCGTGCCGGGGAAGATCTGCTCGAGCGCTGCCTCGATCACGTCGCGACGATGGGCGGCGATGTGCTGTGCGGCGTCATCTACTCCGCGATGCGCAAGTACATGGCGCCGCCGACCGAGCGCGGCGTCGCGCACAGCCAGGACGCGATCGGTCGACTGGCCGGGAAGGCTGCGCAACGCGGCATCCGGCTCTCGCTCGAGGTCGTCAACCGCTACGAATCGAACGTCTTCAACACCGGGCGGGGCGGCCTGCAGTTCCTCGACGGCATCGGCTCGGACGACGTCTCGTTGCACCTGGACACCTACCACATGAACATCGAGGAGTCGGATCTCTTCCAGCCGGTGCTCGACGCCGATCGGCGCCTCGGCTACGTGCACATCGGCGAGAGCCACCGCGGCTACCTGGGCACGGGCAGCGTGGACTTCGAGACGTTCTTCCGCGCACTCGACCGGATCGACTACGACGGCCCGGTCGTGTTCGAATCCTTCTCCTCGGCCGTCGTGAGCGCCGAGTTGAGCAACACCCTCGGCATCTGGCGCAATCTGTGGGAGGACTCGGACGACCTCGCCGCGCATGCGAACCGGTTCATCCGAGATGGCCTGCACGCGGTGAGAACCATCGCGATGCACTGAGTCGACTTTCGGCGCCCACCGCCCGATGCGACGCCCCGCCTGCCGACCCGGCGCAGGTCGGGGCGATCGGCATGCCCTCGATCCGGGCACTGCGATCATTGGGCTTATGATCGCGGCTTCGATCTCTTCACAAACGATTATCGATTAGTGTATGTTCGTGACATCCCTCCCGTGCACCACGAAAGGATCAACGATGATCAAGGGCCGTCACCTCACCGCGCTGGGCATCGCCTCGGTCGCCTCTCTCGCGCTGGCCGGCTGCGCCAGTTCCGCACCGGCGGACAGCGACGAGAAGATCGAACTCAGCATGCTCGTCAATGTCACTCCGAACCTCACCGAGGAGTACTGGAATGACCTCGTCGCCCCTTTCGAGAAGGCACACGAGAACATCGACGTCGTCATCCAGAACCCCGGCGCCGAAGGCGTGCACGCGGCCGTTCCCCGACTGCTCGCAGCCGGGGACGCCCCGGACATCGTCCAGTCCATGGCACCCACCACCGAGATCGCGCCCGAACTGGTCGATCTGTCCCAGTACGACTGGGCGACCTCCGGCCCGCTCGCCGAGCAGTACACGATCGACGGCAATTACTACATGGCCGGCATCGGGGTGCAGTTGCAGAGCCTGTTCTTCTACAACAAGACCGCCTTCGCCGAGGCGGGCATCGCCGAGACACCAACCACGGTGGACGAACTCACCGAAGCCCTCGGCAAGCTGAAGGCGGCCGGCTGGACGCCCGTGCAGACCGGGGGCGACTGGATGACCAGCCACACGCTGCAGACGCTCGGCCTCCCGTCGATCATCGCCGAGTACCCCGACTGGTTCCAGGAGATGAGCGCGGGTGAGCTGACGTTCGGCGACACGTACAAGCAGGCCGTCGACACCTACGCGGAGTGGGTGGCCGAGGGCTACATCGCGAAGGAGGCCCTCGGCATCAAGTATCCGGATGCCGAGCAGGCGTTCCTCTCCGGCAAGACCGCGGTGTACTCCATGGGCAGCTGGTTCGCAGGCACTCAGGCGAACGCGGCCGAATCCGCTGACATCGGCGTCTTCCGCGCGCCCGCGTTCGATGCCGGTACGCAGCCGTCGATGGGCGCCAACATCGCCAGCCCGTACTCGATCATGAAGTCCAGCGAGCACCAGGATGCCGCGGCCGACCTGATCGAGTACCTCGTCACCGATCAGGACGCGGTCAGCAGCCAGCTCGCCGTCGACGGAAACTTCCGCGACGGGTACGAGTACGAGATGACGCCGCTCGGCGAGGAGCTGCTCGCGATCGTCGCCGACACCCCGGGCGACGCGTACACGCCTACCGGCAACGGCTACGGCGAGCGCACGCTGCCGTCGGAGTACTCCAACGAACTCAACACGCAGACGCAGGCCCTGATCGGCGGCACCTCCGCGCAGGAGATGCTCGACGCCATGGACGCGTGGTTCCTCGCGAACGCGAACTGACGCTCTGCTCCGGGTGCGGCTCGCGCCGCACCCGGAGCCCGTACGACAGAGGATCTCGAAGATGAGCCAGACCATGATCGCCCCACCGGACACCGCCGAGCCACCGGCCACCGCGACACCGCCTCCCCCGCGACGCGGGAAGTCGGCGGCCACGCGCGTGCGGGATGCCTTCCCAGGGTTCCTGATGGCGGCGCCCGCCGTCATCGTCTTCCTGCTCATGTTCGTGATCCCGATGATCCTCGCGTTCGTGCTCAGCTTCACGAACTGGAACGGGTACAGCCTGAACTTCACGTTCGTCGAGTGGGACAACTACCTGAAGGCGTTCCGGAACCCCCGCTCGGTCGACGCCGCCATCTTCACCGGGATCATCGCGGTCATCGGCACAGTCCTGTGCAATGTCGTGGGTCTCGCCATCGCCGCACTCATCTCGGGCCCCGGCCGATCGAACACCCTGCTGCGCACCATCTTCTTCTACCCCTACGTCATCAGCGCCCTGATCATCGGCTTCCTGTGGTCGGCGATGCTCGCCCCCGAGGGCGCCGTCAACGGAATGCTGACGACACTCGGATTCCCCGCGATGCCGTTCCTCGTCGAGCCCGACTTCGCCAGGGCCTGCGTCATCTTCACCATCGTCTGGTCGCACTTCGGGTTCAACATGATCCTGTTCCTCGCCGGCATCAAGTCCGTACCGATCGAGTACTACGAGGCGGCGACGGTCGACGGCGCGACCCGGTGGCAGCAGTTCCGCAACATCACGCTGCCGCTCATCGCCCCCGTCTTCACCGTCAACATCGTTCTCACCCTGGTCGGGCTCCTCAAGGCCTACGACATCGTCCTCTCCCTCACGGACGGCGGCCCGGCAGGCTCCACGCAGACCATCGTCTACCAGATCCTCAAGGACAGCTTCGCGAACTCGAACCTCGGCTTCGGCGCCGCGCAGTCCGTCATCCTGCTCATCGTCACCGCCGTGCTGGGGCTGAGCGTCACTCTCATCCGCCGCCGCGCCGAGCGAAAGGTCACCGACTGATGAGCGCCCGCACCTCCGCTCCCGTCCCCGCACGCGTGGTCCGCTGGATCATCCTCGGCGCGGTGGCGCTGCTCATGCTCGTGCCCCTGTACACCATGGTCATCAACGCCTTCAAGCCGCAGGCCGAGATCATCGCCAACCCGCTCGGCCTCGACCCGGCGACCTTCACCTTCGATTACCTCTGGGCGGCGATCACGAGCTCGAAGTTCAACGTCATCGCCGCGTACGGTGTGACGCTCCTCTTCGTCGCTCTCGTCAACGTCTGCTGCATCGCGCTCGCGGCCCCGGTGGCATTCGTCATCGCCCGCGGCCGCTCGAAGTGGCACATGGGGCTGCTGCTCCTGTTCGTCTCCGGCCTGTTCATCCCCGGGCAGGTGACGCTGATCCCCGTCGTCTTCGTGCTGCGCCTGCTCGGACTCATCAACACGATCCCCGGTTTCATCCTCTTCGAGACCGCAGCGACACTGCCCGTGACGATCTTCCTGTTCGCGGCCTACCTCCGCACTGTTCCGCGAGACATCGATGAGGCGGCGGCCCTCGACGGAGCAGGACGCATCAGGGCGTTCTGGTCCTGCATCTTCCCCGTCATGCGACCGATCGTCGCCACCGTCGTCGTGCTGAACTCGATCGGGGTGTGGAACGACTTCGTCAGCCCCCAGATCATCCTCGGACCGAGTTCGGGCATCTACACCGTCACCACGGGTGTCTATGCGGCCGTCGGGCAGTTCGCGACCGACTACACGGTCGTCTTCCCGACGCTGCTGCTCGCCGTCCTGCCTGCCATGGTGTTCTTCATCATCATGCAGCGGCACATCATCGGCGGTCTCGTCACCGGCGCGACGAAGGGCTGAGGATGTCGACGACCTCCCACACGACTCCGCTGAGATCGATGCCGGCATGGGCCGTCCTGCAGCGTCGGCTGTTCGACGAGATCGAGGACGCCAGGCGGCTCTTCGTCGAGCGCTATACGAACACGGACGGGAGTCTGCGAGGCATCGCCGCCTTCGCGGACCGCGACGGCGTCGACGACCTGTACGAGCCGTTCTTCAACTGGCCCGCGTTCTATCTGCTGGGCGGGCCGGATGCCGCACTGATCGATGCCAAGCGGCACTGGGAGGGCGTCACCGCCCAGCTCTCGGCCGCCGGAATGCTGACGGACGAGTACGAGAACGGGTACGACTGGTTCCACCAGGGCGAGTCGGCACTGCTCTTGCTCGGGATCTGCGCTGCCGATCCGGGCGATGAGCGCTTCGCCGAGCGCGCGCGTCGGTTCGCGGCGCTGTACACCGACCCCCGGCGCGGCAACCACGACGCCGAGCTGAACATCATCCGCGCCCCGCACAACGGTGCGCTCGGTGCGCGGCGCGGCCTCGAGGACGGCGCCCCGCAGCCGTACTCCGTCGCGTTGACCGAGATGCGCCCCTACGGACTGCCCGTGCAGGGCATCGACGGGATCACGGAGTGGGAGGATCTCGCCGATCCGGAGAACGCCCGCCGCATGGCGGCAGAGATGCAGCGCCGAGCCGTGGGAGATGTCGCGGTGAACCTCGCCGTCACTTCGCTCGTCACCAACGCCTGGCTGTACGACGGGGATGCGCACTCGGCGACCTGGGTGACGCGCTACGTCGACGGGTGGATGGCCCGGGCGGCGGCGAACGACGGGCTGCTGCCGGACAACGTCGCCCCCGATGGAACCGTCGGCGGGCTTCAGGACGGACGCTGGTGGGGCGGCCATTACGGATGGGCATGGCCGCACGGGCTGCACTCCGTCGCCATGAGCGCCCTGATCGGCGGGCTCAACGCCGCACTCATCGCCGATGACGACCACCCGCTCGACATGGTGCGCATCATGCTCGACACGGTTCTCGATCACGGCGTCCGCGGCAGCGTGGACGCCTCGGACTACAGCCTGCGCGGCGAGTGGATGTTCAGGTTCGGCGAGGCCGCCGCCGATGACGGGCTCCTCGTGCCGTATCGCCACGGTGCGGACGGCTGGTTCGACTTCGGTCCCCTGCAGCTGGATCTTCCGACCTGGCTGTGGTGGTGGACCCGCTCGGATGCCGATCGTGCACGCCTGGACCGTGCGATCGACGGGCTGCCCGCGAGAGCCGATCTCGTCGGAGAGTTCCGGGACAAGGAGGAGGCCGGTCACGAGGCCGGCTGGATCCGGTTCCTCGACGGGGAACTGCCGGACTATCCGGAGCGAGCGCTCGCCATGGCCCTCGGACAGGTGGCTCGCCGGGTCGCGCTCATGCGCACCGACGGCGACGATCCCGACGGCGCGCACCTGCACTTCTGGCAGCGCGTCAACCCCGTCGTCACCGAGGTCCTGTCCCAGCTCATCACCGGCACCCCGCAGGTGCTCTACAACGGCGGACTCCCCTTCTCCGCGATCGACTACGCCGATGCCGACCGCGATCGTCCAGGGCTGCCGCCGGATGTCGCCGCGCTCGTCGACCGTCTGGAATCCGGTGTCATCGGCATCCGTCTCGTGAACACGTCGACGACCCGCGCCCGCCGTGTGCGCGTCCTCGCCGGGCGCTTCTCGCGCGCCCGCATCTCGCGTGCCACCGCCACCGGCGAGGGCGACGACGGGTACCCGGGCCCGAGCGGCGCGTATGCCGGCACCCGCACAGCACCGTCGGTGCGGACCATCGACTGCCCGGACGGCACGCTGACCGTCGAGCTGGCACCGGCACACGCCGCCGAACTGACCCTCACCCTCACGCGGACCCCGTCCGCACCGCACCATCGCACCGACGAAGGAACATCATGAGCGACACCCCCCTGATCCGCCCCGACTTCACGCTGCCGGTCCGCGGGCCGATGTACGAGCGGCCGTCCGCCGAGCTGATGTCCTCGTTCGATCAGGTCTCCTCCGCCACGGCCTGCGCGAAGCTCCACGGCCTCGGCATCCGGCACAGCTACGTGGACGGCCCGGTCCCGCTCTCCCCCGGTCAGCGCGTCATCGGCTCGGCGCTGACCTTGCAGTTCATGCCGCAGCGCGAAGACCTCGCTTCCGGACACGGCCAGGAGTACGCCGAACGGCACACCGCGCTTTGGCACGTGCTGGAGGCGGTGCAGCCGGGAGACGTGCTCGTCATCCAGGCGTACGGCAGCAGGTTCTCGGGCTGCATCGGCGACATCCTCGCCCGCTACTTCGCCCGCAAGGGCGGCGCGGGCATCGTCGTCGACGGCCGGATCCGCGATTCGGGGAAGATCCGCGAGCTCGGCATCCCGGTGTGGTCCACCGGGACGACTCCGCACTACGCCTCGCAGTCCGAGCTCACCCCCTGGGGATACGACGTGCCGGTGGCTGTGGGCGGCTCGCTGTGCATGCCGGGCGACCTCGTGGTGGCGGACGACGACGGACCGGTCATCGTTCCTCGGGCGATGGCGTCGAGCGTGGTCGAATCGGCGCGCGACCATGAAGAATGGGAGGGCTTCAGCCGGCAGCGCCTGGATGAGGGCGCGCGCCTGAGCGATTACTACCCCCTGACCCCGGACAGCCGTGAGGAGTACGAGGCATGGCGTTCCGCGCAGAGCTCCGTCCGCTGACGGAGACCGACGACTTCCGCGACGATCTCGGGCTGGGCTGCGCGCCGATCGGCAACCTCTACACGGCTGTCGGCGACGATGACGCCGTCGCCACCGTCCACGCGGCGCTCGGCCACGGCATCCGCTTCTTCGACACCGCCCCGAACTACGGGGCGGGCGAGAGCGAACGCAGACTCGGCGCGGCTCTCGCGGGCGTCGACCGCGCCACCGTGACGCTCGCGACGAAGGTGGGTCGCATGATCGTGGATGCCGACGGCGCAGAGGTGCCCGCCGGTGCGAGCGGTGCTGGACTGGTCAGCGACGTCGGCTACGACGCCGTGTGGCGCAGCGTCGAGGGCAGCCTGAAGCGTCTGCGCACGGATCGCATAGACCTGCTGCACCTGCATGACCCCGAGGATGTGGATGCCGCGCTGTCCGGTGCGATGCGCGCGATGATCGAGCTCCGGGACCAGGGCGTCGTCCGTGCGCTCGGCGTCGGGATGGTGCGGACGGCGCCGCTGACCCGATTCGCCGTGGAGGCGCCCGTCGACGTCATCATGGAAGCCGGCCGGCTGACCCTGCTGGACAGGACCGCCCTGGACGAGCTGCTGCCTGCGGCGGCCGCGCACGGTGTCGGCATCCTCGCCGCAGGTGTGTACAACTCGGGCATCCTCGCCGATCCGCGTGGTGCCGCGTACTTCGACTACCACCCCGCACCGCCGGCGATGGTCGCCACCGCTCTACGGCTCGAGGCGGCTTGCCTGGACGCGGGTACGAGCCTGGCCGGTGCGGCCGTGCAGCACCCGTTCCGACACGATGTCGAGGGCGTGATCGTCGGCGCCAGGAGTCCGTCCGAGGTGGAGGCCTTCGTCGCGAGTGCGAGCGTCCGGATCCCCGATGCGCTCTGGCCCGAACTCGACAGGATCGTCGCCGACTGACATGCGCATCGTCGACTCCCACGTCCATCTCTGGGATCGCACACGGCATCCGCTGTCCTGGTTCCGGGACGACATGGGGCTCGCACCGCGCGTGACGGCGGCCGACTTCGCTGCGGAGGCGGCCGTGGATGCCGTCGTCGCCGTACAGGCCGCTGACACCCTCGACGAAGCCACGTGGCTCGCCGCGCAGGCGGCGCGGAGTCGGATGCCGTCGCGCATCGTGCTGCAGTACTCCGCTGCCCCCGGCGAGTGGGCCGGGAGATCCGCCGCGGTGCTGAGTCCGTCGGTCGCCGGACTTCGAGCGGCGATTCCGCAATGTGCCGCCGACCTGTCCGACGTCGCCGGGCTGGACGCTCTGGCCGACGGCCTCACCCGCACCGACCGGGTCCTGGAGTTCCTCATCCGCCCGGAGCAGCTCGCCGGTGTCGCGGCGTTCGCCGACCGGCATCCCGAGCTGCGCATCGTGCTCTGCCATCTCGGGCTCGGAAACAGCACCCCCACGGCCCCCTGGCGCTCCGATCTCATCGAAATCGCGCTCCGGGGCAACGTGCACACCAAGCTCTCCGGCGTCGTCACCGCTCGGACCGATCGCGAACGGCGGGAGATCTCGGATGCCGCAGTGGAGGCGTTCGGCCCGGATCGGATGATGTTCGGCAGCGACTGGCCGATGTCCGCTCGGCACCTCTCGCACGCCGAGGTGGTCGCCGCGACGGCGCGGATGCTGACCGGACTGGGTCCGGACGAGGCCGCCGCCGTCTGGCACGGCACCGCTGATCGGGTCTACGCGCTCGGCGCGTCCTGATCCTCGAGGAGCGTCCCGGCCGCGTGCCGGCGGAACAGGGCGGAAGCCGCGTCCGGATCTCCGGCGTCGAGCACGTCCAGGAGCCCGCGATGCCATTCGGCGACCTCGTGCCAGTCCCCCGTGAAGGTCGGGTCGCCGAGCACGTGCATGACGCGCAGGCTGGGTTCGAGCAGGTCCCACATCTTGGGGAGGTACACGTTGCCGCTCGCTTCGATGACGGCGCGGTGGAAGACGAAGTCGAGTTCGCGGAAAGCCGGCAGGTCGGAGTCATCGGCCGCCGCGTGCATCTGCTCGATGAGCGTGGTCAGCTCGGTGCGGCGGTCCGCATCGAGGTTGCCGCTGGCGAGCCGGCCGGCGAGGCCCTCGAGTTCGACGCGCGCGATCTTGGCCTGAGCGGCCTCGTCGTCGGTGTAGGTCGCGACGAAGTTGCCCTGGTGGCGGATGTGCGACACGAGGCCCTCATGCGCCAGACGCTTCAGCGCGTCGCGCACGGGTGCCTGGCTGACCTCCAGTTGACGGGCGAGCTGCGATTCAACCAACTGCTCGCCCGGGGCGAGGCTGGAGTCCTTGATCATCGCCTTGATCATCAGGTAGATCTGGTCGGAGAGCAGCCCTCGCTGCAGTCCCTGCGGAGCCAGTGCTTCTGCCATACCCACCATCTTACGTCCATTATCGACTATCGCTAATGGCGCGGGCCGCGGGCTCGTGGGAGTCCGCGGCCCGCGCCATCGGCTCACTTCTGCTTCTTCTTGACGGACACCGTCAGCGCCACCGTGCTGTCCTCGTATGCGACGGTCAGCTTCTGGTGCGGACGCACCTTTCCGCTGTCGAAGCCGCTCACCATCTCGGGAGTCACGTCGACCCTGGTGGTCGTGCCATCGCTCCAGGTGATGTCCAGGATCATCCCGGTCACGTCCAGCTCTTCGCCGACGAGGTACTTCACCTTGGGCGCGGCGTCCGCGGCCCACGCCACCCCCGTCACGGTGGCCGGCGGTGCGATTCTCGTCAGCGTGATGCTGTTCTGCTTGGCGTAGTGATACACGTTGAAGAACCCGTCGGCGCCGATGCGCAGGTTCTCTCTGGCATCCAGCCGATTCCACACGGTCTTCCCGTCCACCTGGAGGACGATGCGCGTTCCGGTCCCCTCAGCGACCGCCCCGAACGCGATGCGATGCGTGCTTCCCGGCTCGATCGCCGTATTCGGGATGATGTCGAGCATCGTCTGCCCCGGACTCCAGCTCTGGAACTCGATCGTGTCCTCCTTGATCACCGCGAGGTACCCGGTGTTGGAGTTCTGCCAGGCGGGGATGCCGGTCTGATCGGACCGGGCCTGGAAGCCGTACCAGCCGCCGTCGAATGCGCCGAAGGTCGCATCGAACTCCAGCAGTCCGTCTCCGAAGCGCTCGGCCTCGTAGCCGTGCACGCCCTCGGCGCTTACCCGGATCGTCCCCTGATCGAAGTCGACCTTGTCCGACTGCGTCCAGTTCGCCGCATCGGCGAGCTGATCGCCGAGCGCGACCGTGGGGTGCTCGGCATCCGCGACCGTCACGACCGTCGTCGCCGAGATCGACGGGTCGGCGACCGACGTGGCCGTGATCGTCGCCTCACCGGCGGCGATCGCGGAGACAGTGCCGTCGGCGACCGATGCCACGGCCGGATCGCTGCTGGACCAGGTGACGCGAACGTCGCTGGCGTCCTGCGGCGACACCGTCGCGATCACCGGCCGGCGTTCGCCGGTCTGCAGGGCGAGCTCGGCGGCATCGAGCGCGATGCCGTCGACCGGGACCGCCGAGATCGAGAAGCCGATGTCGTCGAAGTCCAGGTGCGAGAAGCCCTCGGTGTAGAACCCCACCTTCCCGGCGGCACCGGGGGCCGGATCCGTGCCCTCGAGCACGACCTCCCCATTCACCACGATGCGGATGGCACCGTCCTGCACGGCGATGCGGACATGGCTCGTCGCCGCAGCAGGCAGCGCCTTCGCCGGGTCGAGGACGACCTCGCCGACCGTCTGCCACGCGTTGTCGAAGATCGTCCAGGTCGGACCGGCCGCCGCATTGCGATAGCGGATGTAGCCGCCGCCTGCGCTGTTGCGGTTGTAGACGATCATGACCGCGTTCGCGGGGATCGTCTCGGGCGTCGTGACGTCGAAGTCGAGCACGAAGCTCGTGAACTCCCGCGGCAGCTGCGAGTTCGCGCCGTTCACGATCCGGTAGACGTGATCGCCGCCCTCGGCGGTGACGATGCTGCGGTTCGGGTCCGTCAGCCAGCCGTTCGGGCCGTCCTCGAAGTCCGTGAAGTGCAGCACGCCGTCGCCTTCGCCGACGGTCACCTCGAGCGTGTCCGTTATCCCGGCATCGGATGCCGCGGTCACCGTCACGGTCGTCGAACCGGGCGCCATGCCGAGCAGCTTCCCGTCGTCGACGGTGACGATCGCCTCATCGGCCGATGCGTAGACGAGGCCGGCGTCATCCGCGTTCCACGGCAGAGGCGTCGCTCGCACGAGCAGTTCCTTTCCGACGTCGAGTGCGACGGCATCCGCGTCGAACGCGACCGCGTCAAGCGGCACGGACTCGGGCGACTGCGTCTGGCCGATGTGCCCCTGCGTGCCGATCTCGTCGAAGCCGATGTCCTCGAATCCGGGGATCTGCGCGAACACGGCGGCATCCTCGAGCAGGCGGTAGTCGCCGTTCGCCGCATCGACGAATCCGGGGTCGCCGTCGCTCACCCAGTTGCTGTCGTAGTTCAGCAGCTCCTTGACGTCTCTCGCGCCCTGTGCGTTGACCTGCGCCTGGCGAGGCACGGTCGGGTTCCACACGACATTCCTGGCGAACGTGCTGTGGTCGGGGAAGTAGTGGTCGTCTTCGAAGAAGTGGCCGAGCTCGGGGTACTTCTCGAGATACGGCGTGCCGACGAAATCGTTGTTCTCGGCGAACACCTTCTCCCACTCCGGCATGTAGGAGCGATCGACGACGTTGCCCTCCTGATCGCCCATCCACAGCTCGTAGTTGTCGTACGGCACGTTCGCGTCGACGAAGATGTTGTTCGTCGCCTCGATGTAGTCCGCCGAACCGCTCTTGATGGCACTGTTGCCCATGTTCACGAAGATGTTCTTCTCGATCGTGAGATCCCATGTGAAGTTGTCGGCGTAGATCCCCTCGACACCGGCCATGCCGGCACCGATGTCATGGAAGTAGTTCTGCCGGAACACGTGCCCGCGCTGCTGCGGCGTCATCCCGGAGTTCATGTAGATCGCGCCGAGATCGTGGAACGTCTTGCACACGTCGTAGACCTCGTTCTGCTCGAACAGATGGTCATTGCCGTGCACGATGATGCCGGGGTGCGGGGCGTCGTGGATCTCGTTGCCGCGGGCCACGTTGCCGACCCCGTCGAACATCACGCCCGGGTTGTAGGCCTTGTGGTAGTACGCGAAGTCGTGGATCTCGGAGTTCTGCAGGCTGTTGTTGCCCGGCGTCAGAGTCGTCTTGTCACCGCCCTGCAGCACGACGCCGACGCCGCCGATGTGGCTGAGCTCGCTCGCGATCACGGCATGATCCTTGCCGCCGCGGTTCACGGGGATGCCGTCGTAGGTGTACCGCCCTGGCGAGTTGATGAGCACGCCGCCGTCGGTGAAGTTGCGGATGTCGCTGTGCTGGATCGTCACGTTCGAGCCGCCGAGGATGACGGCGGCCGTGGCGCGCCCGTACTCGAGCACGAGATCGTCGAACGTGATGTGCGAGGCGCCGTCCGCGCGGATCATCGGCTCGTCGAGAGTGGTCACCACCGGCGCGCCCCGCCCGGCGAGGAACGCGGCGTTGGGCACGAGATACAGCTTCCCGGCACTCCGGTCGATGTAGTACTCCCCCGGGGCGTCGAGCTCTTCGAGGAGGTTCTGCGCGAAGTGGAAGTCGGGGAACCAGCTCTTCATGATTCCGGACATCTCGCCGTAGCGCAGGGTGATGGTCTTGGCCTCGGTGTCGATGGCCTCGATCTTGTTGTAGGACCACTCCCAGCTGTAGCCGAAGATGCCGTCCAGCCAGACATCCTCGGCCTGGGTCCAGTGCTGCGGACGGTCGTACGTGTAGGCGAAGGTGCCGCCGCGTTCCTGCAGGTCGGCATCCTCCCGCGTCGGGCCCGGATCGATGATGTCGCCCATCTGCACTGTTTCCTTGGCCGCATCCGCGTTGGGCCAGCGGGCGAGCGTCATGCCCTGCCCGTCGACGTAGAGCTCCATCGGCGGGGTGCTGCTGACGTCGTTCGCCTTCCAGTAGCCGTGACGGCTGAGCTGTCCGTAGTCGTCGATGCCGAGCGCGGCCAAGTCGATCTCCCGGATGTCGTCCCTGGCGGACTCCTCGATCACGCGGTCCAGGACCGCCTGATCCTCGGTCAGGTGGAAGTCCTCATAGGCGAGAGTCTGGCCGCCGGTCAGGGTCGCGACCTCGCCGGGGTACGACCGGTACACGATGGGTGCGTCCGCTGTGCCGGAGTCCTCGGCGCCGAGCGCGAAGGACGCAGAGCGCTGATAACTCCCTTCCCGCAGGTAGACAGTGGCACCGTCCGCCGACAGAGTGCCTGCATCCTTGCGCTCGCGGATGAGGTCACGGGCCGCTTCGAGTGTGGCGAGCGGTGCATCCTCGGAGCCGGCTGCCGTGTCGTCGCCATCTGGGGCGATGTAGATCACGTCGCCCGGCGGCTCGTCGATGGCGGATGCGGGATCGGGGTGGAGCGCCGGCAGTGCCGTCGCCACCAGGGCGGTCAGGATCAATGTCGTCGCAGCTCGCTTCATCGCGGTCTCCAGACTCGGGGTGCCGTGCAGCGGTGCACGACAGGGGTGGATGCGCCCACCTTAGCCTAATCGATAATCGACTGACAAGTATCGATTGAGCGTCATCGCTACGCTGAGCCGATGCTCCCCCTCCTCTGGCTGACCGGCCCCTCCGGCGTCGGCAAATCCACCGTCGGCTGGACGCTGCAGCAGCGCCTGTCCCACGCCGGCGTCACCGCGGCATTCGTCGACGCCGACCAGCTCCGCAACGTCAGCGGCGTCGAGATCGGTGAGGATGTCTTCATCGCCGACGGACTCATGGCCCTCGAGCCGCGCTTCCGCGCCGCCGGAGCCGAACTGCTGATCGTCGCGGGGATCATGGACGACGAATCGCACCTCGCGCTCCTGCTGCCTGGCGCTGCCCGCGAGGACGTGCGCGTGATCCACCTCGGCGCGGCGGACGACGCTCTCGTCGACCGCGTCGAACAGCGCGGCTGGAATATCGAGCTCGCGCCGGAATCCGTCGCGTACGCGCACCGGTTCGACGCGACCTGGGTCGACCTCTCCGTCGACACGACGCACCTGTCGGCCGCGCAGGTCGCGGATTCCCTCGGCGCAGTCGCGCGCGAACTGGCCGACTCGCCCGTCGTCAGGCGCCCGCTCCCGCCCGAATCGGATGCCGCGACCACCGTCACCCTCCTGACCGGCGCCGGTGGCGTCGGCGCCTCGACCGCCGGATTCCTCGCGTTCCTCAAGAGCGCATGGGCCGGCGAGCGCGTGGGGTACATCGACAGTCACCAGGTCGGGTTCCTGGACGACGATCCGTTCGCGCAGGTGTCATTGCGCGCCGAGAACACCCTCGCCCTGGCGCGCGTCATGGCCGCCAGGGGCATCGAGAGCCTCATCGTCACGGGCGATGCCGCAACCGCCCGCGAGCTCAGCCGAGCCCTGCCTGCCGCGCGCACTCTCTGGCTGCACGCCTCACCGGACGCGATCGCCGCACGGATCCGCGCTCGCGCGGCAGGCGGAGGGCCCCCGCTCGCCGGGGACCGGCGACTCGGGCTGAACGACGCCGAGGTCACGGCATCCATCGCAGCGTCCGTCGCTGAGGCGGCCCGCCCCGGCATCCGACCGGCGGGAAGCGTCGTCATCGAGACCGACGGACGCTCCGCGGAAGAGGTCGCCGATCAGATCATCGCCGCGCGATAGCGGCCATCAGGCCGAGGTGTGGCCGACGACGCCTTTGCGCAGCAGCGCGTTGCCGTACTTCCGCGTCTCGCCGGTGCGGACCATGAGATACGCCGCCTTCGCGACGTCGTAATAGGCGAAGCGCTCGACGAAGCGCGTCGTCGTCTCGACGGTGCCGGCCGCAGCCATGAGCTCGCGCTGGACGTCGAGCACCACGGCATCCGCCGACTCCATGAGGTCGAGCCCCGGGACGTCGTCCAACGGCAGCACCGTGCGGATCGCCGCGACGACGTCCGGCGTCGTGGTGCCCGGCAGATCCACGACCCGCGCGCCGAGCGCCCACGCCGGGAAATGCGCATCGGCCACCACGACCGAATCGGAGTGCCCCATCCGGTCCAGGTGCAGCAGCAGCTCTCCGGTGAGCAGCGGGTGGATTCCCTCAAGCATCCGCACCTCCGGGGATGAGTCCTTCGTCGGCGAGCTCCGCCCACAGATCGGCGGGGATGCCGAGGGCGGCGTACTCGGCATTCTGGCGCAGCTGTGCCGGCCGGCTGCCGCCGACGACGACCGAGCGCACGCTCGCGGCCTGCAGCGGGAATTGGATCGCCGCCGCGGGGAGCGGAACGTCGTGGGCGCGGCAGACGTCGGCGATCCGCACCAGACGGGCCCACAGCTGGTCCGGCAGCGCGCCGTATTCGTAGCGGCCGTCGCGGCGCGGCTCGCTCTGCGCGAGCAGCCCCGAGTTGAACACGGATGCCGCGACGATCCCCGTTCCGGTGTCATCGCAGGCCGGAAGCACGTCGGCCGCAGCCGGCTGCTCGAGCAGGGTGAAGCGTCCGGCGACCATGATCGTGTCGAGGTCGGCTTCGCGGACGGCGCGTGTCAGAGCCTCCGAGACCATCGATCCGATGCCGATCTCGCTGACCTCGTGCTCGGCGCGCAGACGCTCGAGCGCCGGGAACGCACTGTCGATCGCGAGGTCGAGGTCGTGCCGTTCCGGGTCGTGCAGATACAGCATGTCGATGCGCTCGAGGCCGAGCCGCTCGCGTGATTCGTCGAGGCTCGCGCGGATCCCGGCATCCGAGAAGTCCCACGCCCGCATCAGGTCGTCACGCACGTGGAAGTCGTGCGCGGTGTCGAGTCCGCCGGTGTGCTCCGGGTTGGGACGCAGGAGCCGGCCGACCTTGGTGGAGAGCACGAACTCGTCGCGCGGCTTGGTCTGCAGGAAGGCGCCGAGCCGACGCTCGGAGAGGCCGAGCCCGTAGTGCGGCGCGGTGTCGAAGTAGCGGATGCCGCTCTCCCATGCGGCGTCGAGGATCTCCCACGCCTCGTCATCCGTGAGGGCGCGGAAGAGATTGCCGACGTTCGCGGCTCCGTACCCGAGCACCGGAAGCTCACGCGAGGGCATGCGCACCCGTCCAGGTGTAGGCGGCGATGCTCTCGGCCTTCATCTCCATACCCGCGCCCGGCGCCGTCGGCGCCGTGTAGGACCCGCCGCGGATGTCGGTCGGGACGACGAAGTGCTCGTGCAGGTGATCCACGTACTCGATCATGCGGCCCTCGCGCGTGCCGGTGACGGCGACGAAGTCGAACATCGACAGATGCTGCACGGCTTCGCAGAGGCCGACCCCGCCGGCGTGCGGGCAGACCGGGATGCCGAACTTCGCCGCGAGCAGCAGGTTGGCGATGTTCTCGTTGACGCCGGCGACGCGCACCGCATCGATCTGCATGACGCCGATCGCGTCCGCCTGGAGGAGCTGCTTGAAGATCACCCGATTCTGCGCGTGCTCGCCGGTGGCGACCCTGATCGGCGCGATGCCTCGGGCGATCTCGGCGTGGCCGAGCACGTCGTCCGGGCTGGTGGGCTCTTCGACCCACGCCGGGTGGAACTCGGCGAGCGCGTTGACCCACTCGATCGCCTCCGACACCTCCCACCGCTGGTTGGCGTCGATCGCGATGGGGAAATCGGGACCGACGACCTCGCGCGCCGTGCGGAACCGGCGGATGTCGTCCTCGAGGTCGGCACCGACCTTGAGCTTGATCTGCGTGAACCCGTCGGCGATCGCCTCGCGGGCGAGGCGCTCGAGCTTCTCGTCCGAATATCCGAGCCAGCCGGGGCTCGTGGTGTATCCGGGGTATCCGCTGGCGAGCAGCTCCTGTTCGCGCTCGCCGCGGCCGGGTACGGCCGCCCGGAGGATCTCGAGCGCGTCCTCGCGGGTGAGGGCGTTGGTCAGATAACGGAAATCGACCAGGTCGACGATCTCCTCCGGGGTCATGCGTGCGAGCAGCTGCCACAGCGGGAGCCCGGCGCGTTTGGCCTTGATGTCCCACAGCGCGTTGATCACGGCCCCGATCGCCATGTGCATGACGCCCTTCTCGGGTCCCAGCCAGCGCAGTTGCGAATCTCCGATGATCGCTCGGAACGTGCCGCCCATGTCATCCAGCAGCGGCTCGATCTCCCGTCCGGTGAGATGGCCGGCGAGCGCGTCGATCGCGGCGACCTGCACGTCGTTGCCCCGGCCGATGGTGAAGACGAACGCATGACCGGCATCCCCGGCATCCGTGCGGATGACGACGTACGCCGCGGAGTAGTCCGGGTCGGGGTTCATGGCGTCTGAGCCATCAAGGCTCAGCGACGTCGGAAAGCGGACGTCGGTGGTCTCGAGTGCGACGATGCGGCTCACGGTTTCCTCTTCCTTGCGCAGCGCTGATCGATCTGCGCGGATCTCTTGGAGTGTAAACATCCGATGTCTATACTGTCAATGACAACGGCCGTCGGACGGCCACTCCCCGACGAAGCAGGAGAATCATGAAGTTCGCGCGGCTTGGCGCCCCTGGATCCGAGATCCCCGTCCTCGTGGACGGCGATCGCCACCTCGACCTGAGACCCGTGACATCCGATGTGAACGGGGATTTCCTGGCCAGCGATTTCCGCGCACGGGTCGCCTCGGCTCTGGATGCCGGTGAGCTGACCGAGCTCGCCGGAGCAGCCGAGCTGCGCATCGGCGCTCCCATCGCACGACCGAGCGCGGTGATCTGCATCGGCCAGAACTACGCCGCGCACGCTCGGGAATCCGGAGCGGAGCCGCCCACGATCCCGATCATGTTCCTGAAGACCCCCAACACCGTGGTCGGGCCGAACGACGCCGTCACGATCCCGCGCGGCAGCGAGAAGACGGACTGGGAGGTCGAGCTCGGCATCGTCATCGGCGAGCGCGCCGCGTACCTCGACTCGCCTTCGGAGTCGGATGCTCATATCGCCGGCTACGTCGTCGCCAACGACGTGTCGGAGAGGGCGTTCCAGATGGAGGTCTCCGGCGGACAGTGGTCGAAGGGCAAGATCGCGTTCGGGTTCAATCCGACCGGCCCCTGGCTCGTCACCCCCGACGAGGTGGACGTCGACGAGCTGCGCCTGCGCAGCTGGGTCAACGGCGAGCCGCGCCAGGATTCCCACACGAACGACATGATCTTCGACGCGCGCACGATCGTGCACCATCTGTCGCAGTACGTCACACTCGAACCGGGCGACCTCATCCTCACGGGGACACCGCAGGGCGTGGCCTTCGGCGGGAAGTTCCCCTACCTGAAGGCGGGCGACGTGGTCGAGATCGAGATCGAAGGCCTCGGACACCAGCGACAGGAGTTCGTGGCATGGGAGGCAGCGGAATGACTCTTCGACGGACTCAGGGCGGGCGGCTGGAGGGCCTGGTCGCGATCGTCACCGGCGGAGCCTCCGGCATCGGCGCGGCGATCGCCGAACGCCTGCACGCCGACGGCGCCGAGATCGCCGTGCTGGATCTGAACACCTCGGGCACGGCTTTCGCCGCATTCACGGCCGACGTCTCCGATCGCGCGTCGGTCGACGCCGCCGTCGCCGCCGTGGCCGAACGCTTCGGCCACATCGACATCGTCGTGAACAACGCCGGCATCGGCGCGGTCGGCGACATCGCCGCGAACGATGACGACGAGTGGGCGCGCGTGCTCTCGATCAACGTCACCGGCATCGCGCGCGTCACGGCGGCGGCGCTGCCCTGGCTGCGGCGCTCGCCCGCCGCCGCGGTATGCAACACGGCATCCATCGCCTCGACGACCGGACTCCCGCAGCGCGCGCTGTACACGGCATCCAAGGGAGCTGTCTCGGCGCTGACGCGGGCGATGGCCGCCGACCACCTGCGCGAGGGCATCCGCGTCAACGCCGTGAACCCGGGGACCGCCGACACCCCGTGGGTCGGACGCCTGCTGGACCAGGCCGCCGACCCGGCCGCCGAGCGCGCGGCGCTGGAGGCCCGCCAGCCGCACGGACGACTCGTCTCGCCGCAGGAGGTCGCGGCCGCAGTCGCCTATCTCGTCGGGCCGGATGCCGGATCCACCACCGGCACGTTCATCGAGGTCGACGGGGGCATGGCGCAGCTGCGGCTGCGCGCGGAGTAGGGCGAAGCGCTCCGGGATCAGCCCAGTCCGTAGAACTGCGCGGCGTTGCGCCAGAGCACCGCATCGACGTCGAATGCGCGCGCGTCCGCCCACCGGGCGATCGTGCGTGTCCAGGTCGGGATCGCCGCGGCGTCCACGGCCGGCCCATCGCCGCGCGCCCAACCCTCGGCCGTCACGGCCGACACGGGCCAGTCGCTGCCGATCATGATCCGGTCGGGGCCGAAGGCGGTCACGACGACGTCCAGGAACGGTTCCAGCTGCGCGGCGCTCCACGAGCCGCCCGCCTCGGCCGCAAGTCCGGAGAGCTTGCACGACACCTGCGGGCGCGCCGCGAGCTCGGAGATCGCGTCGACCCACTCGGCGTCCGGCACGAGCGGGGCGGACGCCGTGCCGAGGGCCGGCTTGCCGAGGTGGTCGAGCACGATGCGCAGTTCGGGCTCGGCATCCGCCAGGGCGATGACGTCACGCAGCTGCGCCGCACCGCGCACGCAGGCATCGAATGTGAGTCCGTGTCGGATGAGCTCGCGCGCGCCGGCGCGGAAGGCCCCGGTCCGTGCGAAGCCGATCGGCTCCCCCTGCAACAGGTGACGCACCCCGACCACGAGCGGGCGACCGGCGACCACGTCGAGGTAGCGGCGGGTCTGCTCGCCCTGGTCGAGTCGTGCACCGGCGACGATGCCGCGCACGCCGATGCTGTCGGCCAGCGACGCGACCCAGGCGACCTCATCCAGGAACTGCTCGTCGATGCAGGCGGCCTGGACGAACACCGCGGCGTGCTCGACGGCGTCCTCTCCGCGAGCGGCCCGCAGAGCCTGCGCATCGAACCGCGCACGCAACGGACCCTCGAGCCAGGGGTAGTCGAGGCGGGACGGATCCCACAGGTGCAGGTGGGAGTCGAGAACGCGCATGCCCCCATCCTGCCGCAGACATCCGATCAATGTGCGAGGATGACCGCATGGCAGTCACGGACGAGGCGATCGAGAAGATCAAAGCGATGATCGTGTCGGGCGAACTCGCCCCCGGCGACCGCCTCCCTCCCGAGAAGGAGCTCGCCGAGCGTCTCGGCCTGTCGCGCAATTCGATGCGCGAGGCCGTCAAGGCCCTCGAGGTCATCCGGGTGCTCGACGTGCGACGCGGCGACGGCACGTACGTGACCAGTCTCGAACCCCACCTCCTGCTGGAGGCCATCTCGTTCGTCGTCGACATGCACGACGACGATTCCATGCTCGAGATCTTCGCGGTGCGCCGGATGCTGGAGTCCCAGGCCACCGGCCTCGCCGCGACCCTCGGCGACGACGAGCACGTGCAGGCCCTGTACGACGAACTCGACAGCATCGATGCGGATGTGTCGATCGACGATCTCGTCGACCACGACATCCGCTTCCATCGGGACATCGTGCGGATGGCGGGCAACGCCTACCTCGCCAGCCTCATCGAGCACCTGAGCAGTCAGACCGTGCGGGCGCGCGTGTGGCGCGGACTCACCGAGCAGGGCGCCGTCGAGCGCACCCTCGCCGAGCATCGCGGGATCGCCGACGCCATCGCGCAGCACGATCCGAATCTCGCCACCTCGCTCGCCACCGCGCACATCGCCGGCGTGGAGCGCTGGCTGCGCCAGGCCGCGACCGCCTGAGCAGCGGGCCGACTACGCCCCGAGCCGCACCATCGCGGCGTCGAACTCGGCGGCCGACGAGTCGCTGACCTCGTGGAACAGCACCTCGTCGATCACGTCCGGCGCGGCGGTGAAGTACGGCACGCCGGACAGGCGCAGCGAGACGATGTCGGCGGCCGAGCGGAGGCTGGCCGCCAGCACGTTCGCGGGGCTGCCGGCGCACACGTCCTGCATCTGAGGGATGAGCGCGTCGCCGTCGACTCCGGCATCCCGCAGCCGACCGAGGTAGGGCGCGATGTACTGCACGCCGATGCTCGCGCAGGCCAGCGCCTGCGCGACCGAGTACACGGCCGTCACGAGGACGGTGGCCCCGTCTCGGACCAGAGCGGATGCCGCGGCGAACCCCTCTGCGGTCGCCGGAACCTTCACGGCCACCCGATCTCCGAGCGTCCTGATCCCCTCAGCATTGCGCAGGAAGGAGGCGGCATCGCCGCCCCAGGTCTGGAAGAAGACCTCGCGCGCACCCTCGCCCACCCAGCGTGCGTAGAGCTCGGGGATCTCCGCCGCGCGCCGACCACCGCGCTCGAGGATCGTCGGGTTCGTCGTGACGCCGTGCACGACTCCCGCGGCGAGCAGGCGCGAGACGCGCGTGACGTCGGCGCTGTCCACGTAGAGACGCGGCGCGATCGGGGCGGGCTGAGTCATCGGATCTCCTCGGGCGCGCAACCTGTCGTTACAGGTTGGATCTCGGCTAATGTTATGGCAGCAGACGGCGAAGTCAAACACCACAGGAGCGCCATGACCACCGCATCCCTCGACGAGCGCTCGGGCGTCGTCATCGTCGGCAGTGTGACCGCCGACGTGACCACCTTCTCGCAGCGACTGCCCGCCAGGGGCGAGACGATCCTCGGCGACGAGTTCACGCTCTTCCTCGGCGGCAAGGGCGCGAACCAGGCGGTGGCGGCCGGTCTCGCCGGCGCCAGGACGAGCTTCGTCGGATGCGTCGGCGACGACCTGTTCCATGACCTCGTCGTCGACAGCCTCGCCGGCGCCGGCGTCGACCTGACGCATCTGCGCACCGTTCCCGGTCCGACGGGGATCGCCCACATCCGCGTCGACGCATCAGCCCAGAACGACATCGTCATGGTGCCGCTGGCCAACGCGCATCTGAGCACCGAGCAGATCGACGCAGCCCTCGACGCACTGGCGCCGACGACGGGCGTTCTGCTCACCCAGCTGGAGACGCCGTCGGCGCTCACGGCGCACATCGCCTCCCGCGGTCGCGAGCTCGGCTTCACGGTGATCCTGGATCCGGCCCCGGCCGCGAACCTCCCGCCCGAGGTGTGGGCGAACATCGACATCGTCACGCCGAACGAGACCGAGGCGTCGCTGATCAGCGGCATCGAGGTCAGCGACCCCGCATCGGCCGAACGCGCCGGTCGCTGGTTCCTCGCACAGGGCGTCGGCGCCGCCGTCGTCACGCTCGCCGCGCAGGGTTCGAGCGTCGTCACGGCCGATGGGGCATCCTTCGTCCCTCCGCTTCCGGTCGAGGCCGTCGACACGACCGCCGCCGGCGACGCGTACGCCGGCTACCTCGGAGCCGCCCTCGCCGTCGGCGCCTCCCTCACCGACGCGGTGCGCCTGGCCACCGCGGCCGGTGCCCTCACCGTCACCAAGCAGGGCGCCTCGCCCAGCCTTCCCCGTCGCGCGGACGTCGATGCCTTCCTGGCGTCGCGGACCACGCGCTGAACCGGAGCGAACATGCGAAAGACCGCGACGACCATCAACCCGGCCCTGTCCAGGGTCATCAGCGAGACCGGGCACACCGACCTCATCGTCGTCACCGATGCCGGCCTGCCGATCCCTCCGGGATCGGAACGGATCGATCTCGCCTATCGACCGGGCGCTCCGGCCTTCTTCGACGTGCTCGACACCGTGCTGGCCGAGATGGTCGTCGAGCGGGCGACCGTGTCCGCCGAAGTCGCCGAGGTCAGCCCGCACGTCCTCGAACAGCTGCGCGAGCGCCTGCCGGACATCGAGATCGACCTGATCCCGCACGAGGACTTCAAGGAGCGCACGCACGCGGCCAGGGCGTTCGTGCGCTCCGGCGAGTTCACGCCGTACGCCAATGTCATCCTGCGCGCCGGGGTGGCGTACTGACATGGCGCGCATGGACGAGATCGATCGCCACTCCGCCGCCCCGATGTACGACCAGCTGCGGCAGCTGATCATCGACGGCATCGCCCGCGACGGCCTGCAGCCCGGCGATCCCCTCCCCGGCGAGCATCGGCTGTGCGAGCGCTACGGGATCTCGCGCACCGTCGTGCGCCAGGCGCTCGCGCAGCTCGAGCACGAGGGACTGGTGGAACGCGTCAAGGGCAAGGGCACCTTCGTCTCGCGTCCTCGGACGAGCGAGAGCCTCGTGCACACGCTGGTCGGCCTGTACGACGACGTCGCCCGCCGCGGCGGACACGTGCACAGCGACGTCCTGCGCCACGAGCGGGAGGATGCCGATGACGAGGTCGCCGCGGCCCTCGAGGTCCCGGTCGGCACGCCCGTCGTCGCGCTCGAGCGGCTCCGCTACGTCGACGGCGAGCCGTGGTCGCTGTCGACCACGTGGATGCCGGACGACGTGGGCACCGTGACGCTCGGCGTGGACATGAGCGAGGCGTCCCTCTACCGCCTGCTCGATGAGCACGGCATCCACGCCAGCCATGGTGTGCGCTCGGCGGAGGCGACGGTCGCGACGCACGAGCAGGCGCAGCACCTCGGCGTCAGCGCCGGCTCTGCCCTGCTGCGGCTGCGCAGCATCAGCCGCGACGCCGACGACCGTCCGATCGAGTTCTTCATCGCGCATCACCGCGGCGACCGGTCGCGGTTCGAGTTCCAGCTGCGACGCGAACAGTCCGAAGCGTCGCTGCTGCACATCGACGGCACGGGCGGCGCGTCTCGCGCCGGCACCGTCTCGGTGTGACCCCGTTACGCTCGAAGCCATGACCTCCTGGACCAGCACTGCGATCACCCTGCTGGATGCCGATGCGAACCGCAGCGCCGACACGCACTTGCATGTGTTCCCGCTGCCTGCCGAGTGGGGCATCGATCTGTACCTCAAAGACGAATCGGTGCATCCGACCGGGTCGCTCAAGCACCGGCTGGCCCGCTCACTGATCCTGTACGGGCTCGTCAACGGCCGCATCCACGAGGGCACGACGCTGGTCGAGGCATCCAGCGGGTCGACGGCTGTGTCGGAGGCGTACTTCGCGCGGATGCTGGGGCTCGACTTCGTCACGGTCGTTCCTCGGTCGACGAGCCCCGAGAAGATCGAACTGATCGAGTTCTACGGGGGCCGCTGCCACTACGTCGACCGCGCACCCGACATGTACCCCGAGGCCGAGCGCCTCGCCGCGGAGTGCGGCGGGCACTACCTGGACCAGTTCAGCTACGCCGAACGCGCCACGGACTGGCGGGGCAACAACAACATCGCCGAAAGCGTGTTCAGTCAGATGGAGCGCGAGCGGCATCCGATCCCGTCCTGGATCGTCGTGGGCGCCGGAACCGGCGGGACCAGTGCGACCTTCGGCCGCTACGTCCGCTACCGCCGGCACGACACGAGGGTCGCCGTCGTCGACCCGGAGGGCTCGGCGTTCTTCGGAGGCTGGAGCACCGGCGCGCCCGACTACACGACGGGGACGCCGAGCCGCATCGAGGGCATCGGGCGTCCCCGCGTCGAGCCGTCGTTCATCCCGGGGGTCATCGACGAGATGCTGCAGATTCCGGATGCCGCGTCCGTCGCGGCGATCCGACTGCTGCAGGAGCGCACGATGCACTGGGCCGGCGGCTCGACGGGCACCAACCTCGTCGGCGCCTTCCAGCTGATCGCACGGATGCGCGCGGCGGGCGAGACCGGAAGCGTGGTCACCCTGATCTGCGACGGCGGGGCCCGTTATGCCGGCACCTACTACTCGGACGAATGGATCGCCGTGCAGGGCTGGGATCTCGCACCCCACCGGGCTCGGATGGATCGCTTCCTCTCGACGGGCGTCTGGTCCGAGTGAGGGCTACGCTTCTGGCATGACAACGCTCATCCTCACCGTCGTCGGTTCGGATCGTCCAGGGCTCGTCGCCGCCGTCGCCGACATCGTCGACGAGCACGGCGGCAACTGGGAGAACAGTCAGCTCGCCGAGCTCGCCGGCGCCTTCGCCGGCGTGATCCAGGTGTCCGTGCCCGACGACAGGTGCGCAGATCTGACGGCAGCGCTGCGCGAGCTGGACGGCCTGCTGACGGTCACGGTGCACGCCGGTTCGGATGCCGCGGACGACGCACCCGCTCGGCCGATCACCCTGCAGATCCTCGGCAACGACCGGCCGGGGATCGTCCGCGAGGTCTCGGCGGTACTGCGGACGCACGAACTCAGCATCGAGACGATGACGACCGAGATCCGGGATGCCGCGATGGCCGGCGGACGCCTGTTCGAGGCATCCGTCGTGGCCGAGGTTCCGGCATCCGCTGATCTGGACCTGCTGCGCGCCGACCTCGAGCGTCTGACGACCGAGCTCCAGGTCGACATCACGGTGACGTAACCGCTGCATCTACCAGCGGATGCGCAGGAATTCTTCTCTGAGCTTCCCTCCGCGGCCGGGATTCACGCTCTCCACCCACGAGATGCGCCCCAGCAGGTGAGCACGGAAGTCGCTGACATGCGCGCGATTCTGCGTCGCCGGACCCAGCGTCACGCAGTTGTGGATCGTCGCCTTCAGCCGGTCGTAGTCGGCTCTCGAGACGTTGGTGCGCTGGTTCACGACGATCCCGGTGACGGTCTGGCGGACGCCCCTTCGCCTGAGCCGCGTCTTCTTCGCATTGACCGAATGCCCCTCGTCTTCGACGATCCGCCGGGCGCCGCGCACGAACGCATCCGGTCGCTTGGCGAGCATCTCCCCGCCGCTGAAGGCGAGATCGTCCGCGTATCGCGTGTAGGTCGCCCCGACGGCGGCGGCCCAACCGGTCAGCCGGGAGTCGAGTCGCCGGATGGCGAGGTTGGCCACCATCGGCGAAGAAGGAGCCCCCTGCGGAAGGTGGGTGCCTGCCAGGGCGCGACGCAGCGCGAATCGCTCGTCCGGTGACCCGCCCTGGGGCATCGCCGCGATAACGCGCGGTGGAACGGCATTCGTGCACAAACCCGTGAGGGTGTGGGCGACCGGCTCGGAGAATCCGGACTGACGCAGCGTGCCGTAGATGCGCCCGGCGGTCACGCGCGCGAAGAAGGTCGTGAGATCGAGGCAGATGACGATGTCCGAGTCGACGTGGCGGGAGGCCCCGGTGATCGCGCTCCGCCCCGGCATGAAGCCGTGCGCGGCGTCGTTGACGGGGACCAGGGAGAGGACGCCGTGCAGGAGGGTGCGCTGGACGTGGCGAAGACGCCTCTCTGGGATCTCCAGCAGTCGCGGAATCCGTCCCGGTCGCGTTCGCCACTCGTAGCGGTAGTGGTGGAGCGGTCCGGAGGGCGCGCGGCGATTCCACTGCTTGTTGTCTGCGAACCAGTCCAACTCGCCGACGCTCAGTTCGAGCATCGCGGCGAGCTCGGCGACGCTGTCGATCCTGGGCAGTGCTCCGGCCGTCTCACGCGAGCGGGATGCGGTCACGGTGCGATGCGCGATCCGGATCGAGGACCCTCGTTCGTTCGCCTTCCGCACCGCTTCACGGAAGGCGGGGGCGTCGCGGATGTGCGCCGCGAGCAGTCGCGGAGCATCGACAGGCGGGTGGACGAAACTCCCCAAGACGTCAGCGACAAGCGGCCTGAGCCAGCGTCGGCGCGCGCCGAGGACGAATGCTCCGGCCTCGATCAGCTGATCAGCCGACCACGCTCCGGCCGCGAGGAATGCATCTGCCAGGGCATCCGCCGCTGCGGGAGGGGCCGGATGCGGTGTCCGCGCGAGGACCCGCGCGCCCGGCGCCGCCCTGTCCGTCATCGGCTGCCAGCCGTCCGAGCACGGCGCTCGGCGTCAGGAGTGGGCGTGCGATGGCCCGCGGCCGACTCGTCCATCAGTGCGGGCGCGGAGCTGCGCGGAGCGCAGTCGAGCGCCTGCGGCGGTCGTCCCAGATCATGCTGCGTCCTCCGGGGTAGCCCCGGAGAGGGCGGTACACGGGGTGAACCACCCACCTCGTCCGCAAGCCATCGCACGGCGCAACCATAGCAAGGTCGACCGACACTGCAGCGTCCGTGATGCGGGCACCCCGGCATCCGTCGTGACCTCTCCGCAACCGCGAGACCCCGTCGTATCCACGCGGATACGACGGGGTCTCGCCGGCCGGACGGGTCTCGCGGGGGGTCAGACCAGGCGGGCCTTCGGCGAGACGCCGTAGGTGTCCTCGGCATCCGAGAAGACGACGTCGCCCAGCGCCTGGTCGATCGCCGCGAGCGTGTCGGCATCCAGCGTCACGCCGGAGGCCTTGACGGTGTCGGCGAGCTGCTCCGGACGGGACGCCCCGACCAGCGCCGCTGCGACGTTCTTGTTCTGCAGCACCCACGCGATCGCGAGCTGCGGCATGGTGAGACCGGCCTGCTCCGCGATGGGCTTCAGGCGCTGAACCGCCGACAGGGTGTCGTCGTTCATGAAGCGCTTGATGAAACCGGCGCCGCTCTTCTCATCCGTCGCGCGGGAGCCCTCCGGCACCGGCTGTCCCGGCAGGTACTTGCCGCTGAGCACGCCCTGCGCCATCGGCGACCAGACGATCTGCGAGATGCCCAGCTCCTCGGATGCCGGGACGACCTTGCCCTCGATCACGCGGTGCAGCATCGAATACTGCGGCTGGTTCGAGATGAGCTGGATGCCGAGCTGCGTGGCGAGCGCGTGCCCGTCTCGAAGCTGCTCCGCCGTCCATTCCGAGACGCCGATGTACAGCGCCTTGCCCTGCCGGACGACGTCGGCGAAGGCCTGGAAGGTCTCCTCCAGCGGCGTCTCGTAGTCGTAGCGGTGCGCCTGGTAGAGGTCGACGTAGTCCGTGCCGAGGCGCTCCAACGAGCCGTTGATCGACTCGAAGATGTGCTTGCGGCTCAGACCGGTGTCGTTCGGCCCCTTGGGGCCGGTCGGGAAGTAGACCTTGGTGAAGATCTCGAGGCTCGCGCGACGCTGACCCTGCAGAGCCTTGCCGAGCACGACCTCGGCCTCCGTGTTGGCGTACGTGTCCGCCGTGTCGAACGTGGTGATTCCGGCATCCAGAGCCGCGTGCACCGTCTTGACCGCGGCGTCGTCGCCGACCTGCGACGCGTGCGTCACCCAGTTGCCGTAGGTGATCTCAGAGACCTTGAGACCACTGTTGCCCAGAAAACGATATTTGACCATGTCTCAACGCTAGCGGCGACGGACGACATGCGGATTCGAATCGGGCAGATTCTTCATCGTGTGACTCCTCGGGTCAGAGCCCCGCGCGATAGTCGCGCCACGCCTCGCCGAGCCGGCGGACGCCTTCGGTCAGCACCTCGTCCGGGGCCGTGAACGGAATCCGGATGTGGTCGTCCGGCGAGGTGGATGCCGCGAACTCGGCGCTCCCGGCGACCGAGACGCCGTGCACCGCTGCGACGCGCGCGAAGGCATCCGCCGATCCGGCCGGGATCTGCGCCCACAGCGACAGGCCGCCGCGCGGCGCGCGAAAGGTCCATTCCGGAAGATGCTCCGCCATCAGCCGCAGCAGCAGAGCAAGGCGATCCTGGTGGGCCCGGGAGACTTCGCGCTGCAGGTCAGCGGTATGCATGAGCAGGTCACTCGCCAGCAGCTGGGCGGGGACGCTGGTCGACTGATCCGCGAGCTGCCGCGCGCCGCGCAGCCGCCGGACCAGAACCGGGTCGGCCCGCAGCCATCCGATCCGAAGGCCTGCCCATGCCCACTTCGACACCGACTCGACGACGATCACCGGGGCATCCGGACGCTCAGCCGCGAGGGTCGGCGGGACGACGCCATCGAACGAGATCCCCGCGAGCACGCGGTCTTCGACGACGGGCACGCCGTACTGCGCGGCGAGTTCGGCGACGCGTCGTCGCGACTCGACGGACAGCCGGGTTCCGGTCGGGTTCTGATGATGCGGGTTGAGCGCGACCAGTGCTGGCCGCAGGCGTGCCATCGCGATCTCGAGGGCCGCGGGCTCCAGGCCCTCGTCGCCCATCGGGATGCCCTGAACGCTGCCGCCGCGCAGCCCGACGGAATCGGTCACGCCGGGCCAGGTCACCTCCTCGGCGAGCACGATGTCGCCTGGCCCGACCAGTGCATTGACGACCAGGCTGATCGCCTGCTGCGCGCCGTGCGTGACGAGGATCTGCTCCGGCGTGGTCGGGGTGCCGGCGGCCGTGAGCATGTCGGCGATCTGAGCGCGCAGCATCGGGAGACCTGCGGGGTCGGTCTCGGGCAGCAGAGCGAGATCCAGTCGCGGCTTGTGGTTGCGGATGAGCTCGACTGCCGTCGGCGGGATCAGCGGCACCGAGCGCAGCAGATCGATCGCGTTCGGCAGGGACGAGAACAGCGCCTCTCCACGACCGGCGCGGCCCGGCTGAGAGACCGGCGACCCGGCGATGCGCGTACCGCTGCCCTGTCGGCGTTCGACCGCGCCGCGCTCCGCGAGATCGGTATACGCCGCGACCACGGTGCCCCGTGACACCGAGATGGCGGTGGCGAGCGCCCGCTCAGCCGGGAGGCGGTCACCGGGGCGCAGCTCCCCTGTGCCCACCAGAGCCCGGATGCCGTGCGCCAATCTGCTCGACAGCGTGCCGTCCCCGTGCGCCCATCGGCCGAGTCGCGCCGCGAGCGCCGTGGAATCGACGATGGCCGTCCGGTGGTCCACCAGTCGCTGATTGGCACTGTCCTCGACGCTCATACTCATGAATTCTGGTCCAATGAGCCGTCACGAGCAGACCGATTCGCCATTCACTGAGCCATTTGCGCACAATTGGACCATCGAGGCGCTTCTGGAATGGTTCGCCGACGACGACACTCGCCTCAGCGACGTCACCCTGCGGGCACCACTGCGAGACCTGGAGGAGGCGATGACAGGCACCAGGTGGACGCTCGATCTGGACGCGTCGCTGACCGGTGCACGGCTGACGCGCGAACCCGCGATCGTGAGTCTGGTGCGATCGATCGCACTGCACGTGTCGCGGCATCCGGCTCTGCGCGCCCACACGGTCGCCGAAGTTCTGCGCCATCGAACTCCGATCGCAGAAACTGTCGTTTCGGCGCGGGCTCAGCGACAGATTACGCGCCCGCTCAGGTCGGCAGCATCCGCCTGATCGCGGCGTCCTCGGCGGCGAGCGCGGAGTCGAGATCGAAGTGCCCGGCCGCGCACAGCGTGCCGAGGCCGTGAATGAGGCCCCACAGCGCGAGGACGTCCGTCTCCTTCGCGAGTCCGGCGGCGACCGCTGCGGCCCCCAACGACTCTTCGAGTTCGGCGATCAACGGCGCCATCGTCGCCGTCGGAGCACCGGGAAGGCACACGGTCGGGTCGTAGACGACGTCGAAGCCGTTCGGGTTCTGCACGGCGTAGCGGATGTACGCGCCGCCGCCCGCGATCAGCGCCGATACCGGGTCGCCCGCATCGGCGATCGCCGAGCGAACCGCCGAGACGAGATCGGCCATGCTGCGCTCGGCAAGCACTTTCAGCAGGCCCTGCCGGTCCGCGAAGTGGTGGTACGGCGCATTGTGACTGACGTTCGCCGACCGCGCGATCTCGCGCAGGCTGATCTCCTGCGCCGGCTTGTCCTCGAGCAGCCGCATCGCGGCCGCCTCGAGCGCGTGGGCGAGATCACCGTGATGATAGGCCGTTCGGGAAGTTGACACGAGCAACATTGTCTCCTATGTTGACACTGTCAAGCAAATGGACACTGTCAACATAGGAGATCGCATGACCACCGCATTGATCATCGACGGCCACCCGGACGCCCGTTCGCTCACCGCCGAGCTGGCTCGACGGTACGCCGCAGGGCACGGGAACGCTCGCGTGCTGGCCCTGCGCGAACTGGACTTCGACCCGCACCTGCACTTCGGCTACCGGGAGCGCATGCTGCTCGAGCCCGATCTCTCCGATGCGAAGCGCGCGCTGCGCGAGGCGGACACGGTCGTCGTCGCGACGCCGCTGTGGTGGGGATCGGTCCCCGCCGTGCTCAAGGGATTCTTCGACCGCGCACTGCTCCCGCAGCAGGAGTACCGCTACACGAAGCTCGGCCTGCCCGAGGGGCTGCTCACCGCGCGCCGTGGCAGACTCCTGCTCCTCGCCGACACCCCGTGGTACGCGGCGCCCTTCACCGGGCTGCCGGCGCAGACCCAGGTCGCCCGCAACACGCTCCGTCTCTGCGGCATCCGATCCGTGCGCACGCATCGGATGCTGGGAGTGAAGGATGCCGGACCCGAGCGGATCGCCACCTGGCTGGGCAACGCGGAACGGCTCGGTTCACGCGACGCGAGCGCCGGCATGAGCACCGCTGCTCCGGTCGCAGAAAGTGTCGTTCCGGCGCGGTCGTAGCGACAGAATTCGCGACTCGAACGACGCGAATGCGCTCAGAGAGACCGATTCTGCGACCGGAACGAGCACAGGAGCGAAGCCGGCTCAGACCGCGGCGGCTGCCGCCTCGTCCTCGGTCGTCGCGACGAGCTGCCCGCAGGCCCCGTCGATCTCCTTGCCACGCGTGTCACGGAGGGTCGTCGGGATGCCGGCGTCGTTGAGCCGGCGCACGAACTCGTTCTGCACCCACACCTCCGACGCGGTCCAGATGGATCCGGGCGTCGGGTTCAGCGGGATCGGGTTCACGTGCACCCAGCCGCGTCCGCGAGCGTTGAGCTTGTCCGCGAGCAGGTCGGCACGCCAGGGGTGGTCGTTCATGTCCTTGATGAGTGCGTACTCGATCGACACGCGGCGGCCGGTCTTGTCGAAGTACTCGCGCGCGGCATCCAGAGCCTCGTCGACCTTCCAACGCGAGTTCACCGGGATCAGCTCATCGCGCAGCTCGTCGTCCGGCGCGTGCAGCGAGAGGGCGAAGGTGACCGGGATGTCCTCGGCGGCGAGCTTGCGGATCGCCGGCACGAGGCCGACCGTCGACACGGTGATGCCGCGGGCGCTCATGCCCAAGCCGTCCGGCTGGGCGTCCACCATCGTCCGCACGGCGTGCATGACGCGGTTGTAGTTGGCCATCGGCTCGCCCATGCCCATGAAGACGATGTTGCTCACGCGCTCCATCGAGTGGTCGTCGCGCTTCTTGCCGCCCAGCTCGCCGTTCGCGATCGCACGATTGGCCCTGACGACCTGCTCGATGATCTCGGCAGCCGACATGTTGCGCGTGAGGCCCGCCTGGCCGGTGGCGCAGAACGGGCAGTTCATGCCGCAGCCGGCCTGGCTCGACACGCACAGCGTGATCCGGCCCGGATAGCGCATGAGCACGGACTCCACGAGCGCGCCGTCGTGCAGACGCCACAGGAACTTGATCGTGTCGCCCTTGTCGGTCTCGAGGCGGCGCACCTCGGTCATCAGCGGAGGCAGCAGCCCGGTGACGAGCTCCTCGCGGATGCCGGCGGGGAGGTCGGTCATCTCGGCAGGGTCTGAGGTGTAGTGCTTGAAGTAGTGGGTCGCGAGCTGCTTGGCGCGGAAGCCGGGCAGCCCGAGCTCCTTCACCTTCTCGACGCGCTCGGCCGGGGTGAGATCAGCCAGATGCACCGGCGGCTTGCCGCGCTTCGGGCTGGCGAACTGCAGAAGGGGCCGCCCCTCGGCATCCTTCTTCTGCGTCCAGCCCTCGGTCGTTGGCCGCACCTGCGGCGTGCCGGATGCCGCGGGCGCCGTCGTGGGACGCACAGCGCCGGTCTTGCGCGGCGCACGGGAGGTGTCGGTCATGTCTTCCAGGGTACGGCGTCACGGCTGAGAGACAGCGGGATCGACGGCATCCGTAGACTGACGGCGTGGAATGGCTGTGGATCGCACTGGGCGTCGTGGGCGTCATCATCCTGTTCGTCGGGCTCGGCAAGACGATGCGGCCGACCGTTCCGCCGACCCCGACCCCGATGGCCACGACCGCGGATACCGCCGCCGACATCGACCGCCTCGTCGCCGAGGGCAACAAGATCCGGGCCATCAAGCTGCTGCGCGACAGCACCCCTGGTCTCACCCTTCAGGAGGCGAAGAACCGCATCGACGCCTGGTCTCCGACCACCCCGGCCACGACCGCGATCCCGAAGGTTCCCGCCGCGGCATCCGCGCTCCCGCCCGAGGCGATCGCCGAGATCGACGCCCTCATCGCTTCGGAGCGCAGGATCGAGGCGATCAAGCTGCTGCGTGCGCACACCGGGTGGGGGCTGAAGGAGTCCAAGGACCGCATCGACGGCTGGACCCCAGGGCAGACGGGCAGCCACTTGTAATGACAGGGCTTCGGGATGCGAGAATGAACGCACGCCGCCCGACGAAGGAGACCCCATGACCGCCCGCCTCGAC
The DNA here is from genome assembly GCF_045181065.1 of Microbacterium sp. M. Classification (GTDB taxonomy): domain Bacteria; phylum Actinomycetota; class Actinomycetes; order Actinomycetales; family Microbacteriaceae; genus Microbacterium. The sequence continues at coordinate 354,435 of NZ_CP173721.1, read as the reverse complement.
CGCGCCCGCTCCACCGGGGTCCTCGCCGTACTGCGCGCCCCCTCGCCCGAGCTCGCTCTCGAGGCATCCGAGGCCATCATCCGCGGCGGCGTGACCGGCATCGAGGTCACCTACTCGACTCCCGACGCTCCGGCGGTGATCCGCGAGCTGATCACCCGCCACGGCGACTCCGCTTACATCGGCGCCGGCACCGTGACGACCGTCGAGCAGGCCGAGGCTGCCGCCGAGGCCGGCGCCGAATTCCTGGTCAGCCCCGGCACGCTCCCGGACCTCACCCGCGCCATGCTCGACACCGGCCGCGTCGTGATGACCGGCGCGATGACGCCCACTGAGGTCATGGGCGCACTGGCACTCGGCGTCGACGTCGTGAAGATCTTCCCCGCTTCACTGGGCGGACCGTCTTACCTCGGCGCTCTGCGCGGCCCGTTCCCCGACGCCCCGCTCATGCCCACCGGCGGCGTGAGCCCGGACAATCTCGCCGATTGGTTCGCGGCCGGATCCGTGGCCGTCGGCGCGGGTGGCGATCTGGCGAATGCCTCGTCGATCAAGGCATCCGACTGGGACGACCTGACCCAGCGTGCCGAGCGATTCTCCGCAGCGCTCGCCGCCGTGCGGGCGTGATCGAGCTCACCCCGCTCGCCTGGGCTCTGCTGGGCGTCGCCGCACTGGTGGCCGGCCTCGGCAAGACCGCGATCCCCGGCAGCGCCACGGTGTCCGTGGTGCTGTTCGCCGCGGTGCTGCCGGCGCGGACCTCGACCGCCGCGATGCTGCTGCTGTTCATCGTCGGCGACGTGTTCGCGCTCATCGCGTACCGCCGCCACGCGCACTGGCCGACCCTGCTGCGACTCGCGCCAGCGGTCGTGGCCGGGCTCGTCCTGGGATTCCTGTTCCTCGCGTACGGCGACGATCGCATCGTCCGCCGCGCGATCGGGGTCATCCTGCTCCTCATGATCGCGGTGACGCTGTGGCGCCGACGCCAGGCCGCGAAGGCGGTCGGCGGACCCATGCTCGGCATCACCTACGGCACGATGGCCGGGTTCACCACGATGGTCGCGAATGCCGGCGGCCCCGTGATGTCGATGTACTTCCTTGCGACCCGGACGCCCGTGCAGGTCTTCCTCGGCACATCGGCCTGGTTCTTCGCGATCGTGAACCTGGTGAAGGTGCCGTTCCTCGCGGGCATCGGACTGTTCACTCCTCAGGTGCTCCTGATGGACGTGCTGCTCACCCCGCTGGTCGTCATCGGCGCGCTCGTCGGCCTGAAGCTCGCGAAACGGATGCCGCAGCAGCTGTTCGATCGACTCGTCATCATCCTGACGATCGTCGGTGCCGTGTACCTGCTGATCTGACCCCGGCGCCGATCAGTCCAGGAAGATGTCCGGGAACAGCGCGCTGTCCGGGGTGCCGGGGATCGCGGCGTAGCCGGAGAAGTCCGTCACGCCCTCCGCCTCGAGCACGTCCTCGACGATCAGGCTCTGGCCGGTGTACTCGCGCGCCGGCTTGAGCATCACCGCGTACGCGGCATCCGCGTAGACGTCGGCCGTACGACTGGCCGCCATGACCTTGTCGCCACCGAGCAGGTTCTGCACCGCCGCCGTGGCGATCGTGGTCCGCGGCCACAGCGTGTTCGCGGCGATCCCGTCGCGGGCGAACTCGGCAGCGAGCCCCAGCGTCACCATCGTCATCCCGAACTTCGCCAGCGAATAGCCGGTGTGCGCGCCGAGCCACTTCGGGGTCGGGTTCAGGGGCGGCGACAGCGAGAGGATGTGCGGGTTCTCGGCATCCTTCAGGACCGGAACGGCCGCGCGCGACAGCATGAACGTGCCGCGGACGTTGACGTCCTGCATGAGGTCGTACTTCTTCGCGCCGAGGTCGAGCGAGCGCGACAGGTCGATCACGCTGGCGTTGTTGAGGACGATATCGATGCCCCCGAATTCTCCGACCGTCTTCAGCACGGCCTCGGTGATGTCGTCGTCCTCGCGGACGTCCCCCACGATGGGCAGAGCGTTGCCGCCGGCCGCGCGGATCTGCTCCGCCGCGGTGTGGATCGTGCCCTCGAGCTTCGGATGCGGGCTGTCCGTCTTGGCGAGCATCGCGATGTTCGCGCCGTCGCGCGCAGCCCGAAGGGCGATCGCGAGGCCGATGCCGCGGCTGCCGCCCGACATCAGGATGGTCTTTCCTGCCAGGGTCATGCGTTCTCCAGTCTCAGCAGTTCGTGTCTACTTCGGCGCCATACGGATGGCGCCGTCGAGTCGGATGGTCTCGCCGTTCAGATAGCCGTTCTCGACGATGTGCTGCACGAGGGCCGCGTACTCGGCCGGCCTGCCGAGGCGCGCGGGGTACGGCACCTGCTCGCCGAGCGACGCCTGCGCCGCTTCGGGGAGCCCTGCCAGCATGGGCGTCTCCATGATCCCCGGGGCGATCGTGCACACCCGGATGCTGTAGCGGGCGAGCTCGCGCGCCACCGGAAGCGTCATCGCGTGCACACCGCCCTTGGATGCCGAGTAGGCGGGCTGTCCGATCTGTCCGTCGAAGGCCGCGACGCTCGCGGTGTTGACGATGACGCCGCGGTCGCCGGAGTCCGTCGGCGTCGCCTTAGCGATGATCGCGGACGCCTGGGACAGGACGTTGTACGTGCCGACCAGGTTGATGCGGATGATCCGCTCGAAGTCCTCCAGCGGCCCAGGGTCACCCTCGCGGTCGAGCACCTTCGCCGGGGGAGCGATGCCGGCGCAGTTCACGACGATGCGCAGCGGCGCCTCGGTGTTCGCCACGGCGACGGCGGCCGCGGCATCCGCTGGGCTGGTCACATCGCCGGGGGCGAACGCGCCGCCGAGCTCTGCGGCGAGCGCGGCACCGGCCGAACCCGGCAGGTCGAGCAGGGTGACGTGGGCGCCCGCCGCGGCGAGAGCGCGCGCGGTGGCGAGGCCGAGTCCCGAAGCACCGCCCGTGATGAGGGCGCCCGATCCCTGGATCTGCATGCTGTTCTCCTTCGAACGATCGTGCAACTCAGTTCCAGCTTACGCGGTTCCGAGTCCCACGCTGGCGGAGGGTGCCCGGCGGGTGTTGGCTGGAGCCATGGAACTGCGTCGCAAGCGAGCCTACGACACCGCCGAAGCGTCCGACGGGTTCAGAGTGCTCGTCGATCGGCTCTGGCCACGGGGCGTCTCGAAGGAGCGCGCGGCCATCGATCTCTGGGCCAAGGACACCGCGCCGAGTCCCGCCCTGCGCGCGGCATGGCACGCGGCATCCGACGACGAATGGGACGCGCACGCCGACCGATATCGGGCCGAACTCGCGCACGAGACGGCGCCGGCGCTGGCCGCACTGGCGGACGAGCTGCGCACGCACCCGGTCGTCCCGCTCGTCTACGCAGCGCACGACGCGCGGCGCAATCATGCGGTCGTGCTGGAGGCGGCACTTCGCGAACTGCTCTGAGGCTGTGCGAGCATCGATCAGGATTTGTGAACGCCGAAGGGATCCATCATGACCATCCCCGCCTCGTCGATCGACGCGCCGGAGCGCGTGCTCGAGCTCGCAGACGGTGCGGCGCTCGTCCCCGTGTGGCAGAACCAGCTCGGCGGGCTGACGTTCCGCACCGACGACGATCGCTTCATCAAGTGGGGTCCGCACGATCTCGAGGCGAACATGCGCGACGAGGCCGAACGGATGCGCTGGGCCCGGCGCTGGACGCGCGTCCCGGCCGTGATCGAGCAGGGTCAGGATGCCGAGCACGAGTGGCTCGTCACATCGGCGATCGACGCCCGCAGCGCCGTCGATCCGCGCTGGATCGCGGAGCCGGCTGCGGCCGTTCGCGCCGTCGGTGAGGGACTGCGGATGCTGCACGACGCGCTTCCCGTCGAGGATTGCCCGTGGGAGTGGAGCGTGGCGAACCGCTTCGCGAACGCCGAGCGTCGCGGCATCCGACTTCCCGAAGAGCTGCGCGGGGGACCCGAGATCGACCGTCTCGTCGTGTGCCACGGTGACGCCTGCATGCCCAACACGCTGATCGACGACGCCGGACGCCCGATCGCGCACGTGGACCTGGCCATGCTCGGCACCGGCGACCGCTGGGCGGACATCGCCGTCGCGTCGATGAGCACCGAGTGGAACGTCGGCCCCGGCTTCGACGACCTGCTCATCGAGGCGTACGGCGTCGAGCCCGACCGCGAGCGCCTGGCCTACTACCGCGATCTGTGGAACGCCGGCTGACTCAGGCCCCCACGAACCGGAACGTGCCGACCGCGACCGCTGCGACGATCGCCACCGCCATGATCGCGAGCCCTCCGACGAGCGCCACGGCATCCCTTCCGTGCAGGCGGGACGGGCGCGCCCAGGTGCGCTCGATGCCGGAGCCGAAGCCGCGGGCCTCCATCGCCATGGCGAGCTTGGTGCCGCGGCGCACGGCGAACACCAACAGCACGAAGGCCATCGAGAAGAACCGGCGGACGGCTCCCGTGTCGCCCACCCCGCGCGCCCGGCGAGCGAGCCCCATCGTGCGCCAGTCGTCGATGAAGAGCCCGAGCATGCGCGCACCGGCCAGGATGCCGAGCACGAACCGGCTCGGCAGCTTCGCGACCTGCGCGAGGGCGTCGGCGAGCTCGGTCGGATCCGTCCGCCCGAACAGCAGGATCGTCGGCAGACCCAGCGCGACGACCCGCAGGCTGACGGCGATCGCGAGCTCGATGGAGTCGTCGCTGATGGTGACGAATCCGAAGCTCCAGTAGATGTGACCTGCAGGTTCCGCGTAGAGCAGCATGCTGAGCCCGGCGATGGGCGCGAAGATCACGATCGGCAGCAGGCGCTTGAGGACCGTGCCCAAGGTCAGTCCGGTCAACGGCAGGCACAGCAGCTGCAGCGCGATCGCCACGAGGGCGCTCGTCACATCGATCGATGCGAACAGTGGCACCGACAGAGCGAGGGCGAGCACGAGCTTCGTCACGGGGTTGACCCCGTCGAGCCAGGCGACCTGCTCGGTCTCGACGACGGTCATGCGCTCACCCGGCTCTCCAGTGCGATGCGGTGCCCGCCGAGGTGTCGGATCACGCCCTCGTCGTGCGTCACAGCGACGATCGACCTGCCCCGGGCGATCTCCTCCTGCAGCAGGGCGACGAGCGAGATCCAGCCGCGGCGGTCCTGCCCGAAGGTCGGCTCGTCGAGCACGATCACCTCGGGGGATGCCGCGAGCACCGTCGCCACCGACAGCCGGCGCTTCTGCCCGCCGGACAGCGTGAACGGGTTCGCGAGCGCGAGCGGGGCGAGCCCCAGTCGGTCCAGCAACCCGTCGACCACGGCATCCGTCCGCGCCCGATCCCAGCCGAGCGCCTTCGGACCGACCGCCAGCTCGTCGCGCAGCGTCTGCGTGAGGAACTGATGCTCTGGCTCCTGGAACACCGTCCCGATGCGGGTCAGCAGCTCGCGCGACGACCACCGGAACGGGCGTCGGCCGGAGCGACCTGCCAGATCCGCTGCCGCGACCACCTCTCCGGCACGCTCGGGGATGAGGCCCGCCAGTGTGAGCGCCAGCGTCGACTTGCCCGCACCGTTGGGCCCCGAGACGACCGTCGCGCTGCCGCGAGGAACGACGACGTCGAGTCCCGCCTGGACGATCGTGCGCTGCTCGCGCGCGATCGCGAGATCGGATGCCGAGAGCACCGCCTCTCCAGTGGCCGCGTCGAGCTCGGGCAGGTGGATCCCGGCATCCGGAACCCACACTCCGGCATCGGTCAGCGCCGCGCCGTGCTCGGAGAAGACGCGGGCGGGCGAGCCGTCGGCCAGCAGCCCGCCGTCGGCGGCGAGCACGATGACGCGCGTCATGAGGTCGGCCCACACCGGAGTGCGGTGCTCGACGACGACGAGCGTCGCGCCGGTCGCATCGACCGCGCGCTCGACGCTCGCCCGCACCTCCCGGACACCCGCAGGGTCCAGGTTCGCCGTCGGCTCGTCCAGCAGCAGCAGGCCCGGCCGCATCGCGAGCGCACCGGCGAGCACGAGCCGCTGCTTCTGCCCTCCGGACAGCGCCTTGGTCGGCCGGTTCAGCGGCACGTCGAGCCCGGTCGCCTCGAGCGCTTCGGCCACGCGGCCCGGGATCTCGGATGCCGGAACGCCGAGGTTCTCGCATCCGAACGCGATGTCGTCGCCGACCTTAGACAGCACGATCCCGGCATCCGGGTCCTGCAGGACCAGCCCGGTGCGGCCACGCGCCGATTCCGGGGCTGCCCCGTCGATCAGCAGCGACCCGGTGCGTACACCCTCGTCTGCGTCGCCGAGGACTCCGGCGAGACCGGCGAGAAGGGTGGACTTCCCGGCCCCGGACGCTCCGAGCAGCAGGACGCGCTCACCCGGTTCGATCGTGAACGAGACGTCGCTGACGGCCGGCGCCTTCCGGCCCGCATAGCGCCAGCCCCACCCCGCGGCTTGGACGCGCACCGGGGCGTTCATGCTCAGCTCAGACCTCGCGGACGAGTTCTCGCCCCGCCGCGAAGCGATTCAGCGCCCCGGTGACGGCGAGCGCTCGGACGAGCAGCCATCCGACGACACCGGCGAGGATCGCCCCCGAGATCACGAGGGTGGTCAGGTAGATCGCGTTGAATTCGAGCGACTTGAGGATGTTCGGCGAGCTGCCGCCGAAGAACTCCCACACCCACGCACCGACGGCGGCGCCGACGCCCGCCAGCATCGCGACCGCGATTCCGAAACGGCGGTAGAAGAACAGCGCGAAGACGAGCTCGGCCCCCAGCCCCTGGGCGATGCCGGACAGCACGGTGCCGACGCCCCACACGTTGCCGATGAGCATCGAGACGATGGCGGCGACGACCTCGACGACAAAGGCGGCGCCCGGCTTGCGGATCACGAGGCCGCCGATCACTCCACCGATCAGCCAGATGCCGACGGCGATGCCGCCGAGGCCGGGGGTCAGCGCATCGGCAGCCCCGAACCAGGCCCCGCCGATGATGTTCCAACCCCAGAACAGCAGGCCGATCGCGACGCCGAGAACGGCGGCGACGACGATGTCGACGACGCGCCAGCGGTACGGGTGCGTGACGGCGGAAGCCGTTGCTGCGTCGGTTGCTTCTGCGGAAGCGGATGCGGACATACTCATCTGATCTCCTCCCTGCGCCGGCATGATCCGGATCAGGTTCGACGGTCGAAGCGCGGATCGCTTCCTCTCAGCCCGGCTCGCCGGACTCCCGTGGGTTGTGTGGACGATCATACTCCTCGGCCAATGCGGCGTTGTCACATGCGGATTCGGTACCGTATTCAAGTGACCCTCGATGAGCAGACCGACGACAGCGGTGCCCTGACGCGCCGTGAGCTGCGTCGACGCACGGGGGCGATCCCGGTGGCCACGGATGCGGATGCCGTCGGAACGGTCGACGCGACGAACGCGGATCCGGACGATTCGGATACGCCGACCACACCGGTGGCCGTGACGCCCGAGGCTGCGGACGACGCCGTCGACGAGCCGTCTGCCGCCGACGCCGCACCGGCCGTGCCGGCCGCATCGACAGGACACGATGCGGATGCCGAGGCGGTCGAGAAGTCCGACGCGGATGCCGAGCTCGCCACGCTGCTCGCGGACCAGACCGGGGCTGCGCAGCAGACGGCCGCGTGGGCCGACGAGAACTCTCCGGCGACGGCCCTGCTCTGGGTGGATCCCGTCGACGTCGAAGCAGCGACGCAGGCGGCACCTCTCGAGGCGCCGGCCGCGAACGGTGATGAGCCCGATCTGCTGGTGGGCGCTCCGCGTCGCGGATTCCTGCAGCCCGGCATCCTTGTGCCGCTCGGCACGCTCGTCGCCCTCGGCGTCGCCTACACCGCCACCACTCTGCTGTGGCCTCTCCACGAACTGCCGCCCACGATCGAGGCCGTCGCCGTGACGCCGGCCGGCGCGACGGCGGCCGCCATGACATGGCCGGCTGTCGGGAGCGCCGGCGTCAGCGTCGAGGGCATCAGCTCGGCGGCGTCCACGACGGAGACAGCGCCGATCGCCAGCGTGACCAAGGTCGTGTCCGCGATGCTCGTGCTCGACGCGCGGCCGCTGCAGCCCGGCGAGCAGGGTCCGGAGTACGCGTTCGACTACGGCGACACCGTCGAGTACTGGTCGTACCGCAGCGACGACCAGTCCGCGCTGGATGTCCCGGTCGACGGAACGCTCACCGAGTACCAGATGCTTCAGGGCATCCTTCTCGGGTCGGCGAACAACTACATCGACCGCCTGTCGGACGAGATCTGGGGCTCCGACCGCGAGTTCGCCGCCGCCGCAGAGCAGTGGCTCGCGGCACGCGGGCTGAACGACATCACGATCGTGACGCCGGCCGGACGCAACGACCGCAACGTCGCCTCACCGGCATCGCTGACCGCCCTGGCCTCCATCGCCATGGCGAACCCGGTCTTCGCCGAGATCGTCGGCACCGCTTCGGTGGAGCTGCCCGGTGCCGGCCTCGTCACCAATTCCAACGGCCTGCTCGGCGATCCGGGGATCGTCGGGATCAAGACCGGCTCGCTGGACGACGACTACAACCTGCTCAGCGCCAAGGACGTCACGGTCGGCGACACGGATGTCCGCATCTATGCGTCCGTGCTCGGTCAGGAGAGCGACGAGGAACGGCTCGCAGCCAGCCGCGCGCTGTACGAGCAGGTCGAGGCGCAGTTGCAGGCCCAGGGTCCTGCCGTCACGGCGGACACGGTCGTCGGTGAGATCAGCACGCCGTGGGGCGCGAGCGCCGAGATCGTCACGGATGCCGACGCGAACGTCGTGCTCTGGAACACGACCGTGCCCACCGCCGAGGTGACGTTCGATCTGGGTGATACACGAGAATCCGGCGCGGCCGTCGGCTCGATGAGCGTCACGGGTCCGGTGAACGCGGTGGAGATTCCCGTCGTGCTCGCCGAAGAGCTCGAAGGGCCCAGCGCCTGGTGGCGGCTGACGCATCCCTTCGAACTGCTCGGCGTCACCGACTGACACCAGCGTGCGTCGCCGAGGTGGCGCGTTCGGTCGCGTGAACGCGTGCGAGGCGACCACACGCGACCCTCCCCCGCTCCGTGAACGACGAAGGGCCGCCACCCGGATGGGTGGCGGCCCTTCGTACGCGCGGGGTCAGGCCTTGTCGTCGGATTCCGGCTCGCCGGCCGCGACAGCGATCCCGGCGTCTTCCGCCTCGTCCGCGTCACCGGTGACGACCACGGGGGTCGACGCGGTGAGCGCCTCTTCGGCATCGATGTCGGTCGCCGCCTGCTCGAACTGCGACTGGTACAGCCGCCAATACGCGCCCTGCGCGGCGATGAGCTCGTCGTGCGTGCCCTTCTCGACGATGTCGCCGTGCTCCATCACGAGGATGAGGTCGGCGTCGCGGATCGTCGACAGACGGTGCGCGATGACGAAAGACGTCCGGCCCTGTCGCAGCGCCGCCATGGCGTGCTGCAGCAGCAGCTCGGTGCGGGTGTCCACAGCGCTCGTCGCCTCATCGAGGATGAGGATCGAAGGCTGCGCCACGAACGCGCGGGCGATCGTGATGAGCTGTCGCTCACCCGCCGACACGTTCGACGCGTCCTCATCGAGGACCGTCTCGTAGCCGTCCGGAAGCGCATGCACGAACCGGTCGACATAGGTCGCCTTCGCAGCCGCGAGCACCTCGTCGTCGGACGCCGTCGCGCGGCCGTACCGGATGTTCTCCAGGATCGAACCGGCGAACAGCCACGGGTCCTGCAGCACCATTCCGGTCCGCGAGCGGAGATCCGAACGCGTGAGATCGGCGATGTCCTGACCGTCGAGCAGGATGCGCCCGCCGCTGAGCTCGTAGAAGCGCATGATCAGGTTGACCAGTGTCGTCTTGCCGGCACCGGTCGGTCCGACGATCGCGACCGTCTGACCGGGCTCCACCCGGAAGGACAGGTCCTTGATCAGCGGACGCTCCGGTGTGTACGAGAACGAGACGTTCTCGAACTCGATGACGCCCTTGCCGTCCTCGAGTTCGGGGGCGTTCTCGTCGTCCGCCTCCTGCTCATCGGCATCCAGGAAGTCGAACACCCGCTCCGCCGAGGCGGTACCGGACTGCACGACCGCCGCCATGCCGCCCAGTTCGCTGAGCGGCTGGGTGAACTGCTGCGAGTACTGGATGAACGCCTGGACATCACCGAGACGGAGCTGGCCGCTGGCGACCATGAGACCGCCGAGCACCGCGATGCCGACATACGTGAGGCTTCCGACGAAAGTCATGGCGGGCATGATGATGCCCGACAGGAACTGCGCCTTGAAGCTCGCCTGGAAGAGCTCCTCGTTCTCGACCTGGAACTTGTCCAGTGCGTCCTGCTCACGGCCGAAGACCTTGACCAGCGCGTGACCCGAGAAGGCCTCCTCGACGCGGGCGTTCAGTCGGCCGACCTTGCGCCACTGGGTGCCGAACGCCTTCTGCGAGTGGGGGCCGATGACGCCGAAGATGACTCCCATCAGCGGCAGTGCCACGAGTGCGACGAGCGCGAGCTGCCACGAGATCGTGAACATCATCCAGAGCACGCCGATCACGGTGAGGATCGACGTCAGCGCGCCCGAGAGCGACTGCTGCATGGTCTGAGTGATGTTGTCGATGTCGTTCGTGACGCGCGAGATCAGCTCACCACGCTGCACCTTGTCGAAGTACGACAGCGGCAGACGGTTGATCTTCGCCTCGACGTCCTCGCGCAGGCGCCACATCGTGCGCACCATGATGACGTTGATCACGTAGCCCTGGATCCAGGTCAGCAGAGCCGCGCCGACGTAGATCGCCAGCACCGCGATGATGATCCAGCGCAGGCGGTCGAAGTCGATGCCGGCACCGACCTGGAAGTCGCTGAACGCCGCGACCATGTTCGCGAAGTCGTCCTGCCCCTGGGCGCGGAGCATCTCGACGATCTGCTCCTGGGACGTCCCGGCTGGAACGCCCGAGTCGCCGAGACTCTTCGAGATGAAGCCCTCGTAGATGATGTTGGTCGCCTCGCCGAGCACCTTGGGCGCCGCGACGGTGAGGACGACGCCGATCGCGCCGAGGATCGACACGAAGACGAACCACAGGGCGGACGGCTTGAGCAACCCGATCATGCGACCGAAGCTCTTGCCGAAGTTGTCGGCCTTGCCCGGCGCGACCGCGTCCCAGTCGCCCGAGTTCTGGCGCGCCTGCTCCGCGAGCTCGGCTTCGTACTGCTCGTCGGCTGTCAGCTGTTCCGGAGTGCTCATGCGTCCACCCCCAGCTGCGACTCGACGATCTCACGGTAGGTGTCGTTCGACGCGAGGAGCTCCTCGTGCGTCCCGACGCCGACCATCGTGCCCCCCTCGAGGACGACGATGCGGTCGGCATCCGTGATGGTCGACACTCGCTGAGCGACCACGATCTTCGTCACCTCCGGCAGCTCTCGCCACAGCGCTTGTCTGAGGCGGGCATCGGTCGTGAGATCCAGTGCCGAGAACGAGTCGTCGAACACGAGGACCTTCGGCTGGTGCACGATCGCGCGCGCGATCGCGAGACGCTGACGCTGACCGCCGGAGACGTTCGTGCCGCCCTGCGCGATGCGCGAGTTCAACCCGTCGGGCATCTCCTCGACGAAGTCGCGACCCTGAGCGATCTCGAGAGCCTTCCAGAGATCGTCGTCCGTGGCCTCCTCGCGCCCGTAGCGGAGGTTGGATGCGACGGTGCCGGTGAACAGGAAGGGCCGCTGCGGGACGAGCCCGATGCTGTCCCACAGTTCTTCGACATCCGCTTCGCGGACATCGGTGCCGCCCACGCGCACGGCGCCGCCGGTGACGTCGAACAGACGCGGGATCAGTGAGATGAGCGTTGTCTTGCCCGCGCCGGTCGAACCGACGATGGCCACGGTCTCACCCGGCTCCGCACGGAAGTCGATGTTCGTGAGCACCGGCGACTCCGCTCCCGGGTACGTGAACTCCACACCCTCGAACAAGATGGCTCCGGGCGTCGGGAACTCCGTGACGCCGTTCTCCGGGCGCTCCAGCGTCGAGGCCACATCCAGCACCTCGCCGACGCGCTCGGCCGAGACGGCCGCGCGCGGGATCATGATCGCCATGAAGCTGGCCATGATGACACCGCCCATGATCTGGCCGATGTACTGCATGAACGCGAACAGCGTGCCGACCTCGACGTTGCCCTCGTTGATCTCGATGCCGCCGAACCAGATGACGGCCACGACCGTGACGTTCAGGATCAGCATGAACAGCGGGAACAGGAGCACGAACAGCGAACCGATCTTGCGGCCGAGGATCATGATGTCCGTGTTCGCGCCGCGGAATCGCTCTTCCTCGATGTCCTCGCGGACGAAGGCGCGCACGACGCGGACGCCGGTGAGCTGCTCGCGCATGATGCGGTTCACGTTGTCGAGCTTGCGCTGGTTGCGCCGGAACAGCGGCACCATCCGGCCGATGATGAGCCCGGCGAGGATGAGCAGCACCGGGACGGACACCGCGATCAGCCAGCTCAGGCCGACGTCCTGCTGAACGGCCATGATGATGCCGCCGATCGCGAGCATGGGCGCCATGACGAACATGGTCGCGCCCATCATCGCCAGCATCTGGACCTGCTGGACGTCGTTGGTGTTGCGGGTGATGAGCGAGCCGGCGCCGAACTGCGACACCTCACGCTCGGAGAAGCCGCTCACGCGCGAGAACACGTCGGCGCGGATGTCACGGCCGATGCTCATGGCGGCGCGGGCCGCGAAATAAGTGGCGATGATCGAGGCCGTGATCTGACCGAGCGAGACCATGAGCATGAATGCTCCGGTGCTCCAGATGTAGCCGGTGTCGGCCTGCGCGACACCCTTGTCGATGATGTCGGCGTTCAGCCGGGGCAGGTACAGCGTGGCCAGCGCGCTGGCGAACTGGAACACCAGGACGCCCACGAGCAACGGCCAGTATTTGGAGAGATAGCGGAACAGGAGTTTTCCGAGCATGGATATTCCTTCTGAGCGGCGGACCCGAATGGGCCACCAGATAGCGTGCCACGCCCCACGGACATTGCCCAGAGGATCCGGGCGTTATCCGCTCAGGGCGAACGAATTCGGCCGGTCGGAGCAGATATCTGCACCGTGTCCAGCTATCTCAGGCGAACAGCGGCACGCTCGGCACGAACTCCCGGGCGCCGGCCCCGGCATCCGGAGCGAGCTCGGCGATCGTCGCCGGTTGCCAGCGCGGCGTACGGTCCTTGTCGACCAATTGCGCACGGATGCCCTCGACGAGATCCGGGTGGTGGTGCACGAACCAGAGCACCCGGCGATACTCCCCCGTCAGCGCAGCGCGGAGGTCGCCCTCGCGCGCTTCGCGCACCGCCTCGAGCGTCACGGCGAGTCCGGTCGGGGCGAGCTCCGCGAGCACAGCCGCCGTCTCGGATGCCGCGGGCTCCGGCCGCTCGGACAGCCGACGCAGGATCTCGCCGACGGAGTCGGCCGAGAAGACCTCGTCGATCCAGGCCCGCTCCGCACGCAACGAGGACGGCTCCGGCGTCTCGTCGAAGAGCAGGACGAGTTCGGCTGGCCCGGTGGGGTCGGCCCGATAGGCGAGCGCCTCGCGCAGCGCATCCAGGTTCTCAGAGGGCACGTAGTGGTCCGCAAGCCCGGTGTAGACGGCATCCGATCCGTTCAGCGTGCGCCCGGTGAGGGCGAGGTATTCGCCCAGCCGGCCCGGCGCACGACCCAGCAGGTAGGTGCCGCCGACGTCAGGGGTGAAGCCGATCCGGGTCTCCGGCATCGCGAGCTTGGAGCGCTCGGTGACGATGCGGATCGCCGCGTGACCGGCCAGGCCGATGCCGCCGCCCATCGTGATGCCGTCGGCGAAGGCGACCAGCGGCTTCGGGTATTCCGCGATCAGCGCGTTCATCTCGTACTCGGCCCGGAAGAACTCCGCCGTGCGATCCGGCTCCCCGTTCCGGATCTGATCGTAGAGCGCTCGTACGTCTCCTCCGGCGCAGAGTCCGCGGCCTTCGCCGTCGAGCAGGACGATCTGGACGTCCGTGTCCATCTTCCACGCTTCGAGCGCTCGGGTGATGTCCTGGATCATGCCGAGGTCGAGGGCATTGATGGCCTCAGGGCGATTGAGGGTGAGTCGGCCGAGCGCACCCTCGGCACGGACGAGGACTCGGGATGCTGCGGGCTGATCGGTCACGGATGACACGTTACCCGCTGGCGGTTTCCGCCCTGATAATGCACGATTTTCAGGGATTTCCGACAAGATAGAGAGGACTGCCCAACAAAGAGAGGTCCCGATGCCCGACGGACAGGTGCTCGAGTTCGACCGTGTGACGAAGCGCTTCAGCGACGTCACCGCCGTTTCCGATTTCTCGGGACGGGTCGAACCAGGCGTCGTCACCGGGTTCCTCGGTCCGAACGGCGCCGGCAAGACCACCACGCTGCGGATGCTGCTCGGCCAGATCCGCCCCACCTCGGGAACCGCGACCATCGGTGGTGCGCAGTACTCCGATCTGAAGCATCCGGCGCGCGTCATCGGTGCCATGCACGAGGACCCCGGCTTCCGCCCTCGACGCACGGTCGAGCGGCACCTCATCGTCGCGGCGAAGGCGAACGGCATCGCGCTGTCGCGCGTCTCGGAGGTCGTCTCGTTCGTCGGTCTCGATGGCGAAGCCGGCACCCGCATCGGAGCCCTGTCGCTCGGCATGCGTCAGCGGCTCAGCGCGGCGACCGCCCTGCTCGGCGACCCCGGAGCGCTCGTCCTGGACGAGCCGGCGAATGGTCTGGATCCCGAGGGGATCCGCTGGATGCGCATGCTCATCCGCGGACTCGCCGACGAGGGACGCACCGTCCTGGTGTCCTCGCACGTGCTGAGCGAGGTCGAGCAGGTCGCGGATGAGATCCTCGTCATCGCGCATGGGGAGCGGAAGTTCGCCGGCTCGCTCGCTTCACTGGCGGACCCGACGTCCGGGCCCGTGGTCGTGGATGCCGTGGATCGCAGCGGCCTCACCGGCGCGCTGAAAGCGGCCGGCTTCGAGTTCGAGGTGCTGCGCTCCGGCCTCACCGTTCGCGGCAGCGACGCCAAGACGATCGGCACCGTGGCCGCTCAGGCCGGGGTCGCGCTGACCACGCTGCAGCAGCGCGGACCGACGCTCGAGGACGTCTTCCTCGACCTCGTCAACGACCGACCCGTGCAGTTGCGCAAGCCGGAAGTCGCCGATGCGAAGGTGGCGGTTCCGATCGTTCCCGCGCCTGCCGTCGTCTCGGCCGATGCGGATGCCGAGCCCGCTGACGTCGCGGCCGAGAACACCGAACCGGAAGCGGACGTCGACTCCGCACCCGCGGACGCCGAGGCCGCAGCGGCAGATGCAGAGGCCGGGTCGGACGATGCCGAGCCCGCGACCGCGGCTGACGCAGCCGATGCCGAGCCCAGGACCCCCGAGCCCGCGACGGACGCCGACGAGGACGGGGCAGCCGAAGCCGCTCCTGCGGTCGCGGCGGATGTCGTCGCCGAGAACGTCTCAGCCCCGAACGTCGACGGCGACGAGGACGACATCTCAGCCGACGAGGTCGACTCCTTCGCGCCCGTGTCTGCGGCCGACGATCGGCCGCTGCCCGGCGTCTCCGGTCTCGCGGCCGCGGCGGCCGGGCTCTCGCAGTCGAACGACAGCACCGACACGTCGCCGACCCCCGCCGTCTCGGACGCCTGGGCCGCGATCATCACCGGACGACCGCTGGATGAGACGGCTGAGGAGCACGCCGAATCCGAGCAGTCTCCCGAATCGGTCGATTCCTCTCCGGATGCCGCGGAGCCGGAGCAGTATGAGCACTCCGATGCTGCCGACGCCGATGCTGCCGTTTCAGAGCCCGACGCCGAGTACACCGAGTTCGCGCACGAGGAGCATGTCTCCGAGGGCGATGGGACGCCCGGAGAGCACGACGAGCACGAGCACGGCGAGCACCAGGAGCACCCGCGCTCCTGAGGGTCAGATCGGGCGTGGTCGGATGACCGGGCGGCCCTTGCCCTTCACGACGGGTGTCGGCGCTGTCGCGACGATCTCGACGACGTCCGCGAGCTCCTCCGTCACGTCCAGCCGAAGCGCCTGCGTCAGCGCGAGGCCGTGCCGGGTCGTGAAGATCAGCCGCTGATAGAGCTCGTCGCCTTCGAGGTCGATGACGACGCTCGGGCGTCGACGACGGATGAGGACGAAGTCGGTCGTGCCGGCCCCCTTCCAGGTTCCGGCGGCGAGGATGCTCGGAATGTGCGTGCCAGGGCCGGGGACGCCGCGCAGCCATGTCCACGCGTCGTCGGTCAGCTGGACCTTGGTGATGGTGTCGCGCGCGACACGGATGTTCTCCCGATGGAATGTCGCGGCACGCTCGACGGGCGAGAGCACGACCTCGAGCTGCGTCTGATCCAGCAGCAACGTCACCATGACTCTCAGTCTGCCAGCGTCCCCCTGCGAGATGTCTGCGACTTGCTCACAGGACGGCAACGATCCGTTGTGAGATTCCTTCTGCGTTACGGTCGTGCGGCCAGTGCAGCGGCCGCGGCCGCGGCCAGAAGCGCGCGCTCGATCCGTTCCAGGGCGTCGTCATCGTGGGCTGCGGTGAGGAACCACGCCTCGAACACGCTCGGCGGCAGGGCCACCCCCTGCTCGCGCATGCTGTGGAAGAACGGCGCGTACCGGAATGCCTCCTGCGCCTGCGCCTCGGCGTAGTCGCGCGGCGCCCGTTCGGCGAAGACCACGCCGAACAGACTCCCGGCTCTGGGCACGGCGTGCACGACGCCGGCCTCGGTGAGTGCGGCATCGAGGGCATCGGCGAGGCGGGATGCCGCGGCATCCACCCGTGCGTAGACCTCGGGTGTCGCCAGCCGCAGCGTCGCGAGCCCGGCGGCCACCGACAGCGGGTTCCCTGACAACGTCCCCGCCTGGTACACCGGCCCGAGTGGAGCGAGCAGATCCATGATCTCGGCGCGGCCGCCGAGCGCTGCCAGCGGCATCCCTCCGCCGACGACCTTGCCGAACGTGATGATGTCGGGCAGGTACACGTCGCCGGCCGAGGCCTGCAGACCCCAGAAACCGGCGGGGTGGACGCGGAATCCGGTCAGCACCTCGTCCAGGATGAGCAGCGCGCCGTGCGCGTGCGCGGTGTCGGCGAGGAAGGCGTTGAAACCGCGCTCCGGAGCGACGACGCCCATGTTCGCCGCGGCCGCCTCCACGATGATCGCCGCGATGCGGTCGCCGTGCTCGGCGAAGACCTGCTCGATCGCGGCACGGTCGTTGTAGGGCACCACGAGGGTCTGCGCCGCGATCGGCGCCGGCACGCCTGCCGACCCGGGCAGCGCGAGCGTCGCCACCCCGGATCCCGCTGCGGCCAGCAGACCGTCGGAGTGGCCGTGGTAGTGACCGGCGAACTTCACGAGCAGGTCGCGCCCTGTGGCCCCGCGGGCGAGACGGATCGCCGTCATCGTCGCCTCGGTGCCGGTGGAGACCAGCCGCACGCGCTCCACCGGAGCGTGCTCGCCGACGCGGACGCGGTCGACGATCAGGCGGGCGAGCTCGACCTCCCCCTCGGTGGGGGCGCCGAACGAGAGGCCGCGGGTCGCCGCATCCTGCACCGCGGCGACCACTTCGGGATGCGCGTGGCCGAGCAGGGCGGGCCCCCAGGACGCCACGAGGTCGATGTACGTGTCGCCTGCGGCATCCGTCACCGTGGCGCCCTGCGCAGAAGCGAGGAAGCGCGGCGTCCCGCCGACGGACCCGTAGGCGCGCACCGGCGAATTCACTCCGCCGGGGGTCACCGCGCGAGCGGCGTCGAACAGGTCGTCATTGCGGTCGGTCATGTACGAGTCCTCGTGTTCCGTGTCAGTGCACCGCGGTCGTCAGCGCCGCGAGGATGCGAGCCAGCCCGCGGCCTCGGTCGCCCAGTACGTGAGCACGGCGTCGGCGCCGGCACGGCGGATCGAAAGCAGCGACTCGAGGATCGCCGCCCTGCGGTCGATCCAGCCGTTCGCCGATGCGGCCTCGATCATCGCGTACTCGCCGGAGATCTGATATGCCCAGACGGGAATATGCACGCTGTCGCGCACTTCGCGTAACACGTCGAGGAACGACATCGCAGGCTTCACCATGACGATGTCCGCCCCCTCGGCCTCGTCGATCAGCGCCTCCCGGACGCCCTCGCGGCGGTTCGCCGGGTCGAGCTGGTACGTGCGGCGGTCTCCGGTCAGCTGCGAATCGACCGCCTCGCGGAACGGACCGTAGAACGCGCTGGCGTACTTGGCCGCGTACCCGAGGAGCAGCGTGTCCGTGAAGCCCTCGGCGTCCAGGGCATGACGGATCGCGGCGACCTGACCGTCCATCATGCCGCTGAGTCCCAGCAGCTGCGAGCCGGCGCGCGCCTGCGCGAGTGCCATCGCGGTGTACCGCTCCAGAGTGGCGTCGTTGTCGACGGAGCCGTCGGCCGCCAGCACGCCGCAGTGTCCATGGTCGGTGAACTCGTCCAGGCACAGGTCGGTCTGCACGACGAGCGCGTCGCCCACCTCGGCCGCGAGTGCGGCGGTCGCGACGTTCAGGATGCCGTCCGGATCGTCCGCACCGGAGCCGATCGCATCGCGCACGGCAGGAACGCCGAACAGCATCACGCCGCCGACGCCGGCCTCTGCGGCCTCGACGGCTGCGCGTCGCAGCGAATCCAGCGAGTGCTGCACGACCCCGGGCATCGAAACGATCGGAACGGCCTCGTTCACGCCCTCGCGGACGAACATCGGCAGGACGAGCTGCCGCGGCAGGACATCGGTCTCGCGCGCGAGGTCGCGAACGGCCGCCGACTGCCGGAGTCGGCGAGGGCGGATGTCGGGGAAGCTCACGGTGCGAACTCGTCTGCCGCGTGCGGGAGCGTGAAGTGCGACACGGCCTCGATCAGGGCATCAACGGTCTGCTTGTCGGCGACCACCTGGATGGACAGCCCCGCCTTGCGGGCATCCTTCGCGGTCCTGGGCCCGATCGCGGCGAGCAGGGTCTCGTCGGGGATCTCGGGGAACTGCTCGCGGACCTGCTGCGCCACGGATCCACTCGTGATGAGGATCGCGTTGATACGGCCGCTGTCGACATCGCGGCGGATGCGGTCGGTCACCGGGACGCCGACCGTGCGGTACGCGACGACGCTCGACACGCGGTGGCCGGCCTTGACCAGCGACTTCGAGAGCACGGGCTTGGCGATCTCGCTGCGCAGCGCGAGGATGCGACGCGGCTTCGACTCGAGCGCGATCAGCTGCGCGGCCATTCCCTCTGCCGAATTGTCCTGCTCGGGGACGAGAGTCACCTCGTAGCCCGCGGCCTGGAGCGCAGCCGCCGTCGTCTCGCCGACCGCCGCGATCTTCGTCTTCTTCGGGACGACGGCGCGGTGCGCGAACAGCACATCGACCGTGGTGGCGCTCGTGACGGTGAGCCAGTCGAACTCGCCCGCGGCGAGCTGCTCGAGCGCCGCGTCGAGCGCGGCCTGATCGGTCGTCGGGCCGAAGTTGATCAGCGGTGCGACGACGGGCACGGCGCCCTGCGAGCGGAGACTGGCGGCGACGCCGTCGCCCCACGGGCCTCCTCGCGGGACGAGGACGCGCCAGCCGGCCAGCGGCTTGTCATGCTTCGATTCGGATTCGGTCATCAGGATTGCTCTCGGGGAACCAGGTCGGCCGCCCCTTGTCCGAGCAGCCGACGGGCGACAGACAGCCCGATATCACGTGCTGTGTGCATCGGGTCCGCACCATCGGCAGCATCCGCACCATTGCCACTGCCGTTCAGACGAATATACCCCTGGTTCAGCGGCTCGGTGACGTCGAGCCCGATCCGCCGGCTGCCATCGACCGCGTAGACGACCGTCCTGATCCGCACCGAATCGCCGTCCACGACGGCGTGCGCGGCCATCGGCGCCTGGCATCCGGCATCCAGACCTTCGAGGATGCCGCGTTCGACCTCGACCGCGAGATGCGTGTCGTGATCGTCCAGCGCGGCGAGGGCCGCATGCAGTTCTGCCGGAGCATCCGTCCGGGTCTCCACGGCCAGGGCTCCCTGCCCAGGAGCGGTGGGCCACTCGGCGAGGCCGAGCTCCTCGCGGTGCAGACGCGTCTCGCTGCCGAGCCTGGACAGGCCAGCCGCGGCGAGGATCACGGCATCCAGCTCACCGGATTCGACCCTGGCCAGGCGCGAATCGACGTTCCCGCGGATGTCGACGATCTCGGCCTCCGGCGCGCGTCGACGCACCTGCGCGATGCGGCGGGGCGACCCTGTGCCGATGGACGAGCCGGGGCGCAGCGCGTGCAGCGGGGTCCCGCCTCGGGTGATCGCGACGTCGCGGGCATCTTCACGCGGCGGGGTCGCGGCGATCACGAGTCCCTCGGGGATGGCGGTCGGCAGGTCCTTCAGCGAATGCACGAGGAAGTCGCACTCGCCCGCGAGCAGCGCTTCGCGCAGGCGGGTGGCGAAGATGCCCATGCCGCCGATCTCGGACAGGGAGGCACGATTCGTGTCGCCCTCGGAAACGATCGGGACGAGTTCGACCTGACGGCCGGAGATCTTCTCGAGTGCTGCGGCGACGTGGCCGGACTGCGCCCTGGCGAGGGCGCTTCGACGAGTGCCGAGGCGGATCGGAGTGCTCATCGCCGACCTACTGCAGCACGTCCGCGATCTCGTCGAAGCGCAATCGCCGGCCCGTGTAGAACGGGACCTCCTCCTTCACGTAAAGACGCGCATCCGTGTAGCGCAGATCGCGCATGAGGTCGACGAGTTCTGTGACGTCATCGGCTTCGAGCGGCAGCAGCCACTCGTAGTCGCCGAGAGCGAAGGCGGCGACGGTGTTGGCGATGACGCCCGTGAAGGCCGCGCCCTTCCGCCCGTGGTCGGCGAGCATCTTGCGGCGCTCCTCCTCGGGGGCGAGATACCACTCCGGCGTGCGCACGAACGGGTACAGGCACAGCCAGCCCTTGGGCTCGACTCCACGGAGGAATCCCGGGACGTGCGCACGGTTGAACTCGGCGTCGCGGTGGACGCCCATGACGTTCCAGACGGGAATCAGGGTGCGCAGCAGTTCGGTGCGACGCAGGCGACGCAGCGCCTTCTGCAGCTCTTCGGCTGTCGGCCCGTGCAGCCAGACCATCAGGTCGGCGTCGGCCTTGAGTCCGGAGACGTCGTAGAACCCGCGGATCGTGACGCCGGAATCCTCGATGTGCTCGACGATGGTCTCGAGCTCGGTCGCGTCGGTCTCGAGGACCGGAGCGTTCGGGTTGCGGCGCCACACCGCCCAGAGGGTGAAGCCGGATGGGGATTCTTCGCTCAGCTCGGACATGCTTCCAGTCTGCCCCTTTCCCCGGGGCATGGCTAATGCGTGACCGATGCCGAGAGGCCGGGCCTCGCTTCGACAGGCTCAGCGCGAGAGCGCTCTGGCGATGACCCACACCAGCGAGCCTGCGACCGCGGCGAGCCCGACAGCCGCGGCGATCGCGCCGACCGGGTTCCGGTCGGCGAAGGCGCGCGCCTTGACGGCCGCCTCCTTCGAGGCCTTCTCGACGCGACGCGGCACGTTGCCCTTGACCTCGATGGCCGCGAGCGCGGCCTTCAACTCGGCACGCGCCGACTGCACCGGATCCGCGAGGCCCGTCGGGACCGCAGTACGGGGAAGCTGCTGCGCGGAGTTCGTGAACTGCTCAGAATTCGTCATCGCCGGCGTCCTTCACGAGTCGGATGTCCTTCGCGACGGCCTGGCCGGGGTTCTCCCTGGCCATGACCTTGCGGAACTTCAGGATGCCGAGCAGCGCGAACACCAGCACGGCGAGGATCAGGATGCCGATGACCGCCAGCGCGGACAGCCAGACCGGCCACCACGACGACAGCCCCGCGACAGCGAAGACGAGGATCATCGGCACGAGCCAGAACAGGAAGAACAGCGCGACGAGGAACCAGACGCTGCCGATCCCGGCATCCTTAGCGGTGCGCGAGATCCATACCTTGGCGGCATCGATCTCGGCCTTGACGAGGTTGCTGACGAGGTCCGGCAGGTCGCCGAGCAGCGTCAGCAGGCTGTCGTCCGCGCGGTCGCGGTATCCGCGCACCATGTCACTTGCCGTTCTGCGAGGGCTTCTTGGCGGCGGGTTTCGCGGCCCTGGTGGTGGCCGACTTCGCCGCTGTCGCCTTCTCCTTGGCCTCGTCCACGACATCCTCTGCGGCGTCCGAGACCTCTTCGACGACGTCCTTGCCCGCAGCGATGGTCGCGTCCAGCTTCTGGCCAGGGGTGCCGGGGCCGGTCGCGGACCTGGTGACCTTGACGACCCCGTTCCACACCGCACCGGGGATCGCGGCCGCCTTGTCGCCGACGAAGCCCTTGACCTTGGTCACCTGCTCCTGGACAGGGTCGAGGTTCCACACCTTCAGCCACTGCGTCTTGATCTGCTCATAGCGTTCGCGCCCGGCGCGTGTGCCGAGAACGTAACCGACGCCGAGTCCGACGACGAGTCCGATCTTCCCCTTCATGGGGTCTCCTCACGTTGTTCCGGTCGGGCCGCACGCGTTCGATCCGCGGGCCAGGGGTTCCAGCGTAACCCCATATGCCGTTTTCGGCATCTAATCTTCGGAGGGGTTGACAGCGAGCCCCCGATCAGTCCCAGAGAAGGTGCCGTCGGACGCGATCGGCCTCGGTCGCCGCGTCGGGGACGACCTGGGCAAGCCCGGTTCCCGACAACCAGGCGCCGACGACCGCGAGCCCCGGTACCGCCTGCACCGCAGTGCGCGACGCGTCGCGTCGTTCGGCCGCGCCGATGAGAGAAGCCGGCTGCGACTGCGTGAACCGCGCACGGTGCGCTCCGGCCAGCTGCGCCGACGACAGCGGGGTGCCGAGCATCGCGGACGCCTGCTCCAGCGCGAGGTGCGCGGCGGCGTCGTCATCGAGGGATGCCGTGGCCGCCGGCTCTCCCTGCGAGCCGAACGAGACCCGAACGACGTGGCGGTTCCCTGCGGCCTCACGGAGCCAGGCCCACTTGGCGGTGGCGTGCGTGAGCGCCTTGGCGGTGAAGCTCCCCGGCACCGTCAGCACCCCGGTGCCGCGGGGGGCCGCGTCCAGCGCGGGCGCGTCCAGCAGCAGTGTGACGATCTCGATCTCGGGCGAGGCGCCGAACTCTCCGAAGTCCTGGACGTGGCCGTCGAGCAGCGCTCGCGCCATGCCCTCGGCGGTGGCGACGATCACGGCATCCGCCGTCACGTGCTCCGGTTCGGATGCGGAGTCGGATGCCACGGCATCCGACTCCTCGGCATCCTCGCCCTGGGCGACCATGACGGTCCACTCGTCACCCGTCCGTCCGAGCGATTCGACCGCGGCGGCCGTCCGCACGACGCCGCCGAGCTTGACGAGGTCGGCCTGCAGCGCGTCGACGAGCGTGCTCATGCCGCCGACGAGACCCTCGACCGCCGACCCCGGCGCCTTGTCCTTGCGCGCCGACTGCTGCTGACCGATCAGCGCGTCGACCGCTCCGCTCAGGGACCCGACGCGGGTGAGCGCGGCATTGAGTCCGGGGGCCGCGACGTCGACGTCCACGTCGTCGGGGTGCGCTGAGTAGACGCCGGACACGACCGGTGAGACCAGGCGCTCCAGCACGCGCTCGCCCATGCGCGAGCGGACCAGTCGGCCGAGACTGCGTTCGTGGCCGATCGTCAGCGGCGGACGCAGACGGTCGACGTACGCGCGCCATGCGCCACGCCATCCGATGATCTGACGCACGTCATCGACGAACGGATTGGCGGGGATGCCGAGGATGCCGCCCTTGGGCAGCGGCGACGGCTCCTGACCGGGGACACCGGCCAGCCATGCGCCGCCGGCCGCCGGCGTCTGCACCTTCTCGGACAGGCCCAGTTCCTTCACGAGCTTTCGGACATGACCGCCGCGGGTCGCGTAGCTCTCCGCCCCGGCATCCAGACGGACGCCGTCGATCTCGGCGCGGCGCACGGCGCCGCCGAGATCGTCGGCGGCTTCGAGCAGGGTCACGCGCATTCCGACCTTGGCGCACTCGCGCGCGGCGACCAGACCCGCGATGCCACCGCCGATGACGACGATGTGCCGTTCGGCCGCACGCTCGGCGAGTTCCGGCTCGGGACGCTCGGTCATGCGCCGTGGACCAGTTCGACGATCCGGGTGAGCTGATCCGGATCCGTCTCGGGCGGCACGCCGTGCCCGAGGTTGAGGATGTGGGCGCGCGCGGCGCGTCCGCGCTCCAGCACCTCGCGCACGTGCGCTTCGAGCACGGGCCACGGCGCGGACAGCAGCGCAGGGTCGATGTTGCCTTGCACGGTCACGTCGGGGCCGAGGATGCCGGCGGCCTCGTCGAGCGGCTGACGCCAGTCCACTCCGACGGCGTGCGCTGCACCGTCGAGACGCATGTCGGCGAGGAACGGCCCTGTGCCGACGCCGAAGTGGATGACCGGGACGCCGAGTCCGTCGACGGCCGCGCGGGAATGCGGCGCCACGAACGTCCGGTAGTCCGTGGGGCTGAGGGATCCGGCCCAGGAGTCGAACAGCTGCACCGTGGCGGCACCGGCATCGCGCTGCGCCTCGAGGAACCGGCGCGAGATCCGCGACAGCCAACCGGCGAGACGGTTCCACGCGGCGGGATCGGTGTGCATCATGGCGCGGGCGCGCAGGTGCTCCTTGGACGGCCCGCCCTCGATGAGGTACGCCGCCACCGTGAACGGGGCGCCGGCGAAGCCGATCAGCGGGGTGTCGCCGAGCTCGGCGGTCGTGATGCGCACGGCCTCGGCGATCGCCGATGTGTCGAGGTCCTGCGGGTCGATGGCCGTGATCCGGTCGACATCGGCGGCGGTGCGCACCGGCTCGGCGAACACCGGACCACGACCGGGTTCGATGACGACGTCGACACCGGCGAGTCGCAGCGGGATGACGATGTCGCTGAAGAACACCGCGGCGTCGACGCCATGCCGCCTGACCGGCTGCAGCGTGATCTCGGCGGCCAGATCCGGGGTGAGGCAGGCATCCAGCATCCGCGTGCCGACGCGCAGTTCGCGGTACTCGGGAAGCGAGCGGCCGGCCTGTCGCATGAACCAGACGGGAGCGGTCTCCGGGCGGTCTCCGGCAAGCGCGCGCAGCAGTGGGGCGGTGGGTGCAGGCATGCTTCCATCCTCCCATCCAGGACCTTTGTTTCCGCCTGAGAGCGACCTCCTTTCGACACGGCGTAGAATCACTCTGTGCTGCTGTGTGTGACGGCGAGTCACAAGACCGCCTCTTTCGACATGCTCGAACGACTGAGCCGCACCCCAGATGACGTCGCGCCGAATCTTCTGAACATCGCGCCGTGCGTTCAAGGGGCTGTGGTCCTTTCGACGTGCAACCGGTTCGAGGCGTACGTGGAGATCGATGAGCCGGTCACCGCCGCCGGCGCCGTCGGCGTCGAAGCGGTCCTCGAAGCGATCGAGCAGTCCTCCGGCATCCCGGCATCCGACCTGGACGGGTCCTACGCCGTGCACTCCGGCCGTCGCGTCGCCGAGCACCTTTTCGCCGTGGCATCCGGCCTCGAATCCGTCGTGCCCGGCGAAGGCGAGATCGCCGGCCAGGTCCGCCGCGCGCTGAGCTCCGCACGCAAGGAGGGCACCACCTCCCCCGAGCTCGAGCGCCTGTTCCAGCGCGCCAGTCAGGCCCAGCGCAAGGTCAAGAACGTCACGGCGCTCGGCCGCGCCGGCCGGTCCCTCGTCCGCCTTTCGCTCGAGCTGGCCGACAGCCGCATCGCGGACTGGTCCGCTGAACGGGTGCTGCTCGTCGGCACCGGCGCATATGCCGCCGTCACGCTGGCGACCCTGCGCGAGCGCGGCGCGCAGAAGATCTCGGTGTACTCGCCGTCCGGTCGTGCGGAACTGTTCGCGAAGAAGCACGACATCACGCCGGTGGCGGAAGAGGACTACGCCCGCGTCGCATCGCGCTCGTCGCTGCTGATCACGTGCACGACCGCGACCGAGCCCGTCCTCGGCCCCGACCAGCTGCAGGCGCCCACCGGACCCGTGGCCGTCGGATGCCCCGTCGGACCGCACTCGCAGCTCGTGATCGACCTCGGGATGCCGCGCAACGTCGACCCGGCTATCGCCGAGCTCGAAGGCGTCGCGCTGCTGGATCTGGAGACCATCCGCCTGCACGCGCCGCTGGAGGAGCTGCAGGCGACGGATGCCGCGCGCAGCGTCGTCCGAGAAGCAGCGGACACCTTCCACGTCGTCGGCCGGCAGCAGAGCGTGACCCCGGCGGTTGTCGCCATGCGGTCGCACATCTTCTCGTTGCTGGAGTCCGAGATCGACCGGGCAAGGGCCCGCGGCGATGAGGATGGTCGCATCGAGCAGTCGCTGCGTCACCTCGCCGGCGTCCTGCTGCACACTCCGACGGTGCGCGCGCACGAACTGGCGGCTGAGGGACGCGCAGACGACTTCGTCGCCGCGCTGGGAACGCTGTACGGCATCGCGCCGGTCGCCCCGGCATCCGAAGAGTCCGCGACCGCCTGACCCGCCGCGGTGCGACACTGGAGGCATGGCCCTTCACATCACCGGAGACACCGCCGCCGACGAACTGCTGACCGAGAACCCGCTCGCGCTGCTGATCGGGATGCTGCTGGATCAGCAGGTTCCCATGGAGACCGCGTTCGCGGGTCCTCTGAAGATCCAGCAGCGCACGGGGGCTGCAGATGCCGCAGCGATCGCGCACATGGACCCCGATGCGTTCCTGGAGGCGTTCAAGCAGACGCCGTCCGTGCACCGCTTCCCGGGCTCGATGGCCGCGCGCGTGCAGACGCTCTGCGAAACCCTCGTCAGCGATTGGGGCGGCGACGCATCCGCCCTGTGGACCGAGGGCGGGCCGTCCGGCGCGGAGGTGCTCAAGCGCCTGAAGACGCTCCCGGGGTTCGGCGACCAGAAGGCGAAGATCTTCCTCGCCCTGCTCGGCAAGCAGTATGGCTTCACGGGTGACGGGTGGCGCGAAGCATCCGCCCCGTACGGCGAAGAGGGTTCGTACCGCAGCGTCGCCGACATCGTCTCCCCGGAGTCGCTGACCAAGGTCCGCGAGCACAAGAAGGCGATGAAGGCTGCCGCGAAGGCCTCGAAATGAAGCCCACCGGTGGCAGCGTCGGCGCGTTCATCGCCGCCGTCACGCCCGAGCGTCGGCGCCGGGATGCCGAGACGCTGACGGCCCTGATGCAGGAGGTCTCCGGTCGGGAGCCGGTGCTGTGGGGCACGATCATCGGTTTCGGCTCCTGCCACTACCGCTACCCCACCGGCACCGAGGGCGACTCAGGGGTGCTCGGCTTCGCGCCGCGCACGGCCGCATCCACGATCTATCTCTTCGACGGCGTCGACGAGCACGCCGAAGCGCTCGCCCGGCTCGGTGCCCACACGGTCGGCAAGGGATGCCTGTACATCAAGGACCTCGACAAGGTCGATCTCGACGTGCTCCGCGGCATCCTGGAGCGCTCGAAGGCCTGGGTCGAGGCGGGCGGCACGGATCAGGTGCAGCTCACCGTCACCGGCTGAGCGAAGGCCCGCCGCCCGGAGGCGACGGGCCGTGGATGCCGGGCTCAGCGCAGCCCGGCGAAGAACGCGCGGATGTCTCCGACGACGAGCTCCGGGCGCTCGAGCGCCGCAAAGTGCCCACCTTCGTCGAAGCGGCTCCAGCGCACGATGTTGTCGTTGTCGCGGTCGGCGAAGACGCGGATCGTCTGGAAGTCGTCCTTGAACACCGCCACGCCGGTGGGTGCGTGATTGACCTGCGGCTCCTGCTCGGCGCGCGCGTTCTCGAGGTAGCTGCGGCTCATCCCGGACGCCGCGTTCGCGAACCAGTTCACGCTCACCTCGAGCAGGATCTTCTCCAGCGGCACCAGCGACGTGCCGTTGCCGAACGAGTTGAACAGTTCGCTGTAGGCGAGAAGGCCGACCGGGGAGTCGCTGATGCCGACGGAAACGGTCTGCGGACGCGAGGCGTTCATCGTGTTGTAACCGCCGACCGACTGGAACCACTGCATGTGCTCGAGGCCGGCGTAGTCGGCGGGCTCGAGCCTCTCGAACTCGGCCGGGTCGCCGGAGGGGAACGAGAACAGCTGCAGCACGTGCAGCCCGAGGAAGCCCTCCGGGTTCCGCAGGCCCAGCTCCCGGGCGACCATGGCGCCGTTGTCGGAGCCGTGGATGCCGTAGCCGTCGTACCCCAGGCCGCGCATGAGTGCGTCGTACGCCGCCGCGACCCGCGCCGTCGTCCAGCCCGATGACGCCAACGGCTGCGAGAACCCGTATCCGGGCGCATCGGGGATCACGACGTCGAACGCGTCCTCCGCGCGCCCGCCGTGTGCCACCGGGTCGACGAGCTGATCGATCAGGTCGAGGTAGTCGACCGAGGAACCGGGGTAGGTGTGCGCGAGGAGGAGCGGCGTCGCGCCTTCGTGCGGCGAGCGGACATGGATGAAGTGGATCGTCTGCCCCTCGATCTCGGTCAGGAAATGCGGCACCGCGTTGATGCGCGCTTCGGCAGCGGACCAGTCGAACGCGCGCCAGGCGTCGATCGCCTCGCGCAGGTAGGCGTTCGGAGTTCCGGCATCCCAGTCGTCTGTCGGCGACGGCTGCGGCAAGCGGGTACGGGCGAGGCGATCCTGGAGATCGGCGACCTCGGCGGCGGAGACCGAGACGGTGAAGGGGCGAAGGGCGAGGTTCGTGTTTTCCATGTCTCCACGGTAGGAACCCATTAGGTTGGATTCGTTCCTAATGAAAGACCTCTCTTCCGGAGATCTCAATGGCCGATCCGACCGCTCGTCTGCTCGCTCTCCTCGCCCTGCTGCAGACCGGGACCGAACGCCCCGGCAGCGAGCTCGCGCGACGGCTCGACGTGTCCGCGCGCACGATCCGACACGACGTCGAGCGACTGCGCGAACTCGGGTACCCGGTCGATGCGACGCGGGGATCGACCGGCGGCTATCGACTCGGCGCCGGCGGAAAGCTCCCGCCGCTGCTGCTGGACGAGGAGGAGGCCGTCGCGGTCACCGTCGGCCTGCGCGCCGCTGCGGGCATCGCCGGCGTCGCCGAGTCCGGCGCCAGAGCGCTGGCGAAGCTCGAGCAGGTGCTGCCGTCGCACCTGCGGCCCACGGTGGACGCACTCCGGTCGAGCGTCGATCGAGCGCCCGAGAACAACGACACCGATGCCCCGGATCCGGAGGTGGACAGCGCCGTGCTGCAACACATCGCGAGCGCGATCCGCAACGCGGAATGGCTGCGTTTCGAGTACGACGGCCAGGCTGTGCTCGTCGAGCCGTACCGGCTGCTCACCTGGGTGCGACGCTGGTATCTCGTCGCGCGCGACCCGCAGTCCGACGAGTGGGGCACCTACCGGGTCGACTGGATGCGACTGCGGATGCCGACGCACCGCCGCTTCGATCCCCGACCGCTCCCCGGCGGCGATTACACGGCCTTCGCGATGCGGACGATCGCGGTGAGCGGCTGGGTCGTGCATGCACGCCTGCGGATCGACGCCTCAGCCGAGGCCGTCCTCGACCGGATCCATGCGGCGGTCGGCGTCGTCGAGCCGATCGATGATCGGCACTGCGTGCTGGTCACCGGCGCCGACAGCCTCGACACGGTCGCGGCATACATCGGCATGCTCATGATGGACTTCACTGTCGAATCCCCTCCGGAGCTGATCCCGCGCCTGAAGCTGCTCTCCGAGCGGTACGCACGCGCTGTCGCGGGTTCGGCCGGCCACTGAGCGGTGGCTCCGCCGTCAGGCCGTCGAGCTGTACACCGTGGTCGAACCGGGCACAGGTCGCACGGCGACGACGATCGCGACGACGCCGAGGAACCCGACCGCCGCTGCCTCGATGAGTCCACCGAGCGAATCCAGAAGGACGAGCGTCTCCTGGCTCAGGGAGTATGCGCCGAACAGGAACGCGGAACGCAGCAGGCGGACGACGGCGACTGCGACGAGCGCCCAGAGCGGCGCTCGATTCCACGGGCGCGGCACGGCACCGATCCGCGCGATCTGCGTGGCTGCGATGATCGCCAGCGCAAGAGAGACCACCTCGAGCGTGACGCTGAGCATCCCCGCGAACATGATGAGACCGTCCGAGATGTCCTCCGCGGAAGCAGGCGCGCTGAGCCGCAGGAACAACGGCGACAGCAGTATCCATACCGCGAGCGTCACCAGCGCGAACGTTCCGAGCGGCCGTCGCGCTGTGACACTGCCCGCACGCCCGAGTCCGATGGCGAAGATCACCGCCCCGGCAGCGAAGAGCAGGTCGGGGATGGAGAAGAGCCCGAAGCCGACTCCGGGAAGGCTCCGCAACGCGAGCGTCATCAGAGCGGATGCCACGAGCAGCGCGCCACCGACGATCCCCGTGCGTCGGCGGACGCCGACTGCGGATCCGGCCGGGTCCACATCGATCATGCGGACACCCTATCGCCAGCGGATCACGCGACGCGCGACCGTCTCAGCGCGGTCCGTAACGCGCGACGATCTCGTCGGTGAGCGGCGGCCAGATCCGTTTGTGCTCCTCGCCGAAGGGAACGCCGGAGAGGAAGGCAGCAGCGATCTCGCGCGATCGGTCGATGAACAGGAAGCTGCCCTGCGCGCCGAAATGGCCGGCGGTCTCCGGGGGGAACGCGTCGCTCAGCCAGTGCGGACTCTTCGCGCCCTTGAGCTCGAACCCGAGCCCCCACTGGTTGTCGGCGAACGAACCGTAGCCGGGCACGATGCCGCGCAGCCCCGGGTGGGAGACGGTGAGCGCGAGGTCGCGCAGCGCCGCGGGAATCAGCGTCGGGCGCAGCACCTCACGGCCGAAGATCAGGAGATCGTGGATCGACGCGTGCGTGCCAGCAGACGGGCGACCGGTGACGTCGGTGTCGGCCATTCCGAGCGGAAGCGCGACCTCGCGCAGCATCCAGTCCGCGAAGGCCATGCCGACGGCATCCGCGACGTGCGCGGCGAGGGCGTCGAACCCGGCATTCGAGTAGATCCGGCGCTCCCCGACGGTCCGCAGAGGCCCGTCACCCTCCATCGGCAGGCCGCTGGTGTGATCGAGCAGGTCGAGCACGGTCGCCCCGGCCGGGCCGGCGGGCTCGTCCAGATCCACGAGCCCGCGCTCGATCGCGACGAACACGCCCCATGCGGTGAGCGGCTTGGTCACGGACGCCAGCGGAAGCATCGCGCGCTGGTCGCCCTGCACCGCGAGGGTCTCCTCGGGGCCGGTGACACCGACGAGAGCAGTGTGCGGGAAGCCGTCTGTCGCGGCGAAGGTCGTCGTCTCCACGACACCATCGTTTCACGGCGGACGGAGGTCGCCGGGTCAGGCGCCCTTCAGGCGCTCCGCGAGGTACTCGTGCAGGTTCTCGATCGCCACGCGCTCCTGCGCCATCGTGTCACGGTCGCGCACCGTCACGGCGTTGTCGTCGAGCGAGTCGAAGTCGACCGTGACGCAGAACGGGGTGCCGATCTCGTCCTGGCGACGGTAACGGCGGCCGATCGCGCCGGCGTCGTCGAAGTCGATCGCCCAGCGCCCGCGCAGTCCGTCTGCGACCTCGCGCGCGAGCGGCGACAGCTTCTCGTTGCGCGACAGCGGCAGCACGGCGACCTTGACCGGCGCGAGGCGCGGGTCGAGCTTGAGCACCGTACGGACGTCCGTTCCGCCCTTGGCGTTCGGCACCTCCTCCTCGACGTACGCGTCGACGAGGAAGGCCATCATGGAGCGCGTGAGGCCGAACGACGGCTCGATCACGTACGGCGTGTACCGCTCGCCGGATGCCTGGTCGAAGTACGTCAGGCTCTGACCGGATGCCTCGGTGTGGCTGGAGAGGTCGAAGTCGGTGCGGTTGGCGACACCCATGAGCTCGCCCCACTCCTTGCCGGGGAAGCCGAACTTGTACTCGAAGTCGATCGTTCCGGCGGAGTAGTGCGCTCTCTCGTCCTCCGGAACATCGAACTGGCGCATGTTCTCGGGGTCGATCCCGAGGTCGAGGAACCAGGCCCAGCAGGCCTCGACCCAGTGCTCGAACCACTGCTGCGCCTCGGCGGGCGGCGTGAAGAACTCGATCTCCATCTGCTCGAACTCGCGCGTGCGGAAGATGAAATTGCCAGGGGTGATCTCGTTGCGGAACGCCTTGCCGACCTGCCCGATGCCGAACGGCGGCTTCTTGCGGCTCGCGGTGAGGACGTTCGTGAAGTTCACGAAGATGCCCTGCGCGGTCTCGGGGCGCAGGAAGTACAGTCCCGACTCGTCGTCCACGACGCCGAGGTAGGTCTTCACGAGACCCGAGAACGCCTTGGGCTCGGTGTACTGCCCCTTGGTGCCGCAATTGGGGCACGGGATGTCGGCGAGGCCGTTCTCGACCTTGCGGCCCTTGCGCGCTTCGAAGTCCTCGATGAGGTTGTCGGCGCGGAAGCGCTTGTGGCACTGCAGGCACTCGACCAGCGGATCGCTGAACGTCGCGACGTGGCCGGATGCCTCCCACACGCGCTTGGGCAGGATGATCGAGGAGTCCAGGCCCACCATGTCTCCGCGACCGCGGACGAACGTCTGCCACCATTCTCGGCGGATGTTCTCCTTGAGCTCGGTGCCGAGAGGCCCGTAGTCCCATGCCGAACGGGAACCGCCGTAGATCTCACCCGCTTGGAACACGAACCCGCGGTGGCGGGCGAGGCTGATGACCTTGTCAAGACGGGACTGTTCGGCCACGGTGGCTCCAATGGTCGGATGGCGCGGGAAGAACCCGTGATCACGGGCATCCCAATCCTACCGGCGGTTCCTCGACCGCACGATGCGAGTCCTCTCGCGGTGCCCCCGCCGACGGCGCTACGGTCATGGGCATGAGCACAATGCGGGGGGAACGCACGGCCGGCGACAAGGACACGCGCTTCTTCGGGCAGCCGTGGGAGCTCGCGCACGTCTTCGGCGTCGAGATGTGGGAGCGCTTCAGCTTCTACGGCATGCAGGGGATCCTGCTCATCTACATGTACTTCTCGGTCGCCGACGGCGGGCTCGGGATCGACAAGAACGTCGCGACCGGCATCGTCGGCGCCTACGGAGGGACGGTCTACCTCTCGACGATCCTCGGCGCCTGGGTGGCCGATCGCCTGGTGGGCTCGGAACGCGTGCTGTTCTACAGCGCGTGGGTGATCATGGCCGGCCACGTCGCGCTCGCCGTTCTGCCGAACGCGTGGGGTCTGGGCGTCGGGCTGATCCTCGTCGCGATCGGCTCCGGCGGGCTCAAGGCCAACGCCACAGCGGTCGTCGGCACCCTGTACGGACCGAAGGACGTCCGACGGGACGCCGGATTCTCACTGTTCTACCTCGGCATCAACCTCGGCGCCTTCCTCGGGCCGCTCATCACCGGCTGGCTGCAGAGCAACGTCGGCTTCCACTGGGGATTCGGCGCCGCGGCCGTCGGTATGGCGCTGGGACTGATCCAATACTCGTTCGGACGCAAGCAGCTGCCTGAGGCGTCCCGCGTGGTCGCGAATCCGCTCCCGCGGAGCAGGTTCGGCGCGATGATCGGCATCGCGGTGGCCGGGATCGCGGTGATCGTGGTGCTCGTCATGACCGGCGTGATCCGCGCCGACAATCTCGCCGGGGTCGTGATCCTGGTGACAGCGGTGGCCGCGGTCGCTTATTTCGTCGTCATCATCGGCTCGCGGGCCATCAGCGCGGATGCACGGTCGCGCGTGATCGCTTTCATCCCGCTGTTCGTCGTGAACGTCGGCTTCTGGTCGCTGTATCAGCAGCAGTTCACCGTGCTGACGATCTACTCCGACGAGCGCCTGGACCGCACCGTCTTCGGATGGACGATGCCGATCTCATGGATCAACTCGATCGCCCCGATCTTCGTGATCATCCTGTCGGGGACGTTCGCCGCGATCTGGACGAAGTTCGGCAGCCGTGCCCCCTCGGCACCGGTGAAGTTCGCTCTCGGAGCCATGATCATGGGCGCGGCCTTCCTGCTGTTCCTGCCGTGGGCCAACGGAGACGCGAATTCGACCCCGCTGCTGGCGATCGTCCTCATCCTGCTGGTCTTCACGGTGGCCGAACTGTTCATCTCGCCGCCCGGACTGTCGGTGACCACGAAGCTCGCGCCGGAGCGGTTCCACACGCAGATGGTGGCCCTGTACTTCCTGTCGGTCGCTCTCGGCACCGCGATCGCCGGATGGCTCGCGCAGTTCTACGACCCGACGAACGAAGTGCCGTACTTCACGACCCTCGGCGGCATCGCGATCGCCATCGGCGTCGCGCTGCTGCTCGCGGCGCGGCCGGTCCTCGCGCTCATGAGAGGAGTGCGGTGAGTCCCGCGGCTCAGGCCATCAGCCGCGTCTCCATCTCGGTGATGAGCCCGTCGACGCTGCGGAGCATCAGCAGCGAACTGGGGGCTCCGCGATCGGAGGCGAGCACGCCGAACCCGTCGCCGAGTTCCACGAGTTCGAAGGCGTAATCGCGCGCGAAGCGGCGGAACTCCGCAGCCTGAGACGCGACCGGCTCCGCGCCGCGCACGATGCGCACTCCGTCCGCCCCCTGATCGACGCGGAACTCGACGTCGGGATGCAGCACGCCGAGGAGCTTGGTGAAGTCTCCACTGCCCGCCGCGGCGAGGAAGGCCTCCACGACCTCGCGCTGCTGCGCCCGCGTGGCGCGCTCCTGCGGGGACGAGGGTGCGGCTCCGCGGATCCGCTCGCGTGCACGACTGGCCAGTTTTCGAGTCGCCTGCGGGGAGCGATCGACCACATCCGCGACCTCCTCGAACGGCATCCCGAACACATCGTGCAGGACGTACGCCAGCCGCTCGTCCGGCGTGAGCTGTTCGAGGACGAGCATCAGCGCATAGCCGACCCGGTCGACCTGTTCGGCCCGCGCGGCCGGGCCGTCGTCAGGATGCGGCGACTCGACGTCCGGCAGGTCGTCGAGCGGGTTCTCCTGCCTTCGGGTCCGCGAGCGCAGTTGGTCCAGACAGATCCTGCTCACGACCCGCGTCAGCCACGCCCGTAGGTCGTCGATGGCGTCGTCCGCGCGTTCGAGACGGAACCACGACTCCTGGACGGCATCCTCGGCGTCGGCGCGCACGCCGAGCATCCGGTACGCGACCGTCGTCAGATAGCGGCGGTGCAGGTCGAATTCCGCGGCGAGCGCGCGGGAATCGCTCATCGTGTCTCCTGTCCGATGCGAGGCTATCGCGCGGGTGCCGGTGCCGGTGCCGGTGCGAACGTCCGGGAGAACAGGTTCGCCGGGTCGTAGAGGCTCTTGACCTTCGCCAGTCGCGCACGCGTGCTCTGCGGATACACGGACGCCACGGCATCCGCTGCCGACCCGTCGAGGGAGTTCGCATATGCGCCATCCGTGAGCGGAACCAGCGGGCGCCACAGGTCGGCCATGCGCGCGAGCAGGCCGTCGTACGCCGGAGCCGGCGCCACGGCGAACGTGCTCACCATGAGCGCCGCATGGCGATGCGCGAAGGCCGTGGCGGCCGCGGGGATCGCGCCGAACGCACCGCCGAGGGCGTGCAGCGTGATCGCAGCCGGCTGTTCCTCCGCCGCCATCAGGACGACGGCTTCGACCGCGGCATCCGATTCCGCTTCAGAGACGAATCCGCTGCGCAGAGCGACGCGCAGCCCGGCCGGGAGCTCCTGACCCTCGTGCAGGATCCCGGGGTACGGCAGCACCCTGACATCCTCCGTCAGCGGCGTCGACGCGGCACCCAGCGTGCGCAGCGCATCGCCGACGTCGCCGCCGTCGCAGCGCGCGAGTGCCACCTGGATCGGCGCTTCGCGGCCACCGGCGAGCGGATTCGCCAGCACCAGCGTCGAGCTGATCTCACGCGGAGCGGTGCGCATGAAGTGCGCCCACGCCTGGGCGACCCGGTCTGCGCGGTCCGCGGGGAACGTCAGCGTCGCGAACGTGAACTGCGGCGCGAGCCGGGCGTCGAACTCGAACGCGGTCACGACGCCGTACGCGCCGCCTCCGCCGCGGAGCGCCCAGAACAGGTCGGCGTGCTCGCGCTCGTCGGCTCGCAGCGCCTCCCCGTCGGCCGTCACCAGCTCGATCGCGCGGAGATGGTCGAGCGTGAGTCCGTGTCGGCGCACCATCCAGCCGATGCCGCCCGAGAGCGTCAGTCCGCCGACGCCGACATCCGCGGTGTCGCCGGAGGAGATCGCGAGGCCGTGCGGCGCGAGCGCGTCCGCGACCTGCCGCCAGAGCGCGCCACCACCGACGCGCACCCGGCGCTCGGCGAGCAGTTCGACGGTGTCCAGCGCGCTCAGGTCGATGACGATGGCGTCGTCCGCCGTGCTCAGTCCCGCCGCCGAGTGCCCGCCCCCGCGGACGACGAGCGGTCGGTCGGATGCCGCGGCGAACCGCACGGCGCGCTGCACGTCGGCGACGTCCGTCGGCCGCAGGACGATCGCAGGCTCAGCGGTGCCGAGGGCGGTGCGCGCGGCCTGCGCGTACCCGGGGGATTCGGGGGTGATGATCGTGCCGGTGAAGCCGTCGAGCAGGTCGTCTGCGGTATGCATGGATTCTCCTTCGGTCGTCCGCGGGTGGCGGTTCATGAAGGAGACGACCGGTGCGCGGAGAATGTGACCGCGCCGCGGGTCTCAGCGATTCGGGTACGTCTCCCCACCACCCGCGGCGAGCGCGTTCGCGACGATGTCGAGGTGCTCGCGCATCATGTCGTCGTCGATCGCGGGAAGGATGTCGTTCCAGAACTCGAGGATCGCCCCGCGCCCCTGCATCATTCCCGCCGGGCGCGCGAGCGCCCACATGTGCAGATGCGCCGACCCGTCGTTCCATCGCGCGAAGTGACAGCGTGCGACGCCGGGGATCGACTTGACGACCTCCGAGATCCGCTGCATCAAGGGACCGTAAGCGGCCAGCACCTCGTGAGGGGCGTCCTCCAGCAGCCAGTGCTCGCGTGGTGCGATCGCGCCGATGAAGGGCAGGCCGCCCGGCTCCCATCCGGCGGTGACCTTCCAGTGCTCGTCCTGCCAGATCGTGTGCATGTTCGGCTGACAGGTGCGGCACTCGGCAGGGTCCACTTCTCCGCCGCGCGGGATCTCCGGCACCAGCATCGGTTCGAGCGGACGCATGGTGAGCTCTTCGATCGCCCACGGCAGCCCCTCGGTGAGTGACGTCGCATCGAGTCGCTCCCCGATCGGCAGACGACGATGGTAGACGGAATCCGCGGGATGCTGTTCGAAGGGTGCGTCGCTCATGGCTTCATGCAACCACGGCGACGACGGAGCCCGTTGTCTTCAGCGCCGATAGCCTTGGAGTGTGGGTACGGATGACGAGAAGGCGCGACGGCGTCTCTCCCGGACCCCGCCTCTGTGGGCGAGCGTCGCGGTACTGGCCTTCGCAGGACTCTGCGCATCGTTCATGTTCACGCTCGTGGTTCCTCTGCAGGCAGAGCTGCCGCGGCTGCTGAACTCGTCCCGCGAGGACACGACCTGGGTGGTGACGATCACGCTGCTCGTCGCGGCCGTCGCCACGCCGATCTCCGGTCGCCTCGGCGACATGTACGGCAAGCGTCGCGTGGTCGTCGTGCTGCTCGCACTGCTCGTGCTCGGCTCGCTCATCGCCGCCTTGTCCGGCTCGATCGTCGGCGTCATCATCGGGCGCGGCCTGCAGGGCGGCGTGACCGGGGTCATCCCGCTCGGCATCGCGATCATGCGCGACATCCTGCCTCCGCAGCGGCTCGGCACGGCCGTCGCGCTGATGAGCGCGACCATGGGCGTGGGCGGTGCGATCGGGATGCCGGTGGCGGCGCTGCTCGCCGTGCACGCCGACTGGCACACGCTCTTCTGGCTCGCCGCCGCGCTCGGCGTCGTCGGCCTCGTCCTGGTGTTCCTGTTCGTGCCGGAAGACGTGCTCCGCTCCCCCGGCCGACTCGACATCCCCGGCGCGATCGGGCTGGCGATCGGGCTGACCGGCCTGCTGCTGTTCGTCTCGCGCGGGGCCGAATGGGGCTGGACCGCCCCGCTGACCCTCGTCTGCATCGTCGGCGGCGTCGCCGTGCTGCTCGTGTGGGGCTGGTACCAGCTGCGCACGACAGA
This sequence comes from Microbacterium sp. M, assembly GCF_045181065.1. Taxonomy (GTDB): domain Bacteria; phylum Actinomycetota; class Actinomycetes; order Actinomycetales; family Microbacteriaceae; genus Microbacterium. Next base: position 316,398 of record NZ_CP173721.1, on the reverse strand, counting down.
CCCGCTGCTCGACCTGCGCGTCGCCGCTCGGCCCGCCGTGCTGTTCACGAACATCGCCGCGATCGGCATGGGGTTCGCCCTGTTCGCCTCCAACGTGACGTTCCCGCAGATGCTCGAACTCCCCGTGGTGACCGGCGGGTTCGGACTCGACATGGTCGGCGCCGCGCTCATCGTGATGCCGGCCGGTCTCGTGATGATGGTCATCTCGCCGCTGTCCGGCTGGCTCGAGCGCACGATCGGCCCGCGGCCGCTGTTCACCGGCGGCGCCACGGCGATCGTCCTCGCCTATGTGTTCGTGCTGCTGTGGTCGACCGAGGTGTGGCACATCCTCGTCGCGAACATCCTCATCGGCGTCGGGATCGGCTTCACGTTCGCCGCCATGCCGATGATCATCATGCGCTCGGTCCCGGCGAACGAGACCGGCGCGTCGAACGGGCTGAACGCGCTGTTCCGCTCCGTCGGAACGTCGAGCGCCTCGGCCGTGATGGGCGGCGTGCTCGCCGCGATGAGCGTCGAGGTCGACGGCGTCGCGCTGCCGACCAGGGAAGCCTTCCAGGTGTGCTTCTGGCTCGCGATCGCCGCGGGCATCGTGGCTGTCGTGCTGTCGCTCTTCATCCCGCGACAGCGCGCCGTCGAGGCCCACCCTTCACTGCCCTGAGGCGATCAGAACACGCGCGGATCAGGGTCTTCGGCGTGCGGAAGGCGCAACCGGGCCGGCAGCGGCCACGGCAGGACGTAGGGCTCGGATGCCGGGCGGCTCATGTCGCCGAAGTCATCGACCTTCACGACGATGCGGCCGGCACGACCGGCATCCGTCGGAGTGACCTCGACGATCCGCACCCGCAGCGGGCGGGCGGTCTCGCCCTCCAGCATCCACGGGTCCGCGAGCCAGGCGAGACCGTGCGCCTCGAGCGCGGCTTCGGCGTCCAGCCAGTCGATGCCTTCGGACACCGTGCGTCCGAGCACGTCCACAGCCGTCCAGTCATCACCCGCCGGGTGGATCCAGCCGAGCAGCTCACCGTCTTCCCGGCGGTGCGGGGTCCAGTCGGGGTCGGTCATTCCTCGAGCCTACGGGTCATGCTTCGTCACGGGAATCGGCGGCATCCACCTCCTCCCGGTAGCGTCGGAGCATGAGCGCGATCGCCACCACCACCTCCGGAAGTCTTCCTCGCACCGAGGCCCTCATCGCGGCCAACGCCGCTCGCCCGTTCGGCGACGACGGCTTCACTCTCGAGAGCACCCCGGAGTTCGAGGCCCTAGTGGCGGATGCCGTGGCCGACGTCGTGCGTCGCCAGCGCGAAGCCGGCATCACTCTCGTGGGCGACGGCGAGTTCGGCAAGGCAATGTCGAACCCGCTCGATTACGGCGCCTGGTGGAGCTACTCGTTCCAGCGCGTGAACGGCCTCGCTCTCACGGACAACAATCTGTTCACCCAGCCGACAGCCGTCTCGACACCGGGGAACATCGAACTCACCAGTTTCGTCGACCGCCGCGACCGCCAGCTGTTCCCCCGGGTCTACGGCGACGCGCACTCCGGCGCATTCGAGGGCAAGCCGGCAACCGAGTTCCCCACGACGACGGGCCCGCTGTCGTACAAGGGTCAGGATGCCGTGGCCGCCGACATCCGCCAGCTCACCGCCGCCCTCGGCGAGGGCGAGCAGGGCTTCATCACGGCGATCGCCCCCGGCTCGGCCGCCCGGGTGTGGAACGAGCACTACGCCACCCACGAGGAGCACCTGTGGGCGTGGGCGGAGACCCTGCGCGAGGAGTACAAGGCCATCACGGATGCCGGGCTCATCGTCCAGCTGGACGACCCGTCGCTGGCCGAGAACTGGGACCAGATCAGCCCCGAGCCGAGCGTCGAGGACTACCTGGCTTTCACCGCGAAGAGCGTCGAGGCGCTGAACTACGCGATCCAGGGTCTGCCGAAGGAGCTCGTGCGCCTGCACCTGTGCTGGGGTTCCTGGCACGGACCGCACGTCACCGACATCGAGATCGCCAAGATCCTCCCCGAGGTCCTCAAGGCGAACGTCGGGTCGATCTCGTTCGAGGCGGGCAACGTCCGTCACGAGCACGAGTTCGGCGCCTGGGCGGATGCTGCGGTTCCGGACGACCTCGTCCTGGTGCCGGGAGTCGTCAGCCACGCCACGAACGTCGTCGAGCACCCCGACCTCGTCGCTCAGCGCATCGAACGGTTCACGAACATCGTGGGCGCGGACCGCGTCATCGCGTCGACGGACTGCGGGCTGGGCGGCCGCGTGCACGCCGACATCGCGTGGGCGAAGCTCGAGGCTCTGGGCGAGGGTGCGCGGCGCGTCCGCGCTTGAGCCGTTCGCCCATCCGGGCGCTCCTGTCAAGGCCGCCGCCGATCGCTCGTCAGGTCGCTAGGGTCGGGGCATGAGCGAGACACCTCGAGCGGGCAGCACCCGCACCGACATCGTCCGCCAGTCCGCCGTCATCGCGGCCGCCGTGTTCATGCTGATCGGCGCCACGGTCGGCGGCGGCGCATTCGGCGGCGCCCCCGTGAACGAGCTGCAGAACGGCGCACTGTCAGCGGAGGGATCGTACCTGGCACCGGCGGGGCCCGCCTTCGCCATCTGGACCGTGATCTACATCGGTCTGGCCTGCTACACGATCTGGCAGGCGCTCCCGGCTCAGCGGGCGGACGTCCGCCAACGACGCGCCGGCTGGTGGATCGCGGGGTCCATGGTGCTCAACGGGCTCTGGCTCGTCGCGGCACGCTTCGGAACCCTCCTGCTCACCGTGCTCGTCATCGTCGCGCTGCTCGCCGTGCTCGCGCGGATCATCGTCCTGCTCGGCGCCTCTCACGCCCGAAACGCCGTCGACCGCGTGCTGGTCGACGTCACGATGGGCCTGCACTTCGGCTGGGTGACGATCGCGACGGTTGCGAACATCTCGGCATGGCTGTCGCAGCTGCTGCCCCAGTCGTTCGCGGAGCAGGCGGATGTCTGGGGCGTCGCGGTCCTCGTCGTCGTCACCGCGATCGGGACCGCCAGCGCCCTGGCGACCCGCCGCCTCTCTCCCGCGATCGCCACCGCCTGGGGCCTCGCCTGGCTGGCTGTCGGGCGCCTGACCGCGGAGCCCGCCAGCACGGCGATCGGCGTGACCGCGGTCGCTGCGGCCGTGCTGATCGGCGCGGCCGGCGTCTACGCCGCGGTCAGGGCCACCCCTCAGCGGGCGGCAGCCCGTTGATCAGTGCGTGTACTCCATGAGCTCCACGCCCAGCACACGGAAGGCGTCGTGGGCGCGCAGCCGATGCGCGATCGACAGGTCGTCGAAGCACACGATCATGGCGTAGGCGATGCCGGATCGGGGTCCCGCCAGCACGCCGGCCTCGGCCCGCACGCCGCGGTCCCTGCCGGTCTTGTTGATGAACAGCAATCCGTGCTGGTCGTGATCGTGGGCGAACGGGTCGAGCCCGGTCGACGCGGCGACCAGGCTGAGGTCCTGGTTCAGGCTGAGCCATTCCGAGACCTGCGCGCTCACCGCGGCATCGACCACCTCGGAGTTCACCAGAGCGGAGAACAGGCCGGCCAGTTCGCGGCTCGAACCCACCGCGACGTGCGGGGCGTCGTCGGGTCCGCGGTCGTCGCGGAAGCGATCCAGGATCGCGGTGCGGGTGAGGCCGAGACCTTCGATCCGCGCACTCACACGCTCGTGCCCGACGCGCTGCAGCAGCGCATTGACGGCGATCGGGTCGCCCGCGGTCGCCGCGAGCACGGCGAGATCCGTGAGCGGAAGCGCCGGCGCGCGCAGGTGCCGCCACAGCCCCGCCGTCGTGACGGCCTCGACCGAGGATCGTTCGACGATCTCCAGCGGGTCCAGCGAACCATCCTCGAAGGCCGCGGCGACCTCGATCAGCAGCGGCACGACGCCGAGGCCGGCGATCGGCATCGTCACGTGATCGTCGCCGGAGAGAACGTGCGTGTGCGTGTCGAGATCGACGACATGCACCGAGACCTGAGCCCCGGCATCCGCCAGTTCCTCCAGTGCCTTCAGCGTGGCGTCGAAGGACCGTCGCCCCACGGCCGCGCGACGCGGCAGACGACGGGCGCTGCGGTGCGAACGACGCACAGCGGTCGACGGTACGCCGTCGACGGGCTCGGGGGCCGGGGGGAGGGAGGATCCCACGCGTGGTCCTTCACGGCAAGGGTTGGAGGGGGACCGGGGAGGGGCAACTCCCCAGCAGCAGGGCTATCGTAACCCCGCCCGGTCCCCCTGCGATCACCTCGAGCCGTGAATAGTCACCAGATCGTCACACGCGCGTCAACGGGCAGGAACAGTTCGTCCTGCTCGGCGACGTCGAAGGCCTCGTAGAACGCGGGGATGTTGCGCACGATCTGGTTGCAGCGGAACTCGTTCGGCGAGTGAGGGTCGATCGTCAGAAGGCGGATCGTCTCAGCCTCCCGGCTCTTCTGCTGCCAGGCCTGCGCCCACGAGAGGAAGAGCCGCTGCACGCCGGTGTAGCCGTCGATGACGGGCGCCTCGGTGCCGGCCAGGGAGAGCTCGTAGGCCTTCAGCGCGATGCCGAGGCCGCCGAGGTCACCGATGTTCTCGCCGATCGTGAGCGCACCGTTCACGTGGTGCTCGGCGGCGAGTCCGGCCGGGACGAGCGCGTCGTACTGCGCAATGAGCGCCTTGGTGCGCTCTTCGAAGGCGGCGCGATCGGCATCTGTCCACCAGTCCTCGAGCTTGCCCTGTCCGTCGTACCTGCTGCCCTGATCATCGAACCCGTGGCCGATCTCATGACCGATCACGGCACCGATGCCGCCGTAGTTCGCGGCCGCATCGCGGGTCGCGTCGAAGAACGGGTACTGCAGGATCGCCGCAGGGAAGACGATCTCGTTCATGGACGGGTTGTAGTACGCGTTCACCATCTGCGGCGGCATGTGCCACTCGGTGCGGTCGATGGACTTGCCCACCTTGTCGACATTGCGGTCGTGCTCGAACACGTTGGCGCGACGGACGTTGCCGAACAGGTCAGCCGCGTCGACCTCGAGCGAGGAGTAGTCGCGCCACACCTCGGGGTGCCCGATCTTCGGGGTGAACGCATCGAGCTTGGCCAGAGCCTTCTCTCGCGTGTCCGGGCTCATCCACTCGAGCTCGGTGATGCTCTGCCGGTACGCCTCGATGAGGTTCGCGACGAGCTCGTCCATGGCGGCCTTGGCCGTCGGCGGGTAGTGCCGCTCGACGTAGACCTTGCCGATCGCCTCGCCGAGGGCGCCTTCGGTGACCGAGACGCCGCGCTTCCAGCGTTCGCGGATCGTCGGGATGCCGGAGAGCTCGGTGCCGTAGAACGAGAAGTTCTCCAGCACGATGTCGTCGGTCAGGAACGGGGCGGCGGCGTGCACGACCTGCGCGCGCAGCCAGGCCTTCCAGTCGTCGAGGCGCTCGGCGACCAGCAGCGCGCCCAGCCCCTCGAAGAAGCTCGGCTGCGAGGCGACGGCCTCGGCGAACGCGTCGGGGTTGGTCGGCGCGACCGCGTCGCGCCACGGCGTCAGGTCGACTCCTGCCAGTTCCTGGAGCTCGTCCCAGGTCTTGAGGTTGTAGGTCTCCACGGCATCGCGGCTGCGCACGTTGTCCCAGTGGTGGCCGGCCAGCTCGGTCTCGAGGGCGATCGAGCGATCGGCCTCAGCAGCGGCATCCGCGAGCCCGGCGAGGGAGAGCAGGCGCTCGAGATGCTCGCGGTACGTCGCACGCGTGCTCGCGAAGTTCTCGAGGCGGTAGTAGCTCTCGTCCGGCAGTGAGAGACCGGACTGCACGAGCACCGGAAGGTAGCGCTCCGGGTCGCCGGGGTCTCCGTCGACGTAGAACCCGATCAGGTGCGCCCGGCCGTCGCGTTCGTACACGCCGGCGACGTGCAGCAGCGCGGAGACCGAATCGATCGCGTCGATCTCGGCGAGCGTCTCGGCCAGCGGCGTCACACCAGCGGCCGCGATGCGGTCGGTGTCCATGAAGCTGGCGAACAGGTCGCCGATCTTGCGCGCCAGGGTGCCGGGCTCTGCCGTCTGCGATTCCTCGATGATCGCCCGCACATCCTTCTCGGCCTGTTCGGCCAGGAGGTGGAACGAGCCCCAGCGCGCCTTGTCGCCGGGGATCTCGGTGCGGTCGATCCACGCGCCGTTCACATGCCGATACAGGTCGTCCTGCGGTCGGATGCCGGAGCTGAACTCGTCGATGGCCAGGCCTGCGGGAAGAGCATCAGTCATGCTCACCACCCTATGTCCGGACTCGGACAGAGCGGCTGCCGCGACTCACCCCGCCGTCCGTCAAGAGGAGGCGAGGTGCTCCCCGATCACCCCCGGTGCCGCGCCGACGAGCGTCTCGCACGCCTGCGCCAGCCGCGCCGCGAACAGCGCGGCGTCGGTGCGACGGGTCAGCGCATGCGCGGCGATGCCGTCGATCATGGCGAGGATCTGCCAGGCCACGGCATCCGTGTCGTCTGTGCGGAACACCCCCGTGCGTCGTCCGTCCTCGATGAGCTGCGCGATGAACGACTGCCAGGCACTCATCTGCTCGTCGATCGCCACCGACAGCGGCGCGCTGCCGCGGCCGAGCGACCAGGCATCCACCCACACCAGAGTGACGTCGTCGTGATCGCTGCTGAGCACCGTGGAGATCATCCGCGCCATCCGAGCCGCAGGCTCGGCCTCGGTCTCGGCGTGCGTCCGGACGTCGTCCAATTCGGATGCCGTGAGTTCGCGGAACGTCCGGGCGACGAGCTCATCCATGCTGGATGCGTAGTGGGCGACCAGCCCCGGGACGACGCCGGCACGCGCCGCGACGGCGCGCAGGGTCAACGAGGACAGGCCCTCTTCCCTCGCGAGCTCGATCGCCGCATCATGGATCTCGCCGGAGCGCTGCTGCGGGCTCTTGCGGGTGCGAGGACGGACGTCGGACGTTGACATGATCTGTCCAGTGTAGGAACATCTTGTATTGATCGCACGATCAATATGCGGTCGATGGAGATCGAAGGAGACGACATGGGCTGGCGGATGCCTCATGAGGGCGATGCGCACGAGCGCACCTGGATGGCGTTCCCGCGCGCGGGGATCACCCTGGGCGACGGCGCCGAATGGCAGGAGACGGCGTATCGCGCGTGGACGGACACCGCGCTGGCGATCGCCGAGTTCGAGCCGGTCACGATGATCGTCGACCCGACCGAGATGACGCGCGCGAACGACATGCTCGGTTCCGCCGTCGAGATCCTCGAGATGCCGCTGGACGAGTTCTGGATGCGCGACTTCGGCCCCACCTTCGTCCTCGACGACGATCGGCCGGGCGTCCTCGGCGCCGTCGACTGGATCTTCAACGGCTGGGGCGCCCCGGCGTGGGCCCAGTGGCAGGTGTCGGCAGGCGTCGCGCGCACCGTCGCCGAACGCATGAGAGCCGAGCTCATCAGTTCCGTCCTCGTGAACGAGGGCGGTGGCATCCACGTCGACGGCGAGGGGACCGTGCTGCTCACCGAGACCGTGCAGCTCGACCCGAACCGCAACCCGTATGCGGACAAGGTCCGCGTCGAGGCCGAGCTGGAGCGCACGATCGGCACCACGAAGGCCATCTGGCTGCCCCGAGGACTCACCCGCGACTACGACGAATTCGGCACGAACGGGCACGTCGACATCGTCGCCGCGTTCGCCGGTCCCGGCCGCGTGCTGCTGCACCGCCAGGACGACCCGGCGCACCCCGATCACGTCGTCACCCGCGAGCTGAAGGCCTTCCTTCAGGACCAGACGGATGCCGCGGGCCGCCCGCTCGAGATCATCGACGTCCCTGCGCCGGCCGCCCTGCGCGACGACGAGGGGTTCGTCGACTGGAGTTACATCAACCACCTCGTCGTGAACGACGCCGTGATCGCGTGCGGGTTCGGGGAGGGCACCGCCGATGCCCGTGCGAGGGACATCCTCGAGGCCGCCTACCCCGGCCGTCGTGCCGTGACCGTGGATGCGCGCCCGATCTTCGCTCGTGGCGGCGGCATCCACTGCATCACTCAGCAGCAGCCGGCCACGAAGGACGTGTCCGCATGATCGACGTGGTCGAAGCATCCATCGCCGACCTGCGGCGAGCGCTCGAGACGGGTGCGGCCACGAGCGTCGCGTTGGTGCAGGCCTATCTCGCCCGCATCGACGCGTACGACGCGCCCGGCACCGAGACCGCGCTCAACGCGATCGTGGTGCGCAACCCGGACGCGCTCGCGGAGGCGGAGGCATCCGATGCCCGCCGGGCGGCCGGGCACTCGCTCGGCCCGCTGGACGGCATCCCGTACACGGCCAAGGACAGCTACCTCGTCACGGGCCTCACCGCAGCGGCCGGATCGCCTGCATTCGCCGACCTCGTCGCGCAGCGCGACGCGTTCACGATCGAGCGGCTCAGGGCGGGCGGAGCCATCTGCCTCGGCCTGACCAACATGCCACCCATGGCGAACGGCGGCATGCAGCGCGGCGTGTACGGCCGGGCGGAGAGCCCGTACAGCGCCGACTGGCTGACCAGCGCCTTCGGCTCCGGCTCCTCCAACGGGTCCGGCACGGCGACGGCCGCCGGCTTCGCCGCCTTCGGGCTCGGCGAAGAGACCTGGTCGAGCGGCCGGGCACCGGCGTCCTGCAACGCCCTCTGCGCCTACACGCCCAGCCGTGGCGTCATCTCGGTCCGGGGAAACTGGCCGCTCGTGCCCACCATGGACGTCGTCGTGCCGCACACCCGGACGATGGCCGATCTGCTCGAGGTGCTCGACGTGATCGTCGCGGACGACGCCGATGTGCGGGGCGACTTCTGGCGCGCGCAGCCGTGGGTGAGCATCCCCCGGGCCTCCGACGTGCGGCCCGACTCGTACGCAGATCTGGCGGCCGCCGATCTGCGCGGCCGGCGGATCGGCGTCCCGCGCATGTACATCAACGCCGATCCGGATGCCGGGACCGGTACGTCGATCGGCGGCTCCACGGGGCGACGGATCGAGACCCGTCCGTCCGTGCTCACCCTGTGGGAGCGGGCGCGCCGCGACCTGGAGGCCGCCGGCGCAGAGGTCGTCGAGGTGGACTTCCCCGCGGTGACGAACTACGAGGGCGATCGTGCCGGCGCCCCGACGATCGCGACCCGTGGTCTCGTCTCGCCGGAGTTTCTGCACAACGAGATCGTCGACCTCTCGGCCTGGGCGTGGGACGACTTCCTGCGGGCGAACGGCGACCCGCAGCTGTCGAACCTCGCCGACGTGGACGGCGCGCAGATCTTCCCCGCGCCGTCCGGCGCGCTGCCGGATCGCTACGACGGGTTCGACGACGACATCGCCACGTACCCCGCCGTCGTGGAAGCGCATCCCTACGCGCACTTCACCGATATCCCGCATCTCGCCGATGGTGCGCGCGGCCTCGAGGAGACCCGCCGCGTCGATCTGGAGGAGTGGATGGACGGCCTCGGGCTCGGTGCCGTCGCCTTCCCCGCGATGGCAGACATCGGCCCGGCCGACATGGACGTCGACCCGGCCTCGGCCGATGCCGGGTGGCGCAACGGCGTGTGGGTCGCCAACGGCAACCTCGTCCCGCG